>CAYYWW010000009.1:0-25473 GCA_964475515.1 uncultured archaeon | reverse complement strand
AACTTCAAATACACCCTCTAAATATTTTATAACATTCATATTCACAAACATCTCACTAAATAAATTTAACATAACATGTGATAAAATTTTAGCTAGTGTGTTCCTTTTAACTTAAATGTTTGAAGTTTGTTATGTATTTCTTTAATTTATTTTCTTATTTTACTAGGGATTTTATTTTTTCTTTTTCATGGTTGGTTAGGGTGTTGAAATATCCTTTTCCTATAATGTTTTCTGCTAGGTTTTTGAAGCTTTTTAGGTTGAAGGTGGCTAGGTTGTTTATGTTCCAGTCTTTTAATATGGTTAATGTGGCTGCGTCGCATATGCTTAGGCTTTTTGGATGTTTTTTTACTAATTTTAGAGTTTTTTCAAATGTTTCTTTATCGACTATAATTGTGGTTATTCCGCTTTCTTCAAGGAAGTCTAAAAAACTTTTAACAACTTTGGGTCCAATTCTTGTTTTGAGAAGTAGTGTTGTTTCTAAAATTACATAGTCTGTTGTAACTGCTTTACCAAATTTTCCTTCAAGGATATGAGTCATTATGGCTAAGGCATCTATATGATTAATATCTTTTTCATCGAGCAGGGCGTAAAAAATACCTGTATCTATGAATATGCTCACTCTTCTCTACTCTCCCTGTATATGATGTCAGCTAGTTCTTCATCTACTCTTTCAGATACTCTATTTCCAACGCGGCCCATGTTTTTCAAAAGTTTTTTTAAAGCTTCCATGTTTCCTTTAAATTCATCAAGTTTTTCCTCGGCCATTGAAAGAGCTAATCTAAGAGCTTCAACTAAGCTTCGAGCATTTACTTTCTTCGCAAATCTAGCTAAACGTTTTTTATCCTCTAACGAAATTCTAACAGTAGTGCTCATACATGTCACCTTGTAGATATGTAATCTAATCTACTTATAAACGTTCTCCCATTACACCACTACCATTGTAATATCATAAATCATCATTTTAACTGCAATGAAGAAAGAAGCTAAAGTAGTGGAGATAGCAGGGAAATGCCTAATATGCAAAGTAGGCAACAATTTCCTAGTTGAAATGTCGAACCTGTAATAAAAACCAGAGGTACTAAACTGTTTTCTTTAAATTGGTAATAGTTTAAGTGCTTTAAAATGTTTATGATATAGTGTTTAGTTAGTTTTGTTTGTTAGTGTGTTCTTTATGTTTTTTATAATGTTGGGGATGGGTGTTTTTTCGTTAAGAATTTCGTGAGCGTTTATGTCATTGGTTAGGACTCTATATAAGGCTGTTAAAAGTTTGAATTCTTCTAAATCATATTCAATGTCTGGTCTTCGCTTTAAGGCTGTTTTTAAAGTGACTTTTAGGTGGAAGATTAAAAATTTTCTTTGCAGTGTTTTTAGGGTTTTTCCCCATATGCTTTTCCAGGGCCAAAATGGGTTCTTAACTCGAAGGGAAACTGTAGCTAGGAAATCCATTATAAATCGGTCGCAAATTACGGTGAAACCTAGAAGTCGATAAAGAAGTGTTATAAGGATCCATGGGAGAACTGATAAAAATTCGATGAAGCCCCATAGTGGGCCTAGTTTTTTCATCCATTTTGTAGTGTAGTGTTCGATTATTTTGCCTCTGGGGTTTGTGATGTATTCGGTGCCCCATGTTTTTCGGAAAAAGGTGTAAATTAGGTAAGCTAAGGTGTGTAGGCTTTTAACCCAAACGATTCTAGTTTCAAGGTTAAAATCTTTTATCAGGTCTTTGCTTAACTTTCTGCTAATGGTACTTTTACCTGAACCGTCGATGCCACTTAAAACAATAATTATGCCTTTATTCAAGCAAACCAACTCGTTTCAAAATTTTACAAGGATGCTGTTACTTTTAAAGTGATTTTGGCTTTGAGATAATTTAACTTAATGTAGATTTTATTTAGATATTTTGTCTTTGATAAGGCTTGAGATGTGCTTATAGTGGATGTGAGAAAGAATTTAATTGCAGAGCGGAGAATGTCTGTCATTAAAATATGTTTGCATTTATTTTTCTCCTTGATATTTTAGTTTTGTCTGTTATGAGTTGAAGTGTCTAATATGTTATTGTTATTTAGGTAACAAGAAAAAGGTAATAAAAAAATGATGATATTTAAAGTGTCAAATATATTTGACACTTTAGGCGATGTGTAGCGTGTAGATTGCGGATAGGGGATTGTAGGGTAAAGGAGCTTTGCTTTTCTTGTGTTTTTCATTTTTCTTAGAGCGTTTTTGTTTGGTAGGTGTGGTGTCGGGTTGTGTTTTATTTTGATATTTTTCTTTTTAGGGTGAATCCTAGGCCTTTTATTTTGTCGATGTAGGCTTTGTAGTTGGTTAATGTTGGTTGGGTTGTTTGTGTTATTTTTTCTAGTTCTTTTTTCTTGAATAGTAGTAGGTTTTTTCCTGTTGTGCATGCTACGTAGGTTTTTTCTTCGCTTATTGTTGTATGGAAGTTGAATTGTTTGCTGTATCCTTCTATGTGTGCTGGGTGCCATTTTTTTAGGTTTTTTGAGACTAATATGGCTTGTGGTGTGCCGAGTGCGGTGATCCAGAGGTTGTTGTCGAGTTTTTTTAGGTTGCTCATTGGTGTGAATTTGACTTTTTTGTTGCGCCATTTTAGGAAGATGAATTTCCATTTGTTTGGTGGGTGGTGGATTCCTATGCCTCCTTTTGCGATTGCGCTGTCCATTCCGAACATTATGTTGTTTTTGCTGGTGGTTATTGGTACGAATTGCCAGGGTCCTATGTATATGGGTTTCCATGTGTTTTTTTGGATTTTGATGGCTCTGATGAGGTTTCCGTCTCCTAGTGTTGCGTATAATGCGTTGTATTGAGGGCTGTATGTGATGTAGTGGAAGTGTAATGATTTAGGGTCTACTTCTATGTTTGTTAACGTTTTTTCCCAATTGTAGCCGTTTTCTGATGTGAAGATAGTTGTGGGTTTTTCTCCGTATTCTTGGGCAACTATGTTCTGAGGTGTTGTGGCTGTGTGCCATATGATGTTTCTTTTTCTTACTTTGAGGACTTCTTTCCATTCGTTGAGGTCGTTTGATGCTAGGAGTTTGTTGTCTACTGAGAGTAGGTAGATGTCGAAGGTTTTTGTTAGGAGAAAGCTTTTTGAGCCTTTGAATGTGCTTAGTTTTTCTATTTTTGAAAGTGAGTAGTTTGTTCGGATAAGTGTTAGTTTTTGATGCCTAGCCGAGGTTATGGCTAGTATATGTTTTTTTGTGTAGACGCTTTGAACGGAGTTCAGGATTTTCATTTTAATTACTTTCTTTGATATTTTTGTTGGTTTTGTAGTGTTAGTATGTTTTTCGTTTTATGTGGCTGAGTAAGTCTTTTAGGAAGGGTTTTGTGTTTTTTAATTGTAATAGGTAGTTTATTTGGTATGTTAGGCTTTTTCTAGAGTTTTCTTCCTTTTTTAATAGTTTTAGGATGCCGTTTAAAATTGTTAGTGGATGATATTTGAATGGAACTTTAAAGTTTTTTTGTTTGAATCTTTTTTCTTCAAATCTGGCTTCCCATGTATCTAGTTTAATTTGGCAAAGTTTTTTGCCGTAAACTTTTTTATGAATAACGTTTACAAGTCTTAAAATTATGGTTAAGGGGATTTCTGAGCATGTTTCGACCGCGATGTTTAGAAGTAAATTTAGGTTGCATTTGTTTAGATATTTAGTGAAGTAGAGGTAGTCTGCGAGGGTGAACATTTGTTCTTTTATGAAGGAGTGGGCGGCGACGCATATTAAGTCGCATTCAAGTTTTAAATTTTTAACGTCGCCAAGTTCGGTGTTAACCCATTCAACATATTTGTGGAGTTTGTTTTTGGAGAAGTATCTTAGTCTGGAAACAGAAACTTCTCTGTATAGGTCGATGCCGACGATGCTGTAGGGGTCTTGTAGGGTAATGCTTTCAGGACCCCAGCCAAGAATTTTATAGTTTTTTGAAATTAGACCTGTGACTGCTTTCCAATAATTGTTGAAGATTATTATGTCGATGTCGACTGTGGTTGATGGGAAAGGTTTCAGGGATTTAAAAATAGCGAAGCCGATGCCTAGTTTATCTAAAGTTTGGGATACTTGTGTGAATTCTTTTAGGATTTTTTTGTAACGTATGTTTTCTTTTCGAAATATTTTGTGAAGATGGGTGGGTAAGTTTAATCCTTGATCTATGGCTTTGTGAAGCAAAAAATAGCCGATGCGATTAAGCTTGGCGATTTGGTAAAATTTTTCTATTTCTTCGCTTTTTAATTTTTCTAGTTCAACCTTTCTAACAAAGTTAACTGCAGAAATCATATATGTCACCTAAAATATAGAAAACTCTGTAAGTTGGCCGAGTGGGGTGAATTTTCTTAAGAATGCGAGGTTGTGCTAATTAGTTTTATATAGGTGCTGGCAGCGGTCATAAGTATTTTCGGTGGGATTATTTTCAATAATGTTTGTCTTAACGTTGATGTAAATGCTAGGTGTGGTATTAATGCAAATATGTTTGCTATGTTTTGCTGCCGTATTGTTTTGGCTGTTCCCTCTTTAATTAACATTCTTAATGTTTTATTAAAACTTTTAAGTTCTTCATTGCTCTGGTAATATCTTTTTTCTCTGTTTAGGGTATTTACTGCGATTCTTCCCGTGGATTCAGCTTTTCTAATTAGTTCGGTTCCTCTTTTTGTTCTTGTAATAATGAGTGATGACCCTATTTTGTCTTTTTTAACTATTTTCGGGATCCAAGCATCGCCAAATGTAATATCTGCATTAATGTTTTCATGGTTTGTGCAGATGAGACAGCCCAGCTGAGCAGTGAGATGTAGTAATGCTAATGGGTTCCACAATCCAATTCCTGTTTTTCTATCGTAAAAATGAGGAATAACGTAGTTTCCTTTACGAGTTTTCACTAGAACTTTGCCTGGCCACCCATATCTCCTAGCTGTGACTTGATATACGTTATCTACAGGTAATTTCAACATTTTATTAATCATATAGGTTAAATACCATGGCGCATTTACATGGTAGCATCTTAGCCCCAAAAAATATTTTATTCTGTTTTCAGGTAGAAATTTTATTTCTATAAGTTTTTTTAGGGTGTCTATTTGACATGGGAGGCCTACTACAGCGTAGCTGCCTTCAATACTCCTTAACTGCCTAATGAGCTTTAAGCTAAAAGTAGGAAAGTAAATGGAGCCTTGAGTATCCTTTAAATCCTCAACATTTGTTACCAACTGTGGAGTTGCCTTTTTTCCATGAGCTTTTGCGACTAGCACTCCATCTACTTCGCTTTCCTCTAAAAGATATGTTAGTAATGCGGTTACAGTGCCGCCTGATGCACCATAATATCTAGTTTCGGTCTCAGTAGCATGTCCTGTGAATATTTTGATGTTTGGATTTTGGTTTTTCAAGGGTTCAGGAGTGTTTAGGTAAGAAATTATGGGGCAAAATTTAACACAGAGTCCGCATTGAATACATTTTGAGGTGTCTATGTTAATGGATGCGTAGCCTTTAATCTCTGTTGGGGATATTGCTTCTTTAGGGCAAATTCCAATGCATGCGCCGCATCCCACGCAAAGCTTCTTCATCAATTTCCAGTAATGAGTTAGGTTTATGTTAATCACCAGTGGCAAGCTTTTTTAAAGTGGAACATGTGTTTTCGGCTTTTGCAACTGCTGATGGCAGTTTCTGTTTAATTAGTTGGACTATGTCTGATCTGTTGTCGGTAATGGTTTTTGCTGTGCTTATTATTTTGTTTAATGTGCTTATGGGCGTTATTTTTGGATTAAAGACATATTCGTCTAGTTTGAATGCTTCTAGGACATCGTAGAATTTTACGTCGTCTTCGCGGAGAATGCCAATTGTTGGAATGTGTTCACCTAGGGCGAATATAGCTGCGTGTACTCGGGAGGTTATTAGCATTTCAACGTGGCTTAGGAAGCCTTTCAATTCCTGTGAACTCATGTTACTAGTGTCTATTACATTGCAGGAATCTTTGTTTTTAACGAGATTAAACAGTTTATGGGCGATTGGTATATCGTCAAGGGAAAAGGGAATTATATATACGTGTTTTTCTAGTTTTTCTATTAGTTTTCTTACGAGTTTTGCGAGAAATAAGGGGCTTACGGATAAACCTGCAGGTACTACTGCTATGCCTTTGAGCGGCTTTTCTTTCGGCTCCGTTTTGGATAAGGTGATTGCTGGGTCAAATGAAGCAACGACGTTTCTTAATTTTAGGTGTTTTTTTAGGAGTTTGGCTGTGTGGTTTCCACGGGTGTAAACAATGTTTGCTTTGTTTAGTGCATTTTTCGCGCGAGACTTGGATATGAAATTGTTTAGTATTTTTGTTGATAGTGATAGTGGGAATGCGATAACCTTGCTTTGGGGGTTTAGGAACCTGGGGATGACGAAAGAGGATATATATGTTGAGAAGCCTGCTGCTTCAAGTGGATGGGAAACTATTACGAATGTGTCGATGTTTTTAAGGACTTTGTTGGATGTGGATGGGATTTTTTTGGATAATAGGGCTGATATAAGGGGAGGAGTGTGGTAGTATATGTATTTTGCAAGATGTTTTTGAAAAGTGGTCGAGGAGTTTGTTTTTCTAAGAAGTTCGCTAAGTGCGCCCATGGGGTGACGAGTTATGATGTCGGCTCCGTATTTTCTTAGTTTTTTATATGATGGGTTAAACTCAGGTGATGCTAAGAGTATTTTAATTTTCTTTAAGTGTTTTCGAATTAGTTGAATTGAGGTTATGTAGATTGCTTCATCTCCTTTGTTTCCGAAGGGTTTTACTGTGCCTATTAGAGCTATGAAATTCAAATATATTTCACCAGTTTTTCGAGTAATGTAATGGTTTAGATGTTTTATTTAGAGGGTTATGTTGTTTTGTTGGCGTGGTTTAAAAGCCAAGATTCGAAGTTAAGTAAGATATTTGTGAAGGGGGCTATTAGCTTGAATTTGCTGAAAATAGACCTGAAAACCTCTATGTCCCTTTTATTTATTGCGCCCAGCAGAGGAACTAGAACTAGGTAGCTTATAGTGAAAATGGCTGAAATTAGAATTAATTCGGTTAGGTAGCTTAAAGAAATGAAATGATGGAAAAGAAAAGCTATGGAACCGGATAGAAATGTTGTTGAATAGATTTTTGAAATGTCTGGGTAGTTGAATTTTATGTTAAATTTTTTGGTTATAATTGTTGAGGCGTAGATTAAAGCGGCGAGGCTTGATATAATGATGGAGGTAATGAGGCCTAGAACTCCGTGAAGCATTGTTAAAATGTAAATTAATGGGAAGGAGGTTAGAAAGTTGACTACGTTAACTCTTAAGGTGATGTTGGTTCTGCCTATGCCGTTCAAAAAACTGTTAATGACCATTGAAATGCCACCGTAAAAATATGTAATGGTTAAAAGAGTTATGTAAGATGAGGCTGAGATAAAGTCTGTTCCGTAAACTAGGAAAACTAAGTTTCGTGAGGCTATTCCAACGAGTAAAGCTACGGGAGTTAATAGTAATAAGACGTATTTTAAGGAGTAATGGAAGAACCTTTCGACTTCTTCTTTTTCTTCCTTGAAGTTGAATTTAGAGAAGGCGGGAAATAGTGCTGTAGAAACGGGAATAACGACTATGGTGATTAAAGATAGGAAGTTGGAAGCAGCACGAAAATTTCCGATGTCAAAGTCTGAAACAAACCAAGCTAAACTTAACATTTGAAATTGACTTAGAAAAGCCATCAAAAGACCTGAAAAATATAAAGGGAAACCGTATTTAATCATAAGCTTCAAATCAGCTGAGAAACGGGTGTCTGCATTTTTGCTTCTAAAATTTCTATATAAATTGTAAACTAACAGTAAACTAATGAGCCCGGCTACTAAATATCCTGCGATATGGCCAATAATTGCACCCAAGACTCCAAAACCTAGAAAAATTAAAGTTAAAGCTATAACAAGTTTAACAATGGCCTGTAAAACCGATGCAGTAGCGCTGTATTCCATTTTGTCTAGTCCAACAAAAATGTTCCTTGCAGTATTGAACACTACTTGTAAAATAATTAAAACAGAGACGATGCGAACTAAAAAGGCAATATCGGGTCTTCTTAAAGCATAGGCTGCAAACCAGTCTGAAAAACAAAATAAAATGAGAAAGAATACAAAAGATAAAGTTGTTTTATAGAGGAAGCCGCTTTTAATTATGCTGGCTATGTGTTTGTTACGTTCTTTTGTCTTAAATTCTGCGCAATATTTGATTAAAGCAGAGTTAACTCCAAGATCGATGAATATAAATAAAAGGCTTGGAGCAACTAGGGCGATGCTATATAAACCGTAGCCAATAGCACCTAGGAAGCGGGCAATTAAAATAGAAGTAAAAGCCGTGATGAGGGTGGAAAAAATGTTACCTACGAAGAGGAATAGCCCCCCACGAACGGAAGTTTCAGCAATATCAAAAACTTTATCGTTTATATATTTCTTATCGCTCATAAAATCACCAGTAGGTGCATTAATCATAAAGCTCTGCTATTTTTCAAATTAGATAGCTAAAATGTTGTTTGTTCATCACTTAGCTTAATTGGTTTAATCTATTTTCATGGTGATTGAAAATAGGATTGTATATTGTTTCTGATGGTTTTAAGGATGCGTTTATTGGAGTTTTGTGAAATAGTTTAGTAAAATTTGTTTGAAGTTGGATAAATCGTATTGTTTTGATTTTTCATATGCGTTCCTGGAGAGTTTTTCCCGTTTTTCTTCGTTGCCTATGATATCGTTCAAGTGGTTTACGAGTTCTTCGACATCTCTGTACGGGTAGCCATACAGTCCCGTTTTTCCATCGAGGATATCCGTCCAAGGACCTCCTGATCTATGTACAAAAGGTACTAAGCCGGATGCCATGGCTTCAAGAATTGCAATTCCAAAGTTTTCTCTGATTGTAGGGTGGAGGTAAAATTTAGCTTTGCTAAAAAACTTTAATCTATCGTTAGAAGATAGGTTTGGTAGTAGGTGGACATTGTTTAAATTCAGGTTCTTAGCTAATTTTTTCAGTTTTTTGAAGTAGTTGTAGTCGTCTAGAAAGCCGATAATTAAAAATTTGATGTTTTTAGCATGTTTGGCTGCTTTTATAATTAGCTCTAGGTTTTTGTCTTTATCAAACCGAACCAGAGATATGCTCCAAGGTTTGTTGTGAGGCCCATTTAACGCCTTTTTATAGGCATTAATTTTTATAGGCGGGTTAAGCACGTTTCCTTTTAAGCCCGTATATGTTTTGAGAACGTTAAGACAATATTTACTGTTAACAAAAATAGTACTTTTTTTATAAAGTTGTAAAAGTTTTTTCACGATGTGTTGATACGGGCTTCTCCATATTTTCTGTATGTTTACGCCTTGTAGGTTTGGTATTAAGCGTTCTGGGTCGTGAATGTATACGAAGTGTGAAGGTAAAAATAGCCATACACCTGTTATATTAAATGAAATAACACCGAGTCTGTTCAAATGATTAAATAAGGATCCTGTATATTTTAGATCTAAAATTTTTGTTATTAGGTTGCCGTAGGAGGATTTACCGCTGAAGAAAGATCTAATGGGTAGCGAAACGGAATGTTTATGTATGTTTTGTAGTGGAGTTGCGAAAAGCTTGCTGTATAAGTTCTCATCTATGTCGTTATAGGAGATCATGAAAATTTTGTAATTTGAGTTTTTGAGCACTTTGATTAAGTGGGCTGTGAAACTGCCGATACCGCCTCTATAGTTAAAGGACGGGGCAAAAAGTGTAACGCATTTTTTTAACATTAAATTCCCAGCTTAATTGACTCTTAAAGGCATGTTATGTGAAAACCTTGGAATCTTTTTTGAATCTTGTAGTAGGTTTATTGGAGATGTAGTTTTAATTCGTCGATAGGTAATATAGGTTTATGTATCATCATTTTTGCGAAGGATTTTACGCTGAACATAAGCATTCTAATGAAGTCTTCCTCTATGATTCTATATGCTTCGTGTTCAACCCAGCAGCTGCATTTATGCTTAGCTATTTCGTCTCTTGCCTCATGTGCTTCTTTGGATACCCATATGTCTTTTAACGATGTTTGCCGTAAATTGCCTAGTTTTTTGTTTAGAAAGGTGCATGGGTATACGTCTCCGTCGGCTTCGAGGTAAAAGGCAGAGGTACCTGCAAAACATTCCCAGTTTCGATGCATATCTCCTGACATAAATTTTATGGCGTTTTCTAAGTAATAGAGATGTGGGAAAGCTGCTAACTTATCGTTTGCGATGATTTCTTGAACCAGAATTTTGAAAACCTTTTTTAATCTGTTAAATGTTGTTTCGTCAAAATTTTTTTCGTTTGCTATATTGCGGATTTCAATGTTTTTGTAGAATATGGGGCTTAGATGCATGGGTCTGATGGTGAATCTAACTCCTAAACGTTTGCAAAGTTTGTATACTATTGGAGGCTCGCTTACGTTTAGGGGTGTTAAGGTGAAGCTTACCATGACGTCGAGCCATGGGTACTTTTTACGTAGTTTTACCATTGCTTTGATTGTTTGTACTGCTTTCTTGTATGTTCCTTTGATTCCTCTAAGTTTGTCGTGGACTTCTTCTCCACCGTCTAAAGAAATGCCTATACCTATGTTTTTGTGGATTTTAACTATTTTTGACATATCTTTTTCTATTTTGGAGGGTAGAGTTCCGTTGGTTGGGATCCATATGTAACATTTTGGTAGAAAGTTGTGGAATAGTTTTATCATTTCAACTAGGTCGCTGCGCATAAAGGGTTCTCCGCCTGTAAGTTCCAAGAAAGAAATATTTTTCAACATATTGTAATCTCTTTTGAAAATGTTTTTTAGTTCTTCAATGGTTAGATCGTTGCTTGCTATTTGAGGGTTTTTTAGAAATTCTCTGCCAACATTGCACATTAAGCAAAGCAAATTGCATTTGTTGGTGGTTTGAAAGATGACCCAGCGAGGTTTATATACTTTTCCTAAGGATTTTTTCAATCTTATGGTCATTGCTAATTTTGTCATTTTTGCGTACCATGCAAATGGTTTTAAAACTTCTTTTAAAGTGTTCATTTAGACGACATCCTTTTCTTGTAATACGTTATTTTATTTTGTGTTGAGCTTAAAATACAAAATTAGTCGGACTTCTTTTAATTGATCTTTATGTGTTGCATTATCCAATCTTGAATAGTTTTTTGTGTATCTTCTATAGTAGATTTTGATGTGTCTACTACTAAACAATTGTTGAAGTGACGTGCAAACCACCTGTACGCAGTTTCTTGGGCTTCTATGTAATTTTTAGGTTCAGACATAAGTTTTCTTCTCCCGACAATTGTTTTGTAATCTGCTGTAAGATAAATAAAGATATTTCTGTTATTGTTAACAGTTTTAAGTAGAAATCTTGAGATAGTAGAGCTTAAAATAGGTTCTCCATGAATATACACTAGATCTGCTAACGTTCCTGCAATATATCTCTCAACAACTATTATGTAACCAGTAATTTTTTTCAAAAAAACTCTTGTGAAGAGCATTAAAAGTAAGCTTACAAGTTCGATAAGCATCCAAATATGTTTCCCTAATTTACCTCTATATACTTCGATCGGTGGGTATTTATTAATGGGGCACTTTTTGCTTGGTTTCCAAACATAGCAGCCGAGATGAACAAAAATTTTGCATAACATCCATGCAAAAAGGTGATTCCAGCAAATCCAAGTTCTATAAACTTTAAATCCTTGACTTTCAAGATAAGAGGTTAAAAGGTTGATTTGTGTAGATTTACCGCTGCCATCGGGGCCGAAAACCCCTATAGTTAAATTTTGCGTTGCTTTTTTCACTTAATACACTTTCCTAAAATTCAAAACAGTGAGTTTGAAGAATACAAAATTTGTTGAAGAGTTTTAATCTTTAGTTTCGATTAAATTATGTAGGAAATTTTTAACTACTGTGTTTATGCTATGAAACCTTTTTACGTATTCAAATCCTTTTTTTCCTTTTTTGACCCATAAATCATCCTTTAATAACTGTTTAAGTCCTTGTTCAAAATCTTCTTTCCTAGCCCAGTATCCAAATTTGCTAGCAAGTTTATCAGGATTAACATAACTTAGAATTGCTGTTTTATGTGCCATAGCTTCGAGAAAACTTATAGGTAGACCTTCACGTATACTTGTATTTATTAAAATCCATGATTTTGCGAGAATTTGATGTTTTTCATCTTCGGTTACGAAGCCTGGCATTTGTAGATTTTTGATTTTACGATATTTTTTACGTAGTTTTGTGTCTACTTTTGTGTCGTGTCCTTTTCCAAGTGCTATGAAAGTGATATGTGGGAATTTTTTGGCTAGCTTTAAGAAAAGTTCAACTCGTTTCTGAGGATCCCATCTACCTAAAAAGCAAACTGTGGGTTCAGGTGATTTTCTGATGTTTTCATTGTAGATTTTTACGGGGTTAGGCATAAAAGAGATTTCTTTACGAATTTTATATAATCTTTTAACCGTTGGGGTGTATGTTTTAGCTTGGGTGAGGAATAGATCTACTTTTTGACAAACATGTCTAAGTACACCTATTGTGGCGTAAAATTGCATTTTTCTTTTAAAGTTCCACTCATAGTTCTTATCAACTGTTCCCATATCTTTGTAAGCTTGTTCATCATATGGATCTTGAAACCACACTACATGTTTTTTCTTTTTCTCCGCCTTTTGGGCTATGTAAGTTGATATTTGAAGTTCGATGCTAACGTAAATGTCAGCATTTATTGCCTTGTAGATTGGTAGAGATTCCATGTATGAAGATAAATGTGAATAAATTGGGTCTAAAGGGTTGTAAGGGAAGCTATAAACAGTAATTCCATCTACTTCCTCTACTTTTCGCTGTTCTTCTCCGCGCCAAGTTGCTGCGTAAACATCTACACCTTTCTTTAACAGTTCTGTTCCCACGTCTCTAACTAGCTTCCCGAAACCTCCATACTTTCCAAAGGAGAAAATTTCACTAACAATAAAACAGATTTTCATATTATCTCACCAATTTTAAAAGCTAATCGCTAAAATACGAAATTTGACAAATATTAAAACTTGATAATTCTATGCTACTGTTCTAAAAATATCTGCAAATTTTTGTTTTACAATGTTGCTGCTGATTTTCCTTAGAATACTTTCTCTGAGTTTTATTCCATCGTTTACGAGTTGTTCTTTTGAAAGCGATAAGACCATCTCTATCTTGTTGGTTAAATCTTCTATGTTATTTGGTTCAAACAGGTATTTTTCAGCAACTGTGCCTAAGACTATTTCAGGTATTCCGCCAAGCCTAGGGGCTATAGGCATTGTTCCAGCCAACATAGATTCAAGTATAACATAGGGGAGAGGTTCTTCTGATATTGAGGAAAAGATAAGGGCATAGCTTGTTGAATGAATTTTTAACAGTTCTTCATGTGTAAGGCATCCGAGCAAGCGATACGCTGATCTAAATTTTTTGTTTAATCTGCTGATAAGTATTAAACTTTTTTTTCTTAGGTCTCTTTTTTGCGCGAGAAGAAACTTTACATTCGGATTTCTCTTTAGAATTTCATAGGAGGCTGCTAAAAAAATGTGGAATCCTTTAACATAACTGTCTCCACCCAAATATAAAAACGCTGGATCCTTAAGTCTCTTTTTCACATGTTGCTGTATAACGGGTAGCGGATTGTAAATAACTTCTGTTTTATTTACCAAGTTGGGCATGGTGGATTGAAATACTTTGCGCTGTTTCTTTGAGACGCATATAATTTTATCGGCCTTAGAAATCCATAATTTGCTAAATCCATTTAATTTGAGAAGAACTACGCTTAGTATCGCTCTGGCGATATTATTATGTTCTAATATTTCGAATTGAACGATGTCTGCAGGTTTTTCGACGATTTTTTCTCTGTTTTTCTTATGTAAAATAATGGCATTATGTGATATGGGTTGATAATCATGTAAATGAACTACTACCTTCTTTTTAAGTTTCTTAATAAAAGGTATTAGTGGATAGCAATATCTAGGTATATAAGCTATGTCTATTGATTTTACGAGCTTTACAAACCATTTTTGTCTTGTTAAAAGAAGATTTGAAATCCATAGTTTAACTTTATTTGAATATTGTAGCAGGGGAGTAAATATGTATTCAACTCCGTGCACTCTGACAGGATGCTTTGTGCCGCTTACTACCACTATTTTCATGTCGTGGAGTTGTGAAATTAATTTTATTGTTAGGTGGGTAGCTAAGGTACCTCCACCGCCTTCAGGCCACAGTTGTTCAGAGATTATAAGCATCTTAGGCATGGTAGATCATTTTTATTATTAAATGAGTGAAATGCTCTATGTGTTTTAAGTATTCGTCTAGGCTCTTTAATTATAGAGAGTATTCAAGAATCTTTATGTTTTTTGTTCGAGTTTTAAGAAAATTTTTTATCGCGTTCCATGAAATATTTGTTAATATGAAAAACGACGTGTCGTATGGAATTGTGTGTCCTCTTTTTTTCCAAAACTGCTTCGACGTGTTTAAATTGCGGTTAATGTAGTAGTAGAAGCACTTTCCAAAGCGACTTAAAACTTTTAATATAGAGAAATCAATTTGCATGAGAATACTTACATGCCGTTTCTTTAAGCCGCCTACTTTATAAAAATTAAAGTAGTTGGCGAATCTTAGTGCCAAAAATTCATCTACTATAATAATTCTGTATATAAGTAGGCAAAATAGCATTATTGCAACTTGTATGGCTTTGTAAAAGAGTTCAAAAAGGAAGAACACTTTTGAAAGCCGTTGTGACAAGGTTTTATTAAGGAAAAGTAATGGGTCTTGTCGTGTAGGGTCATGATTGCTTGGTAGGTTGATGTTTTCTGAAGAAAGTAGCATAAGAATCTGTGCAATAATATTTGTGGGCCCTAGAGCCTTATAATTTAGTATAATTGTGTTAAAATGAACAAAAAAACTGGCAGCAAGCTTTGTTTTACCGCTTGCTGGGGGCCCGTCAAGAATTATTATACTTTTAGTTTTTAACATTATTTCACCGAGTGGTTTTAAAATATAGTATGAGTTAAATTTGCTTTTTTATTCCTTTGAGCAGATAGTATAATCCCCCGATGTATGGTAACATGTATTTATATACTTCTTTGTAAGCTACTTTTTTAATATTCCTTTGCACGATGATACGTTTGTGAAGTATTTTTCTAATGTTTTTAAGAATGTAAAGCAGTGCCTTAAAAGTTTCATATGTGTATTGCTTTTTTCGCTTAAACATGAAATACAAAAATCGTCCAATTATTTCGAAAAAGATAACAGGTAAGGTGAGCAGGATCATCTTTGATGAATGGTTTTTAAGAAGTGTTATCAACTTGTTTCTCTGGATAAAGTAGTAGAATCCAAGTTTCAGTTTTCCGTTTTTCCGACTTGACACACCAGATTTATGATATATTATTGAATTGGGTATAATAACTAATTTATATCCAGCTAAACGAAATCTCCAAGATAAATCGATATCTTCATATCCGAAGAAAAAGTCAGGATCGTATCCTCCAATCTTGAGGAAAGCATTTCTTCGAAGTAAAACTAGGGCGATAAATACCTGTCTAATTTTATTGTAAACATGGGGTCTGTCTTTTTGGTCTACACCTAATGCCCATGTGTTGCCAAAGTAATCCATGTATCTTCCTGCAGCAGCCACGTTGTCTAACATTTCTTTGTTGTAATAGCTTTTAAACTTAGGATCTGCTATTGCTATTTTGTCATTTGATTCCATGAATTTAATTAGATGTTTTAACCATTTTTTGTCGACAACGAAGTCAAAGTCTAACCTAGCAACGTACTTACCCTTTGCTTTGAGTACACCAGCCATGAATGCCAAACTTGGGCCAACATTTCTTCTTAAGCTAATTACTTTAATGTTAGGGTAGTTATTTTTAACAAATTTAACGCTACCATCAATGGAGCAATTGTCGACAAGTAGTACTTCGAAATTAGGGTATTCTGTTTTTAATACAGCGTCTAAACAATCTTCTAGATGGTATCTTCCATTATAATTTAGCACTATTATGCTAACTAGTGGCCAATTATCTTTTTTACAATCTTCCTTTTTAAAGAACATAATTTAACGTCACTCTTTTAGTCTTTTGTTGCACTCTTTTTCGCAGAATATGTGTTTTACGAGCTGTTAAATAAGTCTGTTCTAGAATGTGTTTTATTTATTTGCTTGTTCTTAACAGTTTTTTGATAGTTAGAATCGGTAAAAATGCAGTAAATGATATGTAGGAAATGTAGGAGATAAGGGATCGAACCAAACTAACAGTGAAGGGTTGACCTTGTTTTACGCCAATCCAAGTTCTATATAATCTATGTATTAGTGATGGTGAAATCGCTAAAATAGCTAGTTTTAGATGATGCGTTACCATCATTATTAGGAAAATGAGAAGTAGCGATATGTGAAGTAATATGCTGCAGATATCTTTTAAAACGGCAGTTTTATGTTTAATGAAAGCTTTGGCTCTAGATTTACCATCTCTCCATGCTCTTTGCAAGTCATATTCCTTTACCAAGTGGTAAACTTTGACCTTAGGGTTATAGTAGATTTTATATCCAGCCTTTACAAGTCTAATGCAGAAGTCTAGGTCTTCTCCTCCTCTCTTAAATTCTTGGTCAAAATTACCTATAACATTGATTATGTCTTTTTTAAAGGCGAAGTTTAGAGAGGGCGCAAACTTCAAATATGTTGCCTTTTCATTTTTTTCCATGTTAATAGGGGCTTCTGATGGAGATTTTATATCAATTACTTTTCCTGATTGAATGACGATACCCTTTTCAGAAAAACTTTCATCCAAATTTTTTATCCAGTTTTCGTCAGCTATGCAGTCAGCATCAATAAACGCCACTATTTCGCCTCGCGTTTTTTCCACACCGGTTTTTCTAGCTCCTCCTACACCATGTAAATGGTTTATTATAATTTCTACATTTACGTTTTGATTTATGGGATGTTTTTTTGTTATATTGACTACGGGGTCTTCAGGGTTATCAACAACTACGATTATTTCGTATGGTTTTTTTGTTTGTTTTCTTAGGGAATTTAAAGTATAGTAAATCTTTGGTTCCCTTTTTGCAATGATGATAACGGTTATTTCAAACATTTGCCTATCTTATCCTCTTTTTCTAAATATAGATTTCATAAGATGGAAAATTATTCCATAAGACAGTGCTATGCCTGTTGGCATGTTAAATCGGAAAAACCTTACTAGTCCTCTTTTCAGAGTTGAGCCTTTTACTTCTAGGTACATACCGGGTGCAAGATAGGTTAAATAGGTTATTAAAACCAGTAGCGAGGATATTGTGGGTGTAAAGGTAAGTTGATATACCATTATTGGGGTTACTATAAATATTTGTGGTAAAAGTAGGTAGTAAATGATTCTTATTTTGAGCAGTCTTGGTAGATTTTTGAATGTGATTGCATAGTCTTCTCCTCTGGTGTAAAAGTTGAACTTCAGCCATTTAAGTAACCCTGTTACTCCTTTTCTAAGGTCTTCTTCGCGTTTAAGATGTAAAACGGGTTCTGGGGACCATAAAATTTTGAATTTTGTGTTTTCTTTTACACGTATGCAAAAGTCTGTGTCTTCACCGACAGTTAGATCTTCGTTGAAGCCACTAATTAGATCTAAAATTTTTCTTTTTATTAAAGTAAATCCCATATATATGGCGTGTGTTTCTATATTTACATTTGTCTTATTGCTAGCTTCTTTTAAATAAGAGTTGTAGAAGTAGTCGGCTCCAATAATGCCGATGTCGTCTTGTTTCTCCATAATTTCGATCATCTTTTTTAATAGACTTTCTGGTGGAATTACGTCGCTGTCCCAAAATAATATGTATTTTCCTTCCATATGTTTGATGCACAAGTTTCTTGCTTTTGGTATATTGCTTCTTTCTCTAATTACACGTATTCCATGGAATTTGCTCTTGTTTTTTTGTGTCCAAGAGGTAATTGTTTCGTATGTTCCATCTTTAGAGTAATCGTCCACAAATATTATTTTGATTTTGTTTTTTGGGTAGTCTAAATCTTCTATTGCTTTTAGTACCTTGTCTATGCACCATGCTCTATTTTTAACAGGTATTCCCAATGTTATTAAAGGTAAGGGTTCTAAATCAATATAATGAGTCATTATCTTATCCTCTAACATATACTACAACTATAGATGAAAGATTCTGGTTATTGTAGCTAAAGTCAAGAACTCTATTCCAGTGATCATCTCCATACGCAACAACCTTTGATATAAATTCACTTTGTGTTTCAACTTTACCGCTACCAAATAAAATCCCTGTAGGCGCGTAAAAGGGTTCACGCGTAACGTGGCGCCCAACTACTAAAACTTCATATCGACCTGTATTCACGTCGCTTATGACTTGGGTGGAGTTTTCTGGTATTCCAGTTAATACAGTGTCTCCTTCAGCTAAAACGTAAAATATCCATACTGGATATTCAGTAACAGCAACCGGTTCCATAGAATTTTCACGATCGTATTTTAGTTCTACAAATTGCTGTGCATATATTTCTGCGGTTGATGAATGTAGAAACGGTACTGTTGCATATGTTAGTAGAGGGCCTAGAATGATTGATACGATGCTGGTTGCGATGATGAATTGACGGAAAAAGCGTAAAATATTTTGGCTAAATACTTTTTTCTCCGATATAAGCTGTTTGGCGAGGCTAAAATGGAGAGGACTTATAAATATGCTTGAATAAATTACGAAAAGTAGCGCTCTAATGTTAAATATTCCCCAGTAAATAAAGGGAACTACTTGTGGTATGAATCCGATATGGAATAAGGTAAATATTGTCAATGTGACCGGAACAGGAAGTTTTCGTTTAAGGATTAATAGAAAGTTTACTAACACTACGAGCCAGAAAATTATTAGATAGGTTCCCATTAACATTATTCTCGGGATTAAAATCAGTTGGCGAAATTCTGCGGTAGTACCTACAGCAACTTTTTCTACTGCCAGTAGTTCGCTTCCTTCAATAACATCTCTAATGAATCCTTCAAAAGCCCCTACTACCGGAGGGAGAATAGAATATGTTGTTGCTGAGTGAAAACCGAACCAAGATACGATTAAAGTAATCATCGCATAAAAGAAAACTGTAATGACATTGTTTTCAAACCTGTTTTTCCTAAATAGTCTTTTAAGCGGAAAGAGAAAAGTGAAACTAACTGCCATGGCTATCCATGTGAATAGAGGGGTCCCAGGATGCATGAATACTAGGGCTATTGAAGATACTATAACCATGAGATTGTTTTTCTTCACTATGCTGTATATTAAAAGGAAAAATAGGGGTATTGAGAATGTTTGTCTATGGAAGAAATCCATAGTGTAAACATATGAAAACGATAAGAAAAGAAGTATTGAAACTGTTGGATTAGAATTTAATCGTGAAGATAAAACCATAAGTATTAATGTTATGACTATGGGGTTCATTAATGCGAAAAAGTCGCTTAGAAAACGTATGTTTTCGATTGTTGAGAGTTTTAAGCCCATCGTAAGTAAAAGCTGTGAGAAAAATAAAGCTAATCCTGGGCTTCGATAGGTTTCATGCACGTTTCCTAAATGTCCATGCAGAAGTACGTAGAGAGGTTCAGCCATGAAGGGATATTGATCATTTATGCGGGGATTTATTAGTAACATTGCCGGAAAACCGTAAAAAAGTCCAACGAGAAGTGTTAGTGAAAAAAATCGAAGAAATTTACTTGATGAACTTAATGTACATACCATTACTATTATTACAGTTATATACCAGAGGGGTGATAAATGATCTGCGTAGAAAAACATGTCTCCTTTTGATAAATCAATAGGTTTGGAAGTAAATGCAGCAAGCATAAAAAGTAAGGTTATAAAGAAGGTAAAAATGATATTTTTTCTATATTTTAGGGACGTTTTCGCATACTCCTATACCATGCTTTTAAATTTGCATCATATTTTCCATTAAACTTGCTTACAAAAGATTTTGAATTAGCGATTAATAATGGCATTTTCATATATTGTTGAAATTCGTTTCACTAATTTATGGATACCGTACTTTTCAGTGACATTTTTTCGAGCTTTTAGCGCCTTTGATCGAATCGTTTTCTCCTTATTTGATAGCGAGTTTAGAGTCTTTGCAATTTCATCTACATTTACAGGGTATCTTACTAAAAACCCAGAACTGCTATCGATGATATGCTTGTTTCCTCCTACATCGGTTACAATGGGAACTACACCGTACGACATGGCTTCTGTTAATGCAACGCTATGGCTTTCATATTCCGATAATGATATGAATAATTCTGAGCTAAAAAGCAATTTTTGCAGCTCTTTGTCCGAAATTTTGCCTTTATACAAAAGGTTGTTTAATTTGTTTTCCCTTATTTTTTGGGTAAGCTTGTTTTTATATGGTCCGCTACCCACAATAATTAGTTGGAATTTGCCAGGATCTAGTTTTTTCATGAGTTCAACTAATAGGTTTACGCCTTTTCTTTTTTCTATTCGTCCAACATAAATTAAAGTTAATTTGTCTTTCTTAATCAACTTCTGTTTTATGTCTATTTGAGGTATTTTAATTCCTATTGGGATAACTGCGAGTTTTTCTTTAAAAGATCTTAAGATTGGTAGTTCTTCAAGTTCTACTGGTGATACTATAATTATTTTCTCTGCTTTTGTGAGTATCAGCTTGCCAAAAATTGGATTATAGATTTTATATAACCATTTACCCATTTTTGAGAATCCTAGGTGTGTTGTTACAATAAATTTAGCTTTATTGGTGTCTTTAGCTAAAGCTGCTTCAAGCATGGGTAAAGCTCTGTAGCCATGTGCATGTACGATATCTGCTCTAGTTTTCTTTAATGCTTGTAATAACGGGTAAGAGAAATATATTGTATCTTGAAAGGCATAAGATTTAAATTTTTTAACTAAAATGCCATCAATGTTTTCTTCTATATACTTTGACTTTATGTAGGGGTCTGTTGCAAATATTTTAATTTTAAAACCCTTTTCAACAAGCTTTGAACTTATTTCTCTTACGTGTTTTTCTACTCCACCCATGTATGGATAATACCTAGGGCACACTTGCACTATTTCCATTTACAAGAACATCTCCAACGTCTCGAAAATCGATATTGTGGGCTTTAATATTTCATTCAAATGAAAGCTTAATCAACTTTTTTCGCATATTTAATATCTTTTCTCCAAACTATTTCCTTTGTTTTCAAATTTCTTACAGATGCTGCGATGAGGTGCACTTGCTGCGTTATCCAAGTTCTGTAAGACTTTACCATTAGTAAAGCTAATCCGGACACTAAAAAGATTTTAGATAGGGTAGATCCTTTAATGGCACATACTGGGAGTAATACTGCTATAAGTAGTAGAAGCCATGGGTTCACTACATGTAGAAAGGTTTCTATGCGTAGTATTGTTTTAAATTCTTTTGGTATTTTTTTATTTGTTCCTGTTTTCAAGAAATGTTGTATTAGGTGTTGTGCTCTTCTTATTCTCCACAAATGATAACCTTTTTTGGGTATTGCTTCCGTGCACCATAATGTTTCTGGTGTTATTGTTCTGTAGCCCAGCAACGCTATTTTAACTGCTGAATGTGAATCGTCTGCTCCTATATGCTCAGGGAATCCTCCTATTTCATCTAGTAATTCTTTTCTATATGCTGCTAACTCTCCATGAAATATAGGGGTGCTCCAAGCTTTGCTCTCCGATATTCTCAACATGTTATAGTATTTTCTATATCCTTGCTCTATTTCAGCCGGGCCTTTCTGTTCTGGTTTTTTAAGACAGCTTACTGCTCCTATAGTTGGGTCTGCTAACCATTTTACTGCTTCCGTTATTGCGTTATTTGGCCACATGGCATCCGCATCTGCAATAATTACTATTTCTCCTGTTGCATGTTTTAACGCGTTGTTTAATGCATGAGCCTTTCCTTTTCTTTCTTTTTCTTGTATCAATATGATTTTTAGATCTTTATGTTTTTTAACCCATTTTTCTACGTTTTCTGGTGTTCCGTTGGTACTTGCGGAGTCTATTACTATCGTTTCTATTAAATCGTGAGGATAATCTTGACTCTGGAAGTTTCTTAACTTTTTTTCAATTATTTCCTTTTCGTTATAGGTCGGTAATATTACTGTTACTTTCGGTTTATAGTTTGAGTCAAGTTTTACGTTCCACGGTTTCTTTAGAAAGGTTTTCATGTAAACATAGTATGTTAAGGGCGCAGCGAAGTGAATTGTGCACAAAACAATTATTATTACTTCTAAAATTGAAAACATTCACATCTGCTTCCTAACAGATTTTAAGGTTAAAAGGAGGCAACTTAAAGCTAATTGAATGATTTTAATCGCAGATTTAAGTAGTTTGAGTTTCAAAAATAAAACTAATTTTGTTAATGATAAATGAATCTTAAAATTAATAGAAATAGGTGTTAGCCCTTGTTCTGAGCTACGGATAGCATTTTACTCCATCCGCAAATCCGCCTTTTGCCTTACGAAAACGCTAACAGACACTTATGTCTTTATAATTTCACAGATGACATAGCTGTTTTTAGTAATCGTAGTTTTGCGGTTTTGTAAAATAATTTTTACAACATATAAGTCTTTAGGTTTATCTTTCGAATTTTTAACACTCTTCACAGAACCCTTTAGGCACCACTATATTTTATTGTTTTGAATGACCTTAAATTAACGTGCTTTGGCATAGGATAGATAATTTACTGTTTAAGAAAGTTTTTGGAAGTTTCGTGGAAAAAGGATCGGCTATGGATTTATGTTATGAAAAACATGGTTGTAGTAGCTCTCATTGATATTAATTTTTATCAGAGAAGATAAAATAACAAATACTTATAACTGCTATCGCATTATTAAAAGTATATAAAAATGTCTTTCTTCAACATTGGCTAGAATTTTTTAAACATATAGCTAATGTTGTAGAGTTTTTCGAGGAAAATAAGAGGCTATATTAAGAATATTAGTGCAGGGGGTATAAAAATAGGGGTATTTTCTGAAAGGAATTTTATACGGGCAGTAACTGTTCTTCTACTTGTTGTATTTTTTATTTGGATATTTCAAATGGCGGCTGAAACTTCTATAATGGAGCGTAACGGGAAACAGTGGTCCTTTCCCAACTACTTATTAAAAGAATATGGTGTGAACAGTTTAGAAGAGTTAAAAATGAAATATCTTGAGGTGGCCTATGAAAATGCTTCCAAGTTTTTTGATCAAAGTAAAATTGAATTGGAGCAAACTGCTTATATGTTTCCAACTCGAACAGAGTTCTTTGACGAAAAAATAAATGAACTAAGTGAATTTGAAGAGGAAGTTAAATTAACGTTTTATCAATACGGTACAGGAACGGAGGTTGAAGCAGAGGCTGAAACAGAACAGACAGATTTGTCGTCATTAAATGTACCGTTGAGCAATTCTTTTGGACGTAATATTGTCCTTATAACTCTTCCAACTCTTGTCTTAACTATTCTTGCAGTAATGGCAATGGAAGAACAAAAATCTAAAAGAGATAAGCAAACAATGAAATATTTTGGCTACATTCTCATATTGGTCGCTGTTGCCTTATTATCTTATAGTTTGGGGTATGTTTACGGTCAACAATCTAATTTGGCTATTCAAATCGAGCCTAGGAGTTTCACGGAGGATGTAGCTTACATTGTTTTCACAGAAAATGGTGAAGTTTATGCAAAAAATGGAAAAACCGGTGAAATAGAATTTCAGGGAACAGATGCAAGCACAGTTATCCAAAGCGTGTTGGACTCCTTAACAAACGGTAGAAATTATAAGGAAAGAGTTGTTTTGAAAGGCATTTTTACTTTGACTAAGCAGATCACGGTTTCAAGCTACACTATTTTTGATCTCAGCCATGCAGTGCTTAAGTTATCAGGTGAAGTGAACTTGGCGGGAGACGGGATAATTAAAGCATCAAACGCAATTAAAATAGAGATCGTAGGTGGCATTTTAGATGCAAATTACCCCAATAATTCATATAATAACAATGGGATTCTCTTAGAAAACTGTTCTTATTGCCTTGTTGAGGACGTTTACATCAAATATTTTACTTATTTTGGCATTAAGGGCGCCCCTCTCTATAAGTCACATTTCACGGGCAATGTTCTTGAAAGTCACGATGATGTACGTAGAACATGGGTTGAAATTGCTTACGGAGACAATAACGACGTTAGTTCAAACCTAATTATCAACGGACTAATTAATTTTAGTTGGTTTGATAAAACAGATGGCGACCCCGAACTGCATAGAAATAAAATACATAGTAATATTTGCATAGGCTTAACGGCACGTGGAGGTATAAGAATTTGTGACTGGTCTCATGAAACCTCAATTAAGAATAATATAGTTATGCCATATACTAGTAGCGGTGGAATTTACGGCTATGTTTCAGAGCGCTGCGAAGTAATAGGTAATATAGTTATCGGTCAAGGTGGAACAGAAAGCAACGGTATTGATTTCGCCTACTCTAAACATATTCTCTGGGAAGACAACATTGTTTACAACATAGGTGGTAATGGGTTTGCCACAGATGGTACAAGCAACATAATTATTAAAGGTAATATTGCAGCTTACTGTGGCAAAAACGGTTTTACGCTTCCATATGCAACAGCTAGAGACAGAAAGGTTGTTTTGATCGGTAACATGGCTTATAACAATGGGCAAAGCACTACTGGACATGGTTTCAGTATTTCAAATTCTCATTGCCTTGTGGTTGCTAATAACATTGCTTTTGACGATCAGGAGACTAAAACACAAAACTATGGAATATCCTTATTTAATGACTGTAGTTACTCAATTGTTAAGGGCAACATTGTTTTCGGAAACACTCATATTGGGATATACTTTTCAGGAAACAACGGGATCGTTGAAGGTAATATCTGTAAAGATAATAGATGGGGTATAACTATATATGGAGATAGTATTCAGGTTTTGAATAATCAATTGATTAATAACTTTGATGGTAACTTCATTGATGATGGCGGTACTGACAGAGTTATTAGGTATAATGTCGGTTATGTTACTGAGAGCAGTGGGGTTGTCTATAACTTAGCCGATGGGACCAGCATTTCCCATGGGTTGACACAGGTTCCATCTGTTGTTACCTTGACGTGTTTGAACGCTACTTATGACGAGGTTCCAGTAATTGTTACATGGAATAAGGAACTAACAGGAACCACTTATATTTCGGTAAATATCTATTGGGCAAATGGAACAGCGATAAGAGATCCTGTTATTGCAATATCGTGGTATGCTGAAGTTTAAAATGGAAATAAAATATGGACAAAGTAATGCCGATGTTACATTACTTACTTTATTATGGTAATCTATTTTCTTTGTTTTAGGATTCGGATGAGGCTTTCTCTTCTTTTGTTTCTATCTGTTTTAGCTCTTCTTCTAGCTCTTTTTCTATTTCTTCTATTGGTTTTGGTGGAGGAGTTGTTGCTAGAGTATAGCCTATCCATGCAGCGATAAACAACACCGCGGTCAC
>CAYYWW010000008.1:23059-25985 GCA_964475515.1 uncultured archaeon | reverse complement strand
GCTAACAGTATAATTAACACAACTCCAAGTTTAGAGAGACCTGAAAATGAGGGTGAAAATCCTGTTGTTATATGCATTACATCACTGTCATTTAATCCACTTCCACTCGATGCGTTCAAATACAAAGTATAGATATCAGGAATCGATGAAGTGATTTCCAGTATAAAGACATCCTCTGTATATGGTTTTATGTTTGTGATTGTGAGATTTCTCCCGTCAGCTGATATTTTGTACTCAGACGTAGCAAAAACGGACCCTTTAAATTTAGCTGGCGTGTAACCAGAGAGAACAACTGTTATATTGTCTTCTTTGTTTTGTAAATTTCTAACATATACCTTGGCATCATAATAGGAGCCTGTACTAATGAAAACATTTTTTGGTACGAAATTAGCGAGTATATTTGTATATATGAAATTCCAGGCACCTTCTGACGAAATCTTTTCATTTTCTGCATTGTCAAAAGCTACTGATTTATATTTGATTTCCATGCCCTCAACAACATCAAATGTCTGGCTACACGAGCTTGTTACATTGCCTTTTGTAGACGGACAATTTATCTCGTATAATGTTTCAACTCCTTGCTCAATTATGTAAACATATATTGTGTGATTTTTTATTCCAGATGTTGAATCAATGGCTGATGAAGTTATATTTACTTTTGTTATGTTTTTTGAACTCGTAACAGGACCTAATGGGTTACCATTTTGATCATATGCTGTTAGATTTATTGAAGGTGGAGATGTGTCTATAGTTGTATTGGTTATTCTTTGTTTGTCTGACTCCTTGCTAAGGTTTATCCATGGTTCTTGGTTGCTAAGTATATCTATTCCTCTTATAGTGAAGTAATATGTCTTTCCTTCTTCAAGAGATTCATTGAAAATTGTTTCTGTTATTTCAGGTGGTATACAAACACTCTCATTAATTTTCAATGGTTTCCAATCCGATGGGTTATTTGAGTACTCATCTGTCCAGAAAACATTATAACATTTTAAGGGAGCTGTGGAGAATTCACCACCCCATCTTATTTTGAACGTTCCATTTACCCATTGTTCTCTTTTTGGACCTATCCATTGAGGTAAGTGTTCTATGAAAGTGCCTGTTGGGTTCGCAGTTGTTGTATTTACTATGTTTGAAAAGTAGCCGATATTACCTACATTATCTGTAGCTCTGCATTTGAAGTAGTACGTTGTTCCGTAGTCCCCTTCACATAAAGCTGATGAGCCAGATATCGAACACAGTTCTATAATATTAGCCCAATCTGTTGTATTTGTTTTCCATAAGATTTCTGTTTTATTTATTCCAGAACCATTGAAATCAGTGACGTTCCAGCTTATATTAAAGGTTTTGTTGGAATACTCGGGAAGCGGATTCACTACACAGACTGGTTTCTGTTTGTCTATTTGAAATACTCCACTTTCCTTAATAGACTCTTGGTTGTTGAATATATCTTTACTATAATAACAGACCTTCTTTTGACAGGATGAACCTTCACTACATGTTATTTTATCTTTTAATACGCCTTTGTATTCTGTTGTGATTTTGTTCTCGCCCGGGCATTGATTGTTGTTACACCCTAAAGCGCTCAACCAGAATTTATTGTTAATCCAATCGTATTGTCCATTTATTTCTTTCGTGTCTCCCTGATTTATTGTCCAGCTTTCAAGTATTGTGCCGTCATCTGCTTTTATTTTAGTGATTTTTGCGTTGTTATTGTTGGTCCACTGGATAGGATAAACATAGACACCATCAGCAAGTAAACCGTCTGTATAATATGATGTCGCTTTTACCGTCCACTCCTTGACAAGATTCCAATTGTTTTGCGGATCAAATATTCTAAGTCTCCAGCAGTTGTAACCGGAGCCTAAATCACTGCATTTGTAAGCCAAGTTATAAATGTATTTCCCATCGGACGTTATTAAGATCCATCCTGTTGAGACGGTTCCTGTATCCCTTCTTATTAAACCAGCAGGTATATTAGGAGAATTGCTTATCTCTCCTGTTTGAACATTGATTCTTTCAAGATGATACGCGTCAGGAGTATAACCATTGTAAATATACCCATCTGGATAGTATGTTGCTGATAGAGAATTGTGAACGTTAGAACCTAAATCTCCATAATCATGACCTCTGATTGTTCCTTGATAGCCAGTTCCTATTTTTCTAAATGTGTTGCTTCCTGTGTAGCCACCCCATCTCTTTATGTAAAGGTATTTACCGTCTGTCGCCAGAACTCCTCCGCCTGTTATTCCAGATGCCTCGAATTTATTTAGCAAAGAACCTTGAGAGAGTATTTCTGGGTTATCAAAACTAACTAATCCACTCGTAGGGCATGTTTCTGTTTTTTCTATAACTTTGTAATATGTTTTATCACATTCGGTTTCATAATCTGTACAGTAAAGATAGAAATCTATGTCTTGATTTACCCAAGATTTTTCATTGGGAAATATTGTAGTTATTGGTGGTGTCTTATCGAGTTTTATTTTAAATTCCAATTCTTCCCAGAAACTCCAGACGCTTCCATCGTATGCTCTTACATTGAAATAATATGCTGTGTTATCTTGAAGCGGTGTGCCGTCATATGTAACTTCTGTTAACGATGTCGATACCTCTTTAAACCATACCCTTGTTCCCTTTCTTCCAGCAGAAGTCCATATTTCTGCCTGGAATTTTGTCTGAGATTTACCTTCTGGGTGGCTGTATTGCCATGTAAAGGTTGGTGTTAAAGTTCTTACTTTGTTAGCATCGTAGTCCTTAACATCCAAATTTGAAACAAACGGCACAGCAGCCCAGTATATGGTTCCATCCTCTCCATTCTGATATCCAGAACCGCCATTTACCTGAACATTATTTTTAGGAAAATTTTTCTGTGCATAGTGGATTGCTATTCTGCCGCCGGAACCACCGCCGCTTTTGTAGCCTCTACTGG
>CAYYWW010000008.1:0-22959 GCA_964475515.1 uncultured archaeon | reverse complement strand
AATAACCATAATTTCCTCCGCCGCTGCCTTGACCTTTATTATATCTGGAACCGCCCGGGTATCCTTGTCCGTCTGCTGTTACTGTTCCACCCGAATCAACTATGAAATTAGTTGCCTTTATGTAAACTCCTTTAAAACCGGACAATGAGGGGTTTCCCTTTAGAACAAGTTTTCCACCGCTTTTTACGTGAACTGTTCCATAGGTATACGTACCTGCGTTGAGTGTTTTTGTTCCCGTCACTACGAGATCTGCCGCATAAATTAACGGTGCAAATAAAGATATAAAAAAAATGAAAACGACAAAAACACATAGAAAAATTTCAAATAATCTTTCTCTTTTAATTATATTTTCACGCGGCATTTGATCAAAATTATTCAACGTAAACTGTTCCATTTGTTGCATTAATTCCCAATTCCTTTATCCAGAATATTATGCTGCCGTTTTTGTAAAAAGTCGGTTCAGTTGACGCTTCAGGCACCAATTCCTCTTCTATTCCTATATCTGGTATGAGTAATGTATATGTTTTATTATCTTTGTTGACGAATTTTATTCTCCACATCTTCTTTATCTTGATGTTTGTTTGAGAGAACGTTTGATTCACAATCTCTACAACAGGTATTTGTTCTTCAGGTATTGGTTTCACATTAAAATTTTCATCTTCTTCTATATTTCCACCTTCTGCCTTCTTCTGTTCTTCAAATAACTTGTTAATTTCCGAGTTTATTTTAATATTTGGATATAGTTTAATGTAAATGAAACTGGAAACCAAAATTATTAAAACAGCCATAATAATTAAAATAATTTTTGACATGCCCTCCATAATATAAATTGATTTAGACTAAATAAAAATGTATTTAGCGTTACCAAATTATAAAAATCAATCGCCTATTGTCTAATTCCATATCTTTCATAACGTCTCTGAAGCTCTTTTTTACTTTTACTTCTTAAATAAATAGAAGTGCCCAGAGCAAGAAGAATTGCTCCCACCAAAGAAACAGCATACCAAATAGTCATATCAGGACATGGTTTTTTACAGAACTCTCCGCAATCGATTCCTTCTTCCTCGGGATCCTTTATTCCGTTGGCACACTTTACCGATGGAACACAATCCGGTTCGTCTGTCACTCCGTCACAATCATTATCCAAATTGTCACCGCAAACTTCCTCGACTGGAGCTCTGTTACCCTCACATGGACCCCACACACCGTTTTTACACACTTGGTAACCGGTCTTACAAGCACCAACATTACTCCCACAGACTTTTTTATCTCCATCTTTACATCTGCATGCTGAAACCTTTTCTCCTCCTATAATTTCATATTCTTCATCAACAGTCCCGTCACAATCGTTATCTTTGCCATCATTACAGATTTCCTGGGTAGGACCAACATTATCTCTACACTCACTCCATGTATGATTTATACATATTTGGTAACCTGTTTTACACTCACCCACATCACTACCGCATGGTTTTTTATCCCCGTTGTTGCAAACACAACCTTGTACTTCTGTTCCATTCACAATATCCACGGTTTCATCAACAACACCGTCACAATCATCATCAATACCGTTGTCGCATATTTCTGGTTGTTCTCCTGGTTTCAAAGGATTTGAGCAAACAACATCTGTTCCGTCACTGCTACATACGTATACACCTTCGCAGGCACCTGTTCCGCATGACTGACCAATCATTCTTTCGGGATCCAAGAAATCCTCATCCCTCTGACCATCGCAGTCGTTATCTATACCGTCGCAAAGCTCCAGGGCACCTGGATATATTTCGGGATTTGTATCATTACAATCACCGCTTTCCTCGCAGAATCCGTCGTTGTCTTTGTCTTCACACACTATGTTCGGTGTATACACCCACTCTCCCATATTACCAACTTTGTCAGTTGCTCTTATTCTCCAAACATAAGAAATCAAGTCTTGTGTGCAGTTTGCATAACCATTACATACCTTCTCTTGACATGTAATATTCACATCTTGGCAGATATCACTCACATTTTCCCATGAATTGTCCCTCTGTACTTGGATTTCTAGATAGTTTATAGCGATGTTATCTTGAGATCCAAAGGTTACATATAAGTATGTAGTTCTGTTCTCGAAACTATAAAAATTTGATATAGGTGGTGAGGCATCTACTGTCAAAGTAACAGTACTCGATGTGTTGATGTTTCCAGCGTTATCTTTTGATTTACATTTGAAATAGTAGGTTTTTTCTTCTGTTATGGTACAATTTGCATCAGTTTTCTGAATCGAGCAAAAAGAATCCGCGCTATTCCACTCGCTTATCGGAAGATTCTCATTATATGACCATATGAGTGTGGTTTGATATAACCCAGAACCAACATCATCTGCCTCCCATGTAAAATTTACCTGAGGTGATGAGTATATGTTCATGTAAAGTGGAACAGGATGCAGTAGACAAGACGGTAATATTTTATCTATTGTGAAATTAACACTTTCCTGCACAGGCTCTGCGTTTCCGTTATGATCTACGGAATAATAACAAACTTTTTTGATACAAAAAGAATCGCAAGTAACTAAACCTGAATTACCAGTAGTGAAACCGGTAGTACCACAATCTTCGTCAGCGTTTATCACTTTGTAATATGTTGTATTACAACCAACCTCATTATCTACACATGTAAGAGTAAATGCAATGTCATCATTAGATATTGTATGAGCATATGAAATTTGAGTTACTGGCGGACATGTTGAATTTTTATTTACAAAAAACACCTTGCTTTTCTTTGTTGTTTCAGTATTTCCAGCGTGGTCAACGCTATAATAACAGACTCTTTTTCTACACAATGAACCATCGGGGCAGGTTATATCTCCCTCGACCCCTTCGGTATATCCATCGGTACCACATTCATCGTCTTCGTTAATAATTTTATAAAAGGTAGAAGAACACCCAGATCCATTCATATCATTACACTGGAGGGTGAATTTCACATCAACTTTACTACAAATGTAACCATCTGGAGAAATAGATGTAGTAGGAGCCGATTTGTCTATACGAAAAACTCCGCTTTGTTTTACATTTTCTGTGTTATTTGCATTGTCAATGCTGTAATAGCAGATTCTTTTTTTACAAACTGATCCACTTGGACAACTTACATTTACAGTAATTCCAGTGTTATATCCATCACTTCCACAAGATTCTCCATCGTTTATAATTTTATAATAGGTAATATTGCAACCAGACCCTTTGGAGTCGTCACAAATAAGTACAGCCGATATATCTGAATTCGTCCATGCACTACCATCTGGATTGGACGTTGTAGTGGGAGGGATTCCATCATACTCGTCGCTCAGAGGTAAATAATCTATATTGTTAACGGCTAACATATAAGACGTATCACAAAACCCATCATTGTCATTATCTCCACATGAATCTGAATACCCTGTTCCTTGTGGGTTGGACCAATAATTTCCCCCTATTTCATTACCATCTGAATAAATTCTTGTCCCGAATTGTCTCGTTGTGTTCCATTGATTTTCATAAACGGTCCCCTGAAAAACAAAATTATTTGCATTTTTGAAATAATTGTTAAAAAACATATTTTTTCCAGTAGAGCCGGAGTTTTGCATATACACGCCATAGTTCAAATTGTTTTCAATTCTGGAGTGGGAAATTGTATTAGAGTTTGATGAAAGCATGTAGATGCCCCACCCATTTCCTGAAATTACAGCATCTGTTACGGTATTTAAATTGGACGATGAAAAGAATATTCCGTAATTACTATTCGAATTTATACTCACGTTTGAAATTGAATTCGAACTCGACAATATCGCATATATACCGTTGCTACTTGAGGTTAAAACTAAATTATGAAAAGTGTTTCCGTTTGAGTTTCTAATATATATATTTGAGACATTCCAGTTGGAAATCGTACAATTTTCTATTTTAATGTTAGAAGTTGTAATGGCATTTCTCGAAATATATATTCCATAGTTTCTCAATCCTTTCCCTCTTATTTCATGATTATTACAATTAAGAACTACATCATTAGCCTGTATCGATATACAGGAATCTGAGTCTACGAGGTCCGATTCCGTTATATCTGACACAAGTTCATAAACTCCGGGTGAGTTTATAGTGGTACATTCTGTAATAACATCCGCCGATACACTTGGGAATAGGAACGAGAAGATAATGTATGTTAAAAATACTACCAACAAATATGTTTTTTTGTGCATTTCACATCTATTTATATTTTGGAGCTCACTATAAAATTTATTTTAATGCTTGATGTGCACTCACTCCCAAAGGTCAGCTGCTTTTTTACCATTCCATATCTTAACATTTTTTTCTTCTTTCGCTTTTATTAAAAGCTTTCGTCCATTTTTTAACGGTATTACAAAATAACTTTCTGTTTTTTCTCCTGTTTTCAATATTATCTTTCTCTTGCCACTTTCTTTTTCTTTGCCTGTTTCTGGATCTATGTATTTATACTCAACAAACTCTCCACGCCTGACAAGTTGTCTTACTTCTATTTCGCCTTTCTGACTTTTTGTTATAACAGAATTTGGATATTTCATAAAATGATTTGGGAAAGATAACATAAAAATTATGAGTTATACGCAACATTTGGCGCGAAGTTGAGCTTCTCGTGTGATTCCAATCCGCTTTCTCTCGAACAAGAAATAGGTGAGCATTCAGGAGTGCTAACACTTCCGGTGGGCTTACAACCTTCTTTTATACCACTCATTATTTTTTCTACCTCTGGCACCAGTGTTCTTATTTTTTCTATTTTCTCTCTAAGTTCTTCTATTGAAGTAGAACTATAGATACCAAGAACCAGCTCGTTATATTTTTTCATTGTAATATAAAGATTTTGCAAATGAGGTATTAAATTTTTGCAAACACAGTATATAGCGAGTTCATCTGAGCACAACCCCGAGCATCCCCACTCACAGCCGCATGTATTTGTGCAAGGTATCTCTTGACAGCAAAGTAAGCAATGTCTGCAATATGATCTATCAGTATCCTCATAGTTTTTAAAAATATCACATTGCGTCTCCGCTACAGTCATAAATCTCTTTAATTTCACTAGTAATTCGTAGTCCAGGTGCTTCTTCTGTTGCAAATATGTGTTAACTCCCTGTGTTTCAGGAACTATACCAACATCAACAGGGTTTTCCAAATTCTTGGTTCTTAAAACGTCTTCACTTAAAAATGTTATACTACTAAAAACATTCACATTTTTTTTAACCTTGGCTATTTCTTTCATATCCGGAATTATAAAGGGGCATAAAATGTAAGATTTTTCGGGATGATTCTCACAAATTAAATAATAAAATCTGTTGTCGTATTCTAACCCTGCCTCCAAAACATTGTACTCCTCATACATGCTACCAAAAAACTGCGAAAACTCAACCTTTTCGGTAAACCCACACTGATTGGCATAGTCAAACGGTGTGCATGCTACTTCTTTCGGATCTATTTTTACAACAGCATTTATTTGGGACAGGGAAACACATTCACCCTCTGTTTTATTCCCAGTGTAACAGAATTCACCTTCGCCGCAGCCGCAATCTAAACAACACATGTCTTTATTTTCTCCAAGGTCTGACTCACATCCGTATTTACCGCACACAGGAACAACATCTATGGTAATGTCTTCCAATTCATCTGTGAAAGAGCGTGTTGAATCACCAGAAAGAAACGTAAGCTTTATTTCATTCGAACTTATGATTAATTGTTTCTTGTTTTTGTTATAAAATCTTGAAGATGTGTAATGGATTGATGGAATGTACAATTTACACTCGTATTCATCACCTGAAAGATAACACGAATCTTTATCGATTTCACAGTATATATCATTTCCTAATTTACAAGATGCATAGATTATGCTAATATCGTCGGGTTTGTTGTATAGTTTGATTCTTACATATACCTCATGTGTCTTCTCCTGGTTTGTGAAGTGGGTTTTTTCCAAAGATGCTTCTATTGTTAACCATTCAAGGGGTCCTCCAATACTTAACACTGTGTGATAAGTTAAGGTGAGAACTAACACAAAACTGATACTAATCAAAACAACTCCCCACCCGATTGGTTTTTTGTGCTTCATTGTTAACAACCTCCTGGGAGCATATTCTTTATCGAAGACATGACACCAAAATTGAAGTACTGATTTAAGAATTTGTCCTTGACCCGTACATTTACAGGGAAAGTAAAGTCGTAATCAAAACTGTATGTTCTTATACATGCATCAAAGTTTGTCTTGGAGCATGTTGTTCTCTCTATGTATACCAGTGGGTCTGAAAGGCCTACATGTATCTCTTTATTAAAATTAATGGAGAAATTATCAGGCAGAGTGAATGTTATATTATATCTCGGTCCGGGCTCATTCAAATCTGTGTATTTTTTTCCATTTACGCTTTCTATGGAAAATGTTTTTGTGTAATTAGTTCCGCTTTGATCAGGCATTGGAACCCACCAGAGAACGTTTGTTAAAGCGTGTTTTATTACTTTCTCTAGATATTCGCTCAGCATATCTTTGCTTCTGTCTATTCTTTCTTCGATTCCTTCTGTACATCTATGTGAAAGTAGATCTTCAAGAACTGGTAAAGACGGGTGAGCCTCATCTGTTTCAATTTTTCCTATTATAGCGGAAGTGTATATACTGGCCAATGTAAAATATTCAAAATACCTTTCTTTTGATTGTGAAATTGCAAAGTCTCTTGCAAAATCGTATATTCTTCCAAACTCCGTTGTCATGGAAAATGTATATGGCTGCTCTATGGAATATCCTCTAACGGTTGTTGGTAAATATATATTAAAATTTATTTTATTGTCAAGTATATTCGCTTCAACTCTAGTGTTGTTTAAGTCAAAGAAAACATTCTTTCCGAATATGTTTTCAATTTCATCTCTATGCGTTTGTATATATTCCTTTATTTTTTTCTCAATTCTACTCTTTACTTCATCCTCGGATGGTATATATGTCGTATCACACTTGACCCAGTAGGGAACATTGTCATTCATAAAAATGAAACTACCCGCTTCGAACTCATCTTGCTCTAGGTAACCGCCTCTCATTTCTACTATTTTTAGTGTCTCGTAAGCAGCTTTTCTCATGAAGTTTATCATCGAGTCTTTCACTAACTTCATCTCTTCTTCTACATTCGCTGGCAACTTGCCTTCACTGACGTGGTCTCTGCTTAGGTTAGATTCTTTAAAATACGAGAGTGAAACTAACATCACCAAAACGCCTATTATAGCAAGAATATAGATAAATTCTATTTGTGCTTTTTTTCTGAGCAACATTAATATAAATTTCGTAGCGTTTGCATAAATAGTTAAATCTCGTTCTTAATTTAAATAATTCAGAACAATAATGAAGATGAACGCTGATTTGCACACACATAGCTATTATTCAGATGGGTTGCTTTCTCCAAAAGAGCTGGTTAGATTAGCTAAAAAAAGAGGTATAAAATATCTGGCATTAACTGATCATAATACTGTCAAGGGGATTTATGAGGCTATACAGGAAGGTAAAAAAATAGGAATTGATATAGTTCCAGCGGTTGAAATTAAGGCAAACGATGGGGAGATTCTGGGATATTTCATAGATTTTGAAAACAAGGAATTAATCAGAAAACTGAGAGAAAATAGGAGAAGAATAGAAGAAAATGTAAAGAAGTGGTGCAAAAAACTGAAAAAAGCTAAGTATGATGTGTCATTTGAAGAAGTGAAAAGGAGATTTCCTAAAGCGGACAGCATTACGGAGTCTCATGTTGTTCATGTCCTTTATTCCAAAGGTTACGGTAACCCCGTGAAACTTATTGAAAAATTTAGGAATGATGAAAAATTGAAAGCAGATGAAATAAAATTGATGACAATGATTCAGGCAATTAAGTTGGTGAAGAATGCTGGAGGTGTTCCTGTTCTGGCCCACCCATGGATAGGTGAGACTGAAAAGAATTTTGAACAGATGAACCAATTCATCAGAGCTGGGCTAAGAGGAATAGAAATTAATAATGGGGACAGAGCGCCATTCAAGAAAAAAAGTATGAACAAAAAGATAAGAGAAATCGCAAGAAAGCATAACTTAATCTTGACATCAGGTAGTGATTACCACGGAGAAGAAATAATCAAATTTATGCCAGGAGATCATAATTTAGGCAAAAACAATTGTAGCAAAGAAGTTGTTGAGAAACTAAGAAAGATGTCTACAAATTATTCTTAATATTCATTTTATCTCAGTTACGCAGCTCCCATTAAAATCATTGTAAAGATCAATGTAACTACACCAATAAGTTTTATTAAAATGTTCAATGATGGCCCAGATGTGTCCTTGAATGGATCGCCCACAGTGTCGCCTATAACTGAAGCTTTGTGCGTATCGCTTCCTTTACCACCAAGGTTACCTGCTTCTATGTATTTCTTTGCATTATCCCATGCTCCGCCAGCATTTGCCATCATCACGGCTAACAAAAATCCTGTGACAAGCGACCCTGCAAGTAATCCGCCAAGTGCTTCAAGGCCAAGAACCAAACCTAAAAGAACAGGTGTTATTATCACAATCAATCCTGGTATTATCATCTCTTTTATAGCCCTCTTCGTTGTCATGTCTACACATCTTGCATAATCTGGCTTGGCTTTTCCTTGCATCAATCCTTTTATTTCTTTGAACTGTCTTCTAACTTCATTTATGATTTCAAATGCTCCCTTTCCAACTGCTCTTAATGTGAGTGCTACGAAAAAGAACGGGAGCATACCACCTATGAATAGGCCCGCAACAACAGATGAATTTGTTAAACTTATAATATCAAGTTTTGCTGTCTCGAAAAATGTAGCAAGCCATGCTAGTGCTGTCAAAGCTGCAGAGCTTATGGCAAACCCTTTCCCTATCGCTGCTGTGGTGTTGCCAACAGAATCCAATGCTTCACAACGTTCTCTAACATCTTTACCCATCCCACCCATTTCAGCTATTCCAGCAGCGTTGTCAACTATTGGACCATAACAATCTATTGAAAGTATCATACCTATATTCGCAAGCATACCAACAGCGGCTATCGCTATTCCAAAAAGTCCTGCAAAGTGGTAAGAAACTATCATAGCGAAGGCCACCAAAATGACTGGTAAAACCGTGCTTAACATGCCCATTGAAAGACCTTCTATTATGTTTGTTGCCGGTCCTGTCTGGGCTGAATTAGCAATACTCTGTACAGGTTTATATTTATCTGAAGTGAAATACTCTGTTGTTTTGCCTATGAGAAAACCAACAGAGAGACCAAGTATTATGGGAATAAATATGTTGATATTATTATCCATGAAATAATAGATGAGCCAGTACGCAACTATAACAAGAAGTATGTTGCTAACTATTGTTCCTCTGTTCAGAGCTGAGCGAGCAGCACTTGTTTGTTCTTGGAAGCTTTTTTTGGCCTCGCCTGCCCTAACAAACAAACTACCAACGAGAGAAACTATTATACCAGCTCCCGCGAGCAATGCTGGGAACAACATACCCGTAAGACCGAAAACAGACATACCCAATATGCTCGCAGCGAGTACAGAGGAAACATAAGATTCAAACAAGTCAGAACCCATACCTGCAGTATCACCAACGTTATCCCCTACATTATCAGCTATTACTGCCGGATTTCTTGGATCATCCTCTGGTATTCCTTTCTCAGTTTTACCAACCAGATCAGCTCCAACATCAGCTGATTTTGTAAATATGCCACCACCAACTCTCATGAATAAAGCGATAGAAGATGCACCAAAACCATAACCCAGAAAAACCTTGGGATCATTTGATAATAGGAAAACAGCAACTATACCGAGCAAACCAAGACCCACAACAGCAAACCCCATTACAGAACCGCCTCTAAATGCCAATTCCAATGCTTTGGAAAAGCTTTTTGTAGCGATGTTAGCTGTCCTTACATTGGCTTTAGTAGCAATTTTCATACCTATGTATCCAGCAAATGCACTGGCAACAGTACCCAAAACGTAACTAAGAGAAACGAGAGGACTTAGAAGGTATCCTAGAATCGCTGCCATTACGATAACAAAGAAAAACAACGTCTTAAACTCTCTTTTCAAAAATGTCATGGAACCTTCTTGAATCGCCTTCGCAATTTCCACTATCTTTTTTGAACCTGGATCTACTTTGCCTATTTTGATTGCAGAGAGAAAAACGTACAAAAGTGCTAAAAGAGCCGGCAAAGCTATATAAATCAACATTTCCATTGGACGCACCTCATGAATTCCTCGCTCATGAATCGCTTAATTTCTTAATTATGACGATGAAGATTTAAATAATTAATCACTATTTGCGTTAGTTTCGAAGAAGTTTAAGAAACGCTTCTTTTTCTATTTTTATATCTTTTTTAATTATTTTATTAAGTAGCCCTCTTCGTATTTCTTCTCCTGGGTGGCAGGGGATAACAGTTGTTCTTCCATCCGGGTGCTCAAAAAACATGTGACTCCCCTCTTGTCTTATTAGTTTAAATCCCAATTTTATTAGGATTCTAATTATAATTGGTTTGGTTTAAGTAAAGGTAATTTTGTCATCAAATCACTAGTTGCTGTAAACCAATAAATTTTTCTTTTATTTTTATAGGTTTTTTACATTTCAAATATAAAGAAATCGCTTCTCTTGTTCTTTTCATCAATTCGTCTAATGTTTTTGCCTGAGTATGACATCCAGGAAGACCTACTACTTCTGATATAAACCATCCATCTTCATCCTGCTCTACAATTATATTAAATGTTCTTGGCATATTAATGATTTGGTATTCAAGATTTATAAAATGTTTATAAAGTTTATAAAATTCAAATTTTTCCCAATTTCCAGAAAACAAGAGTACCTACAATGAGCAAAATAATAAGGATTGTACCAAATATCTCCAATGGTCTAGCAAGTACAAACCCTGTTACTTCTGTTTCATTTATTTTTTCAGCGGAAGCGTTTAACTCAAGCGCTGATATACATTTTCCATTTTTACAGACAACAGAACATTTTTCAACAAAGACCCATCTTTTTCCTTCTTCACATTTCATTACGTTGTTACCGGCACAAACAGTTGTATTGGCATTACATATTATCCTTTCCTTTTCTTCTGAGACGTAAACACAGGCTTTAGTTTCTTCAGGTTTGTTTAGATTAGTCCCACAGTTATTTAAATCTACACACACTCTTGTCTGAATACCATCTTCAGAACAGGTAGACCAGTCAGTACAGTTCCAGTTTGGCATACAATATGAAGTTGTACTAACACCACCCCCTCCACCAGAGGGTGTATACGTTTCTGTTTCACCGCCAGTAGATTCACAAACACCGCCTTCATCTATCTGTTTGTCGCAGTCGTTATCTTTACCGTCACAAATCTCTGGTGCTCCTGGGTATGTATTGGGATCGTTGTCATCACAGTCATCTAAAAATATGAAACCATCATTATCACAATCGTCACAAAGAACGACAGGAAAACCTGTTTCGTTTGTAACATTCTGGTAATATGCATAAACAGTATAGTATCCTTCACTTGCATTTTCATCAAGATTGTATAATGTTAAGAATCGTCCCGTCTCGTTTGTTATTGTTTCGTTTAAAAATACTGTTTCATTTTCGTATTTAACTTCTATCAGAACTGTTTCATTTGATACAGGCTCACACGTCGAGTTCAGAAGCATACCTGAAATAGATACCGTTGAATTTGGCAAGTAATAAGCTGCGTCGGTCTCTATGTTTATAGCATATGTTTCTATGCCACAAGTAGGGCCTTCTTCTGTTACATTAATAAAAGTGAGATTCAGTTCTGTATAGTTCATGCCGGTTTCGTCAACATACCACACAAGAGTTTGATTGGATTCTATGTCCTCAAGATAAAAACTTATTATTTCACCATTTACTGCTCCTTCATCTTCTGGTGTGTCAGGATTGTCTCCCGGAATATCAAGAAATCCGTAGAGTCCATCATCTGTCATAACTGTTGAGCTTGCCAGTTCTGTTCCATTGATATCCTTTGCTGTTATAATGCTTCCTATAGGAACCGGGTCCCCATCCAGAAATGCGAAACCGAAAACAGTATGTGTTGAAGGGACAGCACTTGCTAAGGATACAAAATAGAGTGAAAAAACTACTGCACTGGTAAAAAGGCATGATATTGTTTTCATATGATCCTCTCTATTTTAAGTATATTATCCTCGTTCATGTATACCCAGTAGCCTGTACCTGGTGACATCATAGTTAATGTTGCTGTTTCTGGGTGTGCTGAATGATAGGACCTCCACCCATCTATTGGATTGTAAGTTTTAATTTCTACATACTTCCCTTCAATTGTGGTTAAAACATTTTCTACATTTCTAATCTCCAGCTTTGGATAACCTATAAGGTTCCAGCCAGTTGAAAGTTGTATTTCTGTCGATGTCAATATCTCAAATCCTTGAATCGTCAAATCCGCATCGGAATTCATAAATATAATATACCCTTTTCCCGGTATTATTTCCATGAGGTCTGATATTTCTGGAAAATTAGGATCGTATGTTTTCCATTCTCCATTTTCATATGTTCTTATAACGTCATAACTGCCTTCTATTGGGCTTAATACATATTCTATTGAATTGTTTTCAAGTGACAAGGGGATAGAAATTATATTTATGCCCTTGTAAAGATGTATGGTGAAGTTTGTTAAGTTGAGTTTAGTCTTGGCTGTGTCTGGTTTGGGCGTTGCGTGGCTTGTCCAGTCACTTGGACTATCCGTATCAACATTTATTGGAACTCTTTCTATTGATTCGTTTGTGTTGGCCACCAGATCCCATCCTGTTATTTCGTTTTCCCAAGCAACCATATCAACTTCCCCGCTTTCATTGATAAGCTTCAAGAAATCTCCGCTGTTACTCAAACTCAAGCTCATTCCAGATATATCCGGGTCAAATCCATACAAATTCCTGAATCCTTCCGTATCCTTTGCAATAACTAAAGTGTCGTTTGGGAATATTACCGTGTTTTGCGGGATTACATATGACCCGCTATTATCCTGTATTTCCCATCCTGATATATCTACTACCTTGTCTGTTGGGTTGTACAATTCTATCCACTCTTCATACTGGTCTGATCCTGGTGTGTCATAAAATACTTCTGAAAGTAAGACATGATTGCTTACGTTTTCTTGAGGAACGCATGCCTCACTATAAACACATGTTTCCAAACCATCGCATGTGTTTTGTGTGCATGTCCCTATGTTGCCGTTTAGTATGCATGTGTTATCAACATAATCAGGATAATCCGCCCATTCATACGGCCTGCAAGAACCTAAACCACATCCATCTTCAGGACATTGTGTTGGTTCGCACTGAGTATCATCTGCCTCGCAAGTGGGTTCGCCATTTTGTGGGCATATCATAACTGCACATCCTTGGCATGGATTTGGACAACCGTTACAATCTGTTCCATAAACATCCGGGCATGCGTCCTCGCTGTCTTTAATTCCATCTCCATCCGAGTCTGGTTCACATATTGGGTTATAGACAGAGCTTATGGGTTCGCATGAATATTCTATACATTCGCCTGCGAGACAATAATCATGACCGCTTGGTGGGTAAATTGTCCAGTTAAGCCCGACACATCCGTCCTCAGGACATATTCTAAAGATTCCGCATTCATTTGTGTCATCCGGAACGAACACGCATTCGTCTAAATTTTCATCACAATAATCATCAGTACATGGATTCTGGTCATCACAAGTTCTTTGCTCAGTGCCTACACATTGACCTCCGAGACACTGATCATTAATGGTGCAGTATTGACCGTCATCACAAGATGTTCCATCGGTATTTCTTGTTTGTATTTGTGTGTCTGTTTGTACAGTTTCTGTACTAGTACAATATGACCCCACTCCAGGATTATTGCATGTATATTGTCGGACCGTCCTAGTTCTTTGACATGTCGCGGATTCATCGCACACATCTGACCAATCGCACTCCCATTGGGACCATTCTGAGTAGTCGGTGCAATCCTCTCCGCCTCCACAATCAGAACAAGTGAAACACTGGACACCGTCTGGGACATAATAGCTACACGCTGTTATGTTAAGATTTTCTAATAATAAAGTTCCGGATGTTTCAGATGAAAATGTGAGATAAACATTACAGTAACCATCGAATATTTCACAACCAGGACAATCGCAATTCTTTAAGAAATCATTAATATTATCCTGGAAATCTGATATATGCACTGTTGAATTCAAATAGTCTGAGTACTCCCATTCTGGAGTGCCAATATCACCGAAATTAAATACAATGTTAGAAGGGTATGTTTTGCTTATTGATATCGCTATTAATCTGTAAATATCCACAATACTGTTTTCATCTGCAAAGTAATGTTTTCCTCCTGTCACATTTGCAATTTTCATCATTGTTTCGTAATCAGCATCACTACCATATGAGATAGTATATATTTTTATCCCATAGTTTTCATATGCTTCCATGGCTTTTCTAATAGCTTGCTTGCCTCCGAAACATGTTGTTCCGCCTATACATCTGTTTATGACACCATCACTCATGAGTATCATGACTTTGTTTTGGTTTGACCCCCCAGCAAGTAACTCCGTTGCCTTTTTTATACCACATGATACACATGTAAATCCATTTCCGTAGTAGCTGTCTATTTCATTGCTCAACTCTGTTTGGTTGTTCGTAAGTTCCAAATAGCTCGTAACTTTTGTTGAAAAACTTACAAGACCTATTTCATTACCTCCGTTGTTTTGCAGGAGAAGATTAACAAATTCTAAATCAGCTTCCTTTGCTTTAGCTAACTTCTCTCCTTGCATACTAGAAGAAACGTCTGTTACAAGAACCGCTGCAACTACATTTTTAGATGAAAAGTATGCTGGATAACCTGTCACATCGATACTAGCTCCTGTAATTGTGACATTTCTCGGTAACAAGACCTTTGCCGAAGAATTAATGTCACCATCATTAAACGTTATGTTTTTTGAATAGGAACCATCAGAAAACTTATCAGCTACAGTGCCTATGTCTGTACATGAGAGACAACCATATTGGGCATCACATATTTCTCCTTCCTCCAATTCGCAAGAATTAATCACACAACCATTCTCTCCACATGCTCTCGTTCCATAATAACAAATGTTGTTTTGAACTGTGCCGGGTTCTGGACACGTTTCAATCATATAGTCACATGCACACATGTCCGTGCATTGCCCATTGTAATAGCAAATATCATTTTCTAAGTGGGGGGAACAATCACTATCCTTTTCGCACTCTGCACCGCAGTTGAAGTTACATACAAGGTTATACCATGTATCACCATATGAACAACCACTTGACGGGTGCATTACGTTACACGTTGATATATCGCACCAGAAGTCATGCTCTCCTTGTTTCGAACCTTTACAAGTTATCTCATCTTTAGAGTCGAAATCAACACTGTAAGATGTTGTTGAATCACAGTAGCTGTTATTGCTGTTTGGTACACATCTGTTAGTTATAAATACGCATGCTGGATCATCCCCAAATCCCGGTATGTTACCACCACCTGTCCAGCCGTCTTCTCCACAAGATGTTGGACCCTCGACAACAGCGTATTTTTCTTCACCACCTTTTCCGCAATAATAATCTCTTCTTTCTATTCTTTTACTATCAGCACAATAGTATCCATCTTTCACGTTGTAATTATGTGATTGTGTAATGTCATAAGTACAAACTGCTCCATTATCATTTTCCATGCAGTAATAAACTCTGTATTCACAAATCGGGTCTTCAAAACATGGATCGTTGCCATAATTGTACCAACCATCAGGGTTTTCTTTACAATCCTCTAAAAATTGGTCATCCACATACTCCGAAGATACTTCTACGCATTCATTTGGTGTGCAGGAAAAGTCATGGAATAGTCTGTGCTGCCACAGCTCGTTTCCTCTACAATACGTAACAAAACTATCGTATCTATCAAAAGCGTTGCAGTTTTCTGTGGAGTACTGACAATAATAGTTCTGGTCGCAGAATCCGTTATAATATCTGGTATCCCCGCTACAGAAATTGGTTGAACACTTAGACTCATCCTTAACGATTCCTACGAGTTCACAAGCACCGAGCGAACATGACCAATCAGTCAAACCGCATTCGTGATACAGCTCTCCGTCTCTGTCATCACAATCTTCTACTACAGTTTCATTCACATAATACGTAGACTCCTCGCACTCATTCGGTGTGCAACTAAAATCATGGAAAAGCTGTCTTGATTTTACTACACTTCCATCGCAATAATATTCTGGCTCATCAACTCTATCGTATGATTCGCAGTCTTCTGTTGTGTACTCGCAGAAGTATTCATCGTTACAGAACCCGTTGTAATTTCTTACGCCATTATCGCAGAAGTTTGAACATGCGGATTCATTTTTGTTAATTTGATAAATAACACACTGAGCTTGACCATTTTGTTCTGAACAGGTATAGTCCATCACACCGCATTCATTGTGTGTTGTTCCGTCCATGAGGTCGCAGTTTTCTATTATTTCTTCAGATGTCACTATGCTTTCTACACAACCATCTGGAGAACAGGAGAAGTCGTGGAAGATTGTCTGGTTTTTAATAATGCTTCCATCGCAGTAGATTCTATACTCATAATAATCATAATCATCACAGTTTTCTGTTTGGAATGTTACGCCTGAAGGTGAACATTCAGCATCGAAGTATCTTACGCTTCCGTCACAATAGTTTTCCATTGAAGCGAAATGTTCATACATACACGTATCAGTTGGGTCACAACCGTAATAACATGTTGTACCTTCTACTTTGAAGTCGGAAACATCATCACATTGGGCATCACAAACACCTTCTACGCAGTATGTGTTTGTTGGCGGAGCTTCGCAGGTTACAGGATTTTCCGTACATGTACAACAACATTCCATGCAGTAATTGGGTGTTGAATTGAAAACAGTCACACTGTCCAACATCATATTGTTGTTGTATTCAACTAGTTTTCTTCCATCACAATAATCCTGGTATGTCACGTTGCAAATAGAATCTGGACAGTCACTATCAATTTCGCATTCAGCACCACAATCAAAACTACATTGCATTTCATATGTTCCGATACCGTAAGAACAACCATTCAAGGGGTTTTCATAGTCACATGTCACTAAATTACACCAATAATCTATTTTAGTCCCTTTCGTACCTATACAGATGTCTGTGTTGTCCATGTTATCGAAATCAACAGTATACAAAACACTTGACAAACACATACTATTCGGTCCTATACCTGTACAATAGTAATCCGTATAAATACATGCTTCATCTTCTCCAAATCCAGGTGTATCGCCTCCACCTGTCCATTGATCTTCTCCGCAAGAATTAGGACCGCTTATTATTTCATATTCTGCTTGACCATTACTTCCACAGTAGTAATCCCTTTGTTCTATACTTTCGTTATCCGCACAATAATATCCATCTAGACTGTCGTAATCGTGTGTATTGATGACATCAAAGGTACAGTAATCGTTTAGACCATTATCTTGGCAGTAATAATCTCTTTGCTCACATGTTGGATCATCGAGCCCTTCTTCATTTCCATAGTTGTACCAACCATCGGGTTGACACTGCTCTATATCTGTTACAATATATTCACAGGAAGATGGTGTACAGTAATACTCTCTTTGCTCAACATAACTATCGACACAGTAGAACCCATTGTATTGGCCGCAATCCTCTTGATGATATTCACAATAGTAATTGTCTCCACAGTACCCGTCATAATTTCTTACATTATCCGAACAAAAGTTATCAGAACATACAGAATCGTTCTTAATTATTTCTGTTATAACACATGCACCATCCAAACATGAATAATCCATAAAACCGCATTCATTATGTTGCTCTCCATCTCTATCATCACAGTTCTCAACTATTTGGTCGTCCACATAGTATACGTTTTCTACACAACCTTCTGGAGAACAGGAGAAATCGTGGAAAAGCCTACGTTTTTTCAGGTTGTTTCCCTCACAATAATACTCATAATCCTCATAGTAATCGTAATCATCGCAATTTTCTGATTCAAAAGTGCACCCAGTTGGTGTACAGGTACCGCTGTAGTATCTTATATTTCCATCACAGTAAGACTCTGTAGAGCACTGATTTAAGAAAGAACACGTATCAGTTGGGTCACAACCGTAATAACATGTTGTACCTTCTACTTTGAAGTCGGAAACATCATCACATTGGGCATCACAAACACCTTCTACACAATAGGTATTTACTGGTGGTGGTAAACACGTAACAGTATAAGAAGTGCAGGTGCAATCATCCAGACATATGTTTTCTGTGAAATTTGTCACAGTAGTGTTGTCTAAAATTTTGTCGTTATCATATTCTACCAATTTATGCCCGTTGCAGTAATCAGGATAGGTCACATTACAGTAAGCATCCTCACAATCACTATCTTGTTCACACTCCGCTCCGCAAATAAAACTGCAACCTGCTGGATATAGTTTCTTTTTTGGTGAACATCCATTCTCTGGATTTTGTGAATCGCAAGACTCCAGATTGCACCAATAATCAATTTTGAACAACTCCGCCTCGTAACAAAGCTCGTTATCATTGTCAAGATAATCAAAATCTTCTGAATAGGTTGTTGTAGAATTACAATAGCTATTGGGTCCTGCTCCTGTACAATACCATTCTTCATAAACACATGGTTGATCTTCTCCGAAACCGGGCGTGTCTCCACCGCCTATCCAACCGTCAATTCCACATAAATAAGGTCCTACTATCACTTTATATGAAGGCTCACCGTATTGATTACAATAATAATCTCTTTCTTCTATTGATTTCTCATCAATGCAGTAATTTCCATCCAAAACATCGTAATCATGAGCTTGAGTCACATTATAAGCACAGTGCGGTTCATTGCTTGAATCGCAGAAATGAATCCTATACTCACAGGCCGGGTCATCTAAGCCCTCTTCATCTCCATAATTATACCATCCATTAGGATATGAACCACAGTCTTCAATCATATGGTCGTCTGTGTAATATGTAGTTTCGACACAAGCATCAGGTGAACAAACAAAATCATGATATATTCTGTGGCTTCTTAATTCGTTACCACTACAGTAATTTTCATAAGGATCATAATAATCATATGAGCTACAGTTTTCAACAGCGTATTCACAATAGTAATCATCGTTACAGAATCCATCGTAATTTCTGATTTCATCACTGCAGAAGTTTGTTGAACATACACTTTGGTTTTTGTCTATTGTGGAAATTACACATTGAGCATTTTGACCTTCTTGAGAACAGGAATAGTCAATGACCCCGCATTCATTATAGGTTGTTCCGTCCATTGAGTCGCAATCTTCTACTATGGTTTCATTCACGTAGTATACGTTTTCTACACAACCTTCTGGGGAGCATGAGAAGTCGTGGAAGAGTCTGTGTTTTTTGACAATATTACCGTCGCAGTAGTATTCATAATCATCATAGTAATCATATTCGTCGCAATTCTCAACAAGCTGATCGTCTGTGTAATACACATCTTCTAAACAACTTTCAGGTGAGCAGAAGAAATCGTGAAACAATCTATGTTTTCTTCTGTCATTTCCATCGCAATAATACTCATAAGCTTCATAGTAGCTATTTGAGCTGCAATTTTCTGTTTGGTATTCACATAAATATGTGTCTGGATTACATATACCGTAAAAATATCTTATAGAGTCATCACAATAATTTTCACATAATTCGTCATGAGGCACTATGAATTGAATTTGACATATTGCATTTCCATCGGTTTCCACACAACCCCAGTCTTCTATGCCACACTCATTGGATATATTTCCATCCATTACATCGCAATTTTCAACTAACTGGTCATCGGTGTAATAAACATTCTCAACGCAACCTTCAGGTGCACAGGAAAAGTCATGGAATAGACGGTGTTTTCTTAGATAATTTCCATCACAGTAATATTCATAATCTTCATAGTAATCATAACTATCACAATCTTCAACTATCTGATCATCTACATAGTATACGCTTTCTATACAACCTTGTGGGGAGCAGGAGAAATCGTGGAAAAGTCTATGTTTTCTTCTCACATTATCTTCGCAGTAGTATTCATATTCATCGTAATGATCATAATCATCACAATTCTCAGAGTCAAAAACACATCCAGTTGGTGTACAGGTACCGCTGTAGTATCTTATATTGTCAATACAATAAGGCTCAATAGAACATTGATTTTGATATGAGCAGGTTTCTGTGAAATCGCAATTGTAATAACAGGTTGTTCCTGATAAAAAGTAATCTGAACTTGAATCACACTGAGCACCGCAGTGGCCTTCAGCACAAGAGTAAGAGCATGTGTTACTGTCTACACATCTATTGGGTCCTCCGCTCCATTTGGTACCATCACACTCAATACACCAATCGCAATTAGGATTACATTCACATAAATCCTGAGATGCGTGAGTATTACATGATGGGTAAGAATATCTAACTTCTAACTTAGGGCGTTGTGATGCGCATCCGCATTCATCATCATAAAATTTTTGGTTTTTTACCCCGGTTTCATCGACAAACTTCAAAGCCAGACTCACTATGCCGTTTCCGAAGTGGGCAGATTCCACAGCCGATGTGACGTCCCAGTTTTTATAACCGTTGGAAGAACATACTTGATTATTTGTCGATATAAGGTTCCCTGAAGTTATACTCGGGGCGTTGCTCCATGTCAGACCTGTTTCCGTCCAATCTGTATAACTTCCCTGATAAGTATTTGAGACTGTATAAACACCGATATCCTTTGGTGTTGTACCCTGTGTACAGCTATAACCACTGTAGCGGTATAATTTAAGTGTTGCCGAATCTATAACAGCACATTCAGGTATGCTGCCAACATCAAATTTTAAGTATATCCTTCTTTTACCATTAGCGCATCCCTTGTACCAAGAAACGTAAAGATTTTTCCTATTATAATTGGTTGTTGGATATTGCCCAAAAACATAAACATCATCTGTTGGTCTAAAAGTTACAAGAGGATCCCCTCCAGTGAATGTGGTTAAGGCAAGTGATTCGTCATTAGTTCCAAAAATACTAAAAATATTAAATATGCTCGATGGCGAAGTGTTAGGTGATAAAATCTCTACAGTGAATTCTCCTGTTCCTTCTGGAGTATAAGAATACTCAAACCGTGAGTTTTCATCTATTTGGATATTATCTAGAAATACTCTTCCGTTGTTTGTTATTTTTATTTGAACATACTCATCTTCAAATCCAGTACCATATATTGTAACTGTTTCTCCCGGTGCATAAGAAGACTTGTCAGTCCATATTACTGGCCGCGTGTCCATGTAAATGTTTATTGGATTTTGTTGGGATGATTCTATACTTTGAACCCTTATAACAGGACCTTCAGGCCCTATTTCTTCATAGGTTTCGATTGGCCAATAACTCTCAAAATCCCATTTTTTAAACAGAAAATAAACATAATCCTCAGAAGGTAATGTGAGACTAACAAAACCATTGTCGTCCGTTGTATATGAACCAGTAATTGTGTAAGATGCGGTGGGGTCCAAAGATGCAAAGGTATCTAAATTAACATTAGCTAATGGCTCACCATCTAAATCAACAACTTTAAACCATATTGTTTTGTATCCAGAAGCAGATGCAAACGGCATGATACTGCTCACCATAATTAGAAAAACAAGTAGATATAGGATTCCTTTAAAAAATTTTATTTTACCGAGAAACGAGTGTGAATTCATGAATTAGAATTAAAAATAAGATTTAAAAGAATTTCGACGAAACATTACCGCTGTAATGCTGTTTTGTAAAAAACAATAACTATTGATGAGTAACAAAAATATATGCTATTTTCTCATATTTTTTATTTTTCTTAGTGTGGAATTCCACGGCGGTTTTTTCTTTTTTACTTTAGACTTCAAAACAAAAACTATGTACGCAACTAACATGCCGGTTGATACGCTTCCCGCAAGAGAAACCCCGGTATTCACAAATCCTGTGAAAGAACCCACGAACATCCCTGTTACGCTCTTTGTTTTCGTGTTAAATTTCACTGTTCTTTCTATGGTTTTTGTTTCGTTTTTGTAAGAAATGAAAAATGTAACTTTGTTTATTTTTTCGGGTTTTGTTGGTATATGAATTTCAAATTCCACAATCTCAGTTTCGTTCGGCTCCAGATCTATTTTTCTTAAATTTGGTGCAACGTTCCACCCTTCTGGAACATCTAACCATGCTTCTATTTCTGCCGTTGCGTTTCCGTCATTTCTGAATGTTATAGAGAAGTTTCCTTTCTCCCCTGGGTTTAGTTTAGGTAAATATAAACCCGTGACCACTATTTTTGGCTTGCCGTTGCTTTCTTCACTTGCCATTTCGATTTCCTGAGAAATCGTTACCTTGATTGTCTTTATATCCATTGTTATTCCTTGTGAAATCAATTCTAATTTTACAGTATAACTGCCCAGTAGAGCATTCTCAGGAACATGTAACTTTAAGGTAAAATACTTCGACTCGTCTGGGTCTATTCTGTCGTGTTTTTCAGGATTTACAGAGAACCATTCAGTGTCTATGCCGCTTAGTTTTATATAAACATTGTAAAGTCTTACATCACCATCGTTTTTTGCTTCTATAGTTATCGACTTACTACCACCTTGTATAACTTCAATTTCTGATGGAACATCGTACATCTCAGCGCTCCTGATCACATATCCGCCGCCTGAGCTGGAACCAGTGCCTGAAGATGTTGTTGAACTTCCTGAATCACTACCCTGACTACTTGTAGTTGAGGCTACCGAAAGGGTTGTTGTTTCTTCGTTGTTTGTCTCATCAGACTCTGTGATAACGTTTGTTGAATCTGAAACGATCTCAATGTCATGATCGCCACTCGTGGCTGTCCATGTAAATTCAACAGTTGCTGATTCTCCACCTTCAAGTGAAACTGTAGTACTGCTTATCT
>CAYYWW010000007.1:0-26026 GCA_964475515.1 uncultured archaeon | reverse complement strand
ATTTAATTAACGAAAACAAAAAATTAGTGTTATGAGAAGAGTTATAGGCGTTCTCTCCGGAAAGGGCGGTGTTGGCAAAACCGTAATAACAGTTAACCTCGGCCTTGCTCTGAACTATTTCGGCGAAGACAACGTCATTGTTGATGCAGATCTTCAGAATCCTAATTTGGGTTTGCACCTTGGATTCTATGAATACAACCTAACTCTACATGATGCATTGGAACAAGGACTAAGTATACTTGATGTTATACACCTTCACCACACAGGATTAAAAATAATTCCCTCTTCATTATCGCTCGAGTACATATACACCAGTCCAGAAAAAATGAAGGAGCTGTTTCAGGAACTAGAAGGTCACGTGCTTGTTGACTCTGCACCAGGTTTAGGAAGAGAAGTAATGTCAATCCTAAGATCGTGTAACGAAGTTCTTGTTGTTACAAACCCGGAAATACCAGCAATCTCAGACTGCATAAGAATAGTTGAAGTTGCAAGAAAAATGAACAAAAAAATAACAGGTATAATAATCAACAGAAAGAGAAACAAAAATTATGAAATAACGAATGATGAAATAGAAGAAGTTTGCAAAACCAAAATTCTCGGTGTCGTGCCTGAAGACGAAAATGTAAAGAAAAGTATAAATGCGGGCGTACCTGTTGTAGTTTACAAGCCGCATTCTAAAGCTTCAGTTGCAATAAAGAAAATAGCTGCTCAGTTAATTGAAAAAGAGTACAAGCCACCTAAATTTTTATTTTTAAGAAGATTCTTTTAAGTTAATGATTTTCAGATTCAAAATTATTTTTATTTTCCGGTCTTTCGTTGCATATTAGTTCATGCATTTCAAGTATTGTTCTACTACTGAATGGTTGGTGGCAGTATCTACAGGTAAATTTACCGATGTTGCTCTCTTCGCTTTCTTTGTGGTTTGCTTTATCTTCTTCATTTTTTGCAATGGAAGAATCTTCAGATGTCTTCCTTTTCTCTAAAATTCTACTCTTTATTTTTTTAAGTGGAGTTGGGTGTTGTTTGGTGTCACCATCTGTAATGTCAACCTTAGTTTCAACGTTCAATCCCCTATTTTCTTTGCTTTCTACTTCTTTGTCATGTGCATAGTCAATTGACAAATCTATACGCGGTTTCGTTACTTCCAATGTTTTTTCACCAGATTCGATGGGGGTAGTGTTTACTTTGTTTAATCTCTCATTTACCATTTGCTCAGTAAATGTTTTAATCTCGGCAAGAATTTCATTTTTCATATTTTCAAATTTAGATGGCGATTGTCTAGAAATAGAATCTAACGTGCGTTCAAATGAGTTTAACCGAGTTTTTATAGATAGTATCTCTGCTTTCAATTTTTCACAAATTTCGTTATTTTCAGCAATCCGAGAAAGTTTTTCAATTCTATTCTCGATCGCATTTATCTTTGCGTTTGTGTTGACTATGCTTTTTTTCACTTCAGAAAGTGAGATGTCTATCTCCTTAAATTTAGGCAGATTCTCTACACTTTTCATCACTTCTGCAACAACATCTTCCACGTCTTTTTGTGTTGGCAATTTTTTAAGATCATCAGAAAGCAATTTGACACGACCTTCTATTTCTTTAATCTCCGCGCTCTTCTTTGCCCACTCTTTGATAAAAGAGTCTATTTTTACTATCTTCGGATCCAGCTCGTTGCTTATCCTTTCATTTATCTTGGTCTCTATTTCATTTTTTATTTTTGTTAAGTCAGCCTTAGCTAGATCTTTTACACTCTTCGAAATGTAATCTAAATAATTCTCGACTTCCTTTTTGATTTTTTCACATTCTTTTTCAAGCCTTTTTTCCAAGAAATCCTGTTTTGTTTCGATTTCCGATTCCCTCTCCTTTAACAATTCAATTTCTTTTTCAAGATCTCTAGAATTTATGATTTTTGTTAATCCATCTAATTGTCTCTTGTTTTTAACAATTTGCGTTTCCATGAATTCAAGTCTCTTTGAGCAATCATCTAAAACATTTAATTTTCTTACCGACCTATCCAATGATCTCCGAATTTTTCGCTTGAATGCCTCAATATCATCATAATAATCTCTAAGCGACGCATCAATCAGTCTTTCCATTTCCACGGTTTTTTTCTTGAAAGCAGATTTCATCTCCGAAATCTCTGTGTTTATGAGTTCGTTTACTTTCTCTTCCATTATTCTCTTTGATTCACTCCTGATTTTTTTCAGCTCGTTTTTAGACAAGTCCGTTATTTTGGCAGAAAGAAAATCGAAACTATTCTTAACATTTCGCTCAAAATCCTCAATTCTTTTTTTAATTTCCTCCCTCATGAATTTTTGTTGGTTTTCTATCTCCGCCTGCCTTTTCGTCAATGAGTTCACGTTCCTTTTAATCGATTCTATATCCTTATGCATTGATTTCATTTCTTCAACTCTTATGTCAAACACAACCTTCAACTCTTCTAATTCTTTTTTCAAATCCACGTAATCATCTTTATTCTTGTAAATACGTGACGCCGTAGAATTTATTGCTTTGACTGTGGTCGCTCCGAAAGTGTTCAAAGGTGAGCCACATTTTTTACAAAATCTTGCTAATTCATTATTTTCTGTACCACATTTTTCACATATCATAATTTTTCACCGCATTTGATGCAGTACTCTGCATCATCCTCATTGGCAGCACCACATGATTTGCAAACCTTTATTTTAATATTACGCAATTCTTTGCTGTATTTTCTCTTTAACTCAACATAAGTTTCCTTGGATATTACACCTTCTTTGAATTGCTCATCAAGTGTTTTTAACAGGTCTATCAATTCCCTTCTTCTTTCCAAAACAACATTTTCTATTCCATCCTGACCCACAGTTTCAACTGCGAATTCGTTTGTAATCAACTTTCTTATTTTGTTCAATTTTTTATTAACAGCCTTTCTTTTCGGATAAAATATTAAAGTTATCATAATTAAAGTGAGGAAAAATGTTATGGCTAAAACAGAACCAATTGGTAATAACAGAACCCTTTCTTTCAACCTCTTTTTCATGATTTCATAATTTATCCTTTCGACCATATTTTCCGCTTCTCTTATTTTTTTCTCACAGGTAAGTATGTTTTCACCTTTCAAGCAATCTTCAGCTTCGTTGAGAATGTAATTTGCTTTTTCCATGAGCTCAAGCACACCGGTTATATTTATTACATCTAATCTATACGCTTTCTTTTCAAGTTCGCTTATCTTGTCTCGTATCTTCTCTATCATCGAATAGAGCATATCTTTCCGGGTTTCATAGACTGTAATTTTAATCCACCTTTCGTCCTGTACTCTATCCGTACTCACTTTAATTTTAGCTTCGTATGTTTTTATTTCAGCATTATCTGGAATTTCGAATTTTACAATCTGGATACCCACATCTCCCGGTGCAAGTGTCCCTATTTTCCCTATTTTTTTAAACCAATTGCTTGGGATCCCAGAGATTTCTATGTAGATATCACTGAGTTCAACATTACCATTGTTTTTGATTTCTATTGTAAGGTACCTAACGCCGCCACGTTCTACCTCGATACTTTCTGGATAAAGAGCAGATATGTTTATTTTGTAAATTTCTTCTGCTGCAGTAACAATGCCTGTTACAGGGGCAGCGCCACCAGCACTTGGAGCTGGAGTAACTGCAGAAGGTATTATTACACTAAACGTCCTGTTTACGTGTATGCTCGGTTGAAGTGAAGAGTAGGTCATTCTCACATTCAAATAATAAGTTCCCACAGGCTGATTAGAGTAGATAAAAAGCCGTCTTTGGAAACTCCTGCTGCTATTTGCGTCAACAAAAACAGCCTCACCAGAAACACTGTCGTACGTATTTCCATGAGGGTCTGATATCCAATAATCAAGATAAACGTCTTGTGGAAGTTCTCCCATGTTCTCTATTGTTATTTCGAAATCCAAATAATCCCCTTGCTGAACCTCTGATTCTATAGAACTTATAACAACGTCATAAGGTCCGCCACTTGATATCCTAAACGCTTTCAATTTCATAGTATGTCTATCACCTTGTTGGATATCAAGAACAGCGAGGTACGTACCAAGCGACACATCAGATGGTAGAAGATGTTCTGAAACATAAACAATGAAAGATTCTGTCTGGTTTATGATATCCATTTCACTCTTTTGCGATGTTAGAAATACGTCATTGAGTGGGTCATAAACAGTTAAGGTAAGATTGAGCGGTTCTATCTCACTATCACTATAAACTAAGATATAGAATTTTAGTACATTTTGAGGATAGGTAACAAGACTTGTATCGAGATCGACATAAATTCTACTTACAACGTTAAAGAAATATGTTTTAGTTTTGTTAACCGTTAGGTTAACATGCTCATCGAAATAAACAGTTGTTGTGACTAATTTATAAGATCCTGTCATTGCATCGGAAGGTATCTGGAAATTTGGCAGGACATCAAAAGTTCCATTTTCATTTGTAACATAACTCTCGTTGAACAGTAAAATATTATCAGGATTTAATACCTTTATACTGACGTTGGCCACTAAAGGCGTACCAACACCATCAGTTAAACTATAGTTAATTGATGGTATTTCACCAGGATAATATGTACTCCAGCCAGTAAGGGATATCACATTCAATTTAGAGTACACTTTAAATGTATCATCTACCGTTGAATAACCACCTTGTTTATCGTAAACTATAAATGATACGCTATATACCCCTCTTTGTAGGGTATCTGAAAAATTATATTCCCAATAACTAGTTTCCCCGGGAATGTTTGGAGTTACATTAATTAATGTTGCAGTGTACTGGCTTCCATTTGGGAGTGTTATCGTAGCATTTGCAAATTCAATAGAAGAATTCGATAAGTCAACAATCTTTAATTTAATAGTTACAGGGTTTGTCTGTTCACTTTCATTAACCACCAGGCTTGTAATCAATGGACCTAAAACTACACTCAGGTTTATTGTTAAATTTCTACTCGCAGGATTACCGGGGGTTGAATTATAACTTGAACTAATATTATAAACTGTAATATAACTCCCAATACTTGCACCGCTTGTGTTATACAATACCGAAAAAACATAAGATGATTGTGAATCTAAAGAAAACGATGTAACATTCACACTTGTATAGTTATCCGAGCTTGGTGTAATACTGAAATTTAATGGTTTGTTTCCTGTAGTGTTCACCCTTACTTGGCAAACGGTTCCGCTTTTTTCAGATAATGTAGATATGGAACAGCTCTCTGGCAACAAAATCCATGTATAACTTTCCGGGACAGTTACATTTAAAAGAACTTCATCGTATCCACCGTTGGAAGAAGTAACGTTTATTATTCCTGAATAACTCCCTTCTTGATAACCTTCGGGAACTGTCACGTATGTGTTTATAATAACCTCTTCACCAACCGCCAGATTTGATACGTAGTTCTGACTGAAGTTAACATTAAATTCTGTACAGACAACACCGGAAACGCATGAAATGTTTATGCTTTCTACAAGGTCATTACCTATAGATTTAACTGTTAAATTAAATAATGCTGTTTCACCTTCGTTTATGGTTTTGTTTATTTCTTCTTCCAGCACATCAACAATGGGATTACTTAAAACACCCACAGTAGACGTGTTATAAGAAGAATTGTATGTAGAATCAGGATTTATCCAGTTTGCATACACGGTTATCGTATAGTTTTCAGGGGACGTGTTGGATGCTATTGTTATGTTGAAATATTTTGTACAATTATCGGAAACAGATAAATTACCGCATGAATCATATGTCGGAGAAACTAACCAATTGTAAGGTAAATTAAATGTTATGTTTGTGTAATATGCAGTTCCGTTACCAATATTTGTTAAAGTCACATTTACCTCAAACGTTTGGTTTTGATAGAGGGTTATATTATTTGCGTAAAATATTTGGGGTTTTATTTCAACTCTGATATCTGTTTTTTGTGCATCTGCTCGGAAAATTGAAGAGTCACTGCCAGTGTTATTATTTTTTGTTGCGTTGCATGTTAGGACATATTCACCCGGCTCACTAGGGGCAGTGAAGTTTATAATGTACTTGCCATCTCCCAGATCTGATATGTTTGTGACAGGAACCGAGTCATATTCACAAGAAACAACAGCCGAGTCTATATTAGTATCGTTCCTGAAATTTTTAACAGTGAGATTTGCATAGACTATTCTTTCTGTTAGTCCAATAGGATTCAGTATAGTGAGATTAAGACTGTATATATTGGAAATATTCACGGATGTGCTTGAGGTGTTTATATAATAACCTGAAGAGTCGTATGCATATACTGTTATATTCCAAGCACCAACGACATCATCACTCAAAAGAGTATAATTTCCTGTGTAAACGTTATCCCCAGCCAACTGATCACCATGTGTTCCATCATCATAAAGAACAATAGTTACATCATCATTTGTGTTGGAAGTTCCCTTATCAATAGTAGCATTCACAGAGAAAGAAATGTTATTACTATTTTGCGTTACATTACCCGTTATAACTATAATTTCACCTCGGTTGTAGATGTTAAAATCAGTGTCAGCAACTATACTGAATGTGTATTTTTCAGATGAATATGATGTTATGTTAACCCAATTTGCAAGCTTGTCTCTCATAGTTTGAACAGGGGTGTGACTTGCCTGATCATTAAAGTACACAACAGCTTCTTCTGAAATAGTTCCGCCAGAAGTTATGCTCGTGTTATCCAGTTGTATCCCGATTTTTCCATTGAGAAGATCGTAGTTCGCGTAAAAGTTCGTCGTTTGGTTTTCTTTTATGTTAATCACACCGAGACCTTTTCCTGAACTGGAATAAGCGGAATACCAAGAATACGGGTCAGTAGTTGAACCTTGGACAGCATCCATCCCAAATGCTCTGTCTGCATCCAAATTCAGAGCACCAACACCATTTGAACTCCTGTATATAGTATATGTAGCATTATTCTTGAATATGTGTTCTATTTTTATCCATTCACTATTCGCATAAAACGTGTATCTTTTAATAATATAACCTTCTGTTTTTTGGGTCGGGTCATTCCATATAATTTCATCACCTACCTGCTCTACTATAAGTCTTACCGGACCAGATGTGAAGGATGCATTATTTCTTAAATCAAACCCAAGATTTGTTCCGTTATAATACTGAAGATATTCCACCGCTCTTTCGGTAGACGGCCTATCAAATATGACTACATTAGAATCCCTTCTCTTTGCATAATATATTCCAGATGTGAGTTCTGCTCTGTTGGTGTCTATTCTTATCTCAAGTTTTGTGTTGTTTACATATATTTCCTCGCCGTTAAAACTGTATGTAAGGTTTGTCGGATAGTTTTCTTGCTGTTTACCCTCTGTATCAAAATATATGTAATAATATCTCATCGTACCTACGGGTGTTGTACCATTCATTATCCATACCACTTCACCTACAGCGTTGTCAGATGCATTATAATTAGAGTCGGGATCAAATTGAGAGGGAATTTCATAGAGAACATTCCCAAGAGAATCGTACTCCACAACTCTAACAGAATTGCTGTCAAAATTATCATAGATACCAAGAGCATTTAGCTCGTTTGTGAAATTTATCACAATCTCAATTGGTGTGTCAACCCTCTCATAATCTGTGGAATTTATTTCTACCTTCATCCTATAATGCCAACTTGCATTCCACCATTCATCAAGAGCATTAACATCGGAAACTAAGAATATAAAGACAACTAAAAATACCAAAATTGATTTTATTTTAATGAATTTGCTCATAATTACTCCATGCTCTTTTCAAGCAGTAAATTAACAATCTCTTCTAACCTCTTTTTCGTTGTTCCCAAATCAACCTTTAATTTTTCAACATCATCATAGTCAGATTTTTTCGTTTCCAAACGTTCTATTCTATCTTTCAGCACACGCACCTCATCTAGAACTTCTTTCAGTTTTCTTTTAGTCTTAGTTATAACCTGTCTATGCTTTTTAAGTTCAGTAAATAGAATAGCAAAATCATTGCTTGTGTCGATTGTTTTTTGGTTTCCAGGTGTTTTGATATCTTCATTTTCTTTGGCATTCTTATTCAAAGATGACATTATTGTCTCAACCTTCGAGCCAAGTGATTCGGCCTTACTAATTTTATTTTCCAATGATATCAAAGTTTTTGTAATCTTGTTCAATTGGTTTTCAAGCATGTTAATGGACAACGCATTCTTTTCGATTTTCGTGTTTATCAACGCTTCCTTATTGCCTTCAATCTTGTTGATTTTGGACATAAGCGTTTCAAGACCGGCCAACTTTTTCTCCATCACCGAAACTCTTTTATCAAGAGCTGATGTCTTTTCCAGGAAAAACGTAAAGAAATTCTTTATTTTCTCGATTTCCCTTGACTGCAGCTTAAAGTTTCTGTTCATTTTCTTCTCAAGTTCCTTAAAACGTTGTTTGGCAGCATTTTTCTCTAAGGGTTTCTTTGGGTGCGTCATTTCTCCTCCTCCAAAAGTTTTTCTATAATTTCAACATTCCTTTTCACAACATCTTCAAATGATTTTTTGATTTGAAGAAGATCGTTAGCATCAGCTTTTTCTTCCTTTAAACTCTCCACTTCATTCTCAAGTTCCGCAAAAGCACTTAGGAGTTTTGTTATGTCAGATGGATTAATTCTTTCCTTATACTCGATGAGTTCGTCTTGCTTTTTTTCTATGGAGGCAATGCGATTAAATATTTCGGCAATTTTCTTGCTCAGCTCTGTTATTTCTTTACTCTCTGTCTTTTTTTCACTATCTTTCTTTACTTTTTCGATGACTTTTCTGTTTTCTTCCAATTTCTCCCTAATGTTGTTGATGCTACTTTCTATTTCAGAAAATTTAACAAGTTTTTCCTGGAGCTTCTGCAATCTTTTTTCCAATAGATCTAACCGTTCAGATGAAAGCTTACTGAATTCTAACGCTCTTTTAACATTTTTTCCCAATCCACCAACTTTATTACACCTTTCGGATAAAGTATCAAGTTCTTTAAACAGTTTTTTAACGGTATCGTTAAAAACACTTTTTGATATATGTTCTTCACTCTTTTCTAAAAGAGTGTTTAAAATTCTTTCCAAATACTTGACTTTTTTATATATAGCTTCCTGATTAATTCTCTCTAAAATAGCATCTATGGCTTCAAGTCTCTTTTTATTCGCTTCTATTATTTCTTTATACGACTCCCTTTTCAACGAACCGGATCTATAGTCGGATTCTACCTTTTTCATCAAGTTAATTATTTTTTCCCTTTCATCCAGCAGCTCTTCAGGACTTTTAAACATTTTGAGAACTGATTCCACTCTTTTCATAACATCTTCCAATTCAGATTTTTGATGAATGTTTTTCCTCTCAAGGTCCTTAATTGATGCTGCGAGTTCTTTTATTCTGTTTTTAATATCTTCTACGTTGTAGTCTTCGTGTGCTGGAATTTCATTGACAATCTCATTTATTCTGCTTTCTATTTTTGCTTCTAAAAGATCTGTTTTCTTCTCTATTTTTTTCTCCAAGGACTGTTTGAGTTTGTCCAAATCCTCAGTTTTCGCAACGTCCTTTTCTAATTTCAGGCTGAGCTGATCTACTTCTTTAACAAGGTCCTTCGTAAGATCATCAACCTTTTTTATAGTGTCAAGTTTATCTTTGAGTGCGAGCAATTTTTCGTTCAAATCAGCAAATATACCTTCTGCTTTAGAGGCCATCCTCTCTGTATACCTCTCCGCTTTCTCAATTCTACTCACCTTTTCGTTTATCCTTTTTTCTAAATCTACAAGGTTCTCAAAACTCTTAAATCTAGAAAGAACTTCTCTAACCTTTTTTATTTCTTCATCAAAATTCCTAAATAATTGTTCGTTTATTTCCACTCTTGCAGACGTTTTTTCTATCTCTGCTGATAGTTTTTCCATCTCTTTTGCAATTTTTAATGGTTCTATTTGCTCTACAGCGTCCCTTACCTTTTCAAAATTGACCTCTAACTCTCTTTGTGATTGTTCCCTGTCAAGTATCATCCTTCTGAGGTCACCGACTTCTTCTGAAATGGATGCTATTCTGTCATTTAACTCTTCTCGTGTCCCCTCTAAAAGTTCAATCTTACCCTTTATCTTTTCAACTTCCTTTAAAAGCTCTTCATTTGTTATTATATCTTCTTCCATCATTTCCGTTTTCTTGGAATTATTCTTAGCCATAATTCTCTAATTCCCTTTCCAGATCTAAGAGATAATCTTCACAAAGGCCCATGAAACCTTGTCTGTATTTTTCTTTCACAAGCTTTAGTTCTATCAACAATCTCTTATCACCAATTGCCTTAACCTTCTCTTCAGCCCGTTTTATTCTCGCACCTAATGGGACTTTTGTAACGTCAGGAGCAGATAGTATGCGTTCATTTATTATGTTTAAATCACCAATTCTGTCAATTTTCAATTGTCTACTGGGAAGTATTCTTGTTATAAGCAAGAAAGAGAGTAACACAGCAGCTAAAGCAGGTAAAACAAATCCCATAATTGTGTATAAATCAAAATAAAACTTTTGTTGACTCGCTGCTTTCAACTCTGCTATTTTTCCTTTTATGAGAATGAGTTCTGTTTCTATTGACCTCATTTTCGTTCCTATTTTTTCATACTCACCCTGAATATAGAGCGCATCCAAATCTTTAACAGAACGCTCAATGTCACTTAAGAAATATTCAATATATTCTCTATCGTTTTTGCTGAAATTTTTGGAACTTCTTCTTAGTTCTTCTATCTGTTCAATATAAGTTTTTTTCATGTTTTTTATCTCTTTCAAGATGTTACTTACACGCACTCTTATGACACCATTTTTGGTTTCTGTGTGTTTTTCTTCAATATCCGTTGCCCTTAAGGACCATTTTATATCATAAAGACCGATATCATTCGGAGTATGAATAAAGATGTTAATGGTCTCATTGCTCATTGGGGATAAAATGAAAGAATTCTTGCTTACACGAGCATCGATCTCTGATTTAATTTCGAAATAAATACTGGTTATGTGGTATGATAAACTTCTTATAGTGATTGGAATTGTGCTCTCTGTGACTGGTTCCACTATTACATTCTCTTGGTATGATATTTCTACAATATCTAGAGCTTCAACACTATTTATAGGTAGAAATAACAATACAACTGTTGCAAGCACCATGTACTGTATCTGGCGTGCTCTATTTCTTTTCATATCTTTTCAAACCTTCTTTCAAACCCTCGATGTATATTTCAGCCATTCTAAATGCCCCGGTTTTTAGTTTATCTTTTGCGAGATTCAATTCCAGTCTCATATCTGTGACATCCATAGTCTTTGATAGTTTTTCTATTTTCTTCTCAATGTTCTCAATCTCCTTAGCGTATTTTTTGTATGCTTCCAACTCTTCATTTGTTATTTTATGTGGTGAGTGAAGCAATGGTCTGAACTCGACGAAATACGGTCTTCCGTTGTTGTATTTCGGGTTTTGCACCATTCCGACACCAACGTTTTCCTTTGTTATTCTGCTTGCATATTCATCGCCATATTTCTTTCTTATGCGGTCTATGTCCTCAAGAGATTTTGTATGCATCTGTATTTCTGTGAGTACGTTACCTCTAAGAGCTTCTTTGAAGTCAGCAAGTACCTGTGATATCATTATTAATCCAATGCCCCATTTCCTGAATTCTCTGCATGCCTTCTCCAGAGCAACATATCCACCTCTACCACCATATTTTTCAAGAAGTCTGTGCACCTCATCAAACACAACCAGTAGTCTTAATTTTGGAGATTCCTCCCAGTTTTGCTCAAATATTGTGCCAACAATGTTTCTAACAGCTTTATCATACTGTCCAGGCTTTAGTTTATTCAATGTGAACACTGTGATCTCTCCAGGATTCATATACTTCTTGAAATCTATCTTAACATTGGGATCTGTTACTTCATAGATCATACCTTTGAACGGTCTTGAATCCGTTTCCTTTAGTCCAAATTTGCTATAGAATGAGAGCATGTTTTTATCCGTGCATCTTTTTACAAATCCTGTCCACTGAGCAGTTGGATCAAAAACAACAACAGGTATTTTCCTCATAAGCAATTCCTCAACAATTACCATTGCAGAAACCGTTTTTCCAGAGCCTGTCGCTCCGGCAGAGATTATATGTGTAGTAAGGTCATCCGTGCTGAAAAATGCTTTTCTATCGGTTTCTGCTATCTTTCCAAGCCAAATGTCACCACGCGGCAATGCCTTATAGTTGACAGGGAATACATACCTCGCTTTCTTTATTTTAATTTTTTTGTAGTAAACCCTTCCCTTTATACCAGCAACCACAGTTACTAGCAGTATTACGATTATTATCAACTTCCTGATGTTTTCAGCGGTCCATATAGGCTTTACAACATCGAAAACCGCAGCAGAGCTTGCTGTTCTGCCATCGTACTTAGCTTCGACTTGTATGAAGTACCTACCAATGTCAACATCTTCGAGATTTATGGACCTGACAAATGAAAGACTTGTTTCTATTGCAACTTCTTCTTCCGTCTGTGTTATCAGTTTTTCTGTTTCTACATCTTTTATCTTGTAAATTAGATGAACGTCAACCTTTTTCTTGAATCCCAAATTGTACAGAGTTACCTGGAATCTCAGTGTCCCATTTTGTACAACCTCTTTTGTTAACACATCAACTTTAACATCAAGGAGGGATTCCTTTTCTGATACTACAAGCAACGTCACAGGTATTATTTTTGTAGTATCACCTATTTTAACCACTATGTCACCTGCATAGACACCGTACGGTGTAGTTTCCAAAGTAAATACCTTTATCTTAAGGCTGGCTGAAGATTTTGCTGGCACTACAACGGAATTTTTCTCGAGTTTTATGAATTCCCAAATTCTTCCTACAACATCTATTTCCGCTGTTACATCCTCATTCATGTTGTTTGATATAGTCAGTGAGTACATTTTACTCTCGCCAGGATGCAATGTGACTTCCACGAGATCTGTTTCTACAGAGAACGGTGGCAAGGCAGTTGTACAATCCTGTGGACAGTTCTCATAATTTTCTCCAGTTTCACATATATTGTTTCCACACACGGCACTAGGTGTTGTAGTTGTTCCTCCCCCACCTCCTCCACCCCCTCCGGTGGTGGTTTGTGTGGAAGGACACTGACCGCAATCTGTTACACAATTACTACAGCTTTCTCCATAGTCTGAATCGCAAATACCATCACCGCATATTACAGCTTCAGCAGCGGCATATGCAGAGAATGATGTCATATTCGATACGGTCACTGTTTCGCCAGCAATATTCACACTACCACCAACATTACTCCAACCGCTATTACACGTTCTATTTGTCCATGTCCAGTTACTACATTTGTATATCCTCATAGATCCTATTGTCTGGTAGTTTGTACCGCTGAAATTCAGTGTGATTGTAGATGAAGTTATATTCAAATCATTCTCAACACCGAGAACTTTCTTAACACCTCTTACCATACTTATTTCTGCAAACCTTGTTGGAACATCATCGAACTTAAGAGGATTGGTGACGTTATTGGTTATCGAAACATTGTACAGCGTGATGGTATGACCAAATACGTGGATAACAATGTCATAGGTTCTGTTGTACAATTCCTGATAGTAACCACCAGTTGTATTTGTTGTAACGTTGAAAACTACATACTCATCCGAATGCGGTTTATCTGTTCTATAGAATAGATATGTTACATCCACCGTCTTATTATCCACATCTTTAGCTTCTCCGCTAAAGGTTATGTTGTTAATATAAACTTCAAACCATGTTGTGTAATTATTTTCATTTCCAGCTGTATCATTGGCTATTATAACCACATCGTAGCTTCCCGTTGTGGAGAGGTTGGATAATGTGTAATTCCATGAACCAACTGTTGCATTACCGCCCAGTAGAGTCATGGTATAAAGATAAGATTTATTACCACCAGGATACGTTACATTTAACAAAACAGTGTCAACAGCGCTGTTGTCAGATATGTTAGCTATAATATTTATATCATTTCCAAGAAGGGTTGCAGGTGCTGATACAAGTATGAATTGTGGCTCTGTTATGTCCAAATATGAAACAGCATTGTTTTCAGTATCTACATATACTGCACCAAGTGTTGTGTAAAATCCTTTGAGTGAAAGTTTGTAAGACTTCGCATCTGTTATGTTGGGCGCAGTACATATTATTTTCCAACGTTGTTCTGATGTTTCGAATGAATAGGAGGAGACAGGACATGTGTAGCTGTCAAGATACACCTCAAAGGTTACGTTTTCTGACAAAGTATCATTGGAATACGTTGCATTTGCATAAATAGTTATGTTGTCACCATAAACAACATCTGTCAAAGGAGAGCTTTCTGTAGGTGATAGTATGTTAACCCTAAACTCTGTGGCATACATATTTACTGTTGTGTTTAATTCCTGTGGTGTGGCGCTGCTGTTGCCTATTGTTATATTTGCTGTGTAAAATCCTTCTGTGTCTGGAGTGGTGTAATTTATCTTTACATAACCGGTTTCTGTTTTGTTAACGACCAACTCGGTAACATTAGCCGTAAGGTTTGATGATAAATTCCCGGTGATGTTTATCTTAAAGGTCAAATCAATGTTACCAAGGTTTGTTATGGAAATTACACCAACATCCCCTGTGCTCCCTGTACCAACAGTTAACAGTGGGAACACAACAGGACTCCTTGTCCAACTTGTATTAACAGGAACATTAACAGTTATATCAACAATATCATATCTGTTATTTGTGCTTGCGTTTATTGTCAACGTATAATTACCGGGGGAGTAAGCAAGAGGAACAATGACAGTGAGACTAACAATCTGGCTTTCTCCCACATCAAGACTGGATATATTATTTGGTGTGTATGTCAGGTTAAAGTCATCACAGTAAGTACCAACACAAGTAAATGTAATGTTGTTGAGACCATCATTTCCTGTTGAATTTATAGTGAAGTTAACAGTATCAGATGTGTTGTGTTGTACGGTCTTGGCTATAGTTGATTCTACAATGTCCAAGACAGGATTACTTGCTATTTCTACGTGTATTGTTGTTGTGTTCTGACCTAGACTATTATCAGGGTTTGTCCAGTTTGCAACAATCGTTATCGTGTAGTTTCCAGGAACGTACCCAGATGGTATTGTTATTCGCGTCTCATTGTATTTGCCTGTGTTTTCGGTTACATTATCATAATATAATACCTGTGCACTCGTGCTCCAGTTGGAAGGTAATATAAAGCTCACGTTGGTTAAGTATGCTCCACCAGATCCGACATTCTCAAGACTGATGTTCACATCAAAACTTGCTCCACTGGTTTGTGTTATATCTGTAAAGCTAATTGAACTTACGTTGGATGACACAGTAACAGTTGTGTTTCCAACAACATTGAATGTATAATTCTGTGAACAATTCTCGAGACTACTAACAGTGTCATTTGCACATACTATTAATGAGTAAGTACCGACAAACTGTGGTTGATATGTTTTTCTATACGTTCCGTTCAATGAATCTCCACTTATTCTGTTCATGGTGTAATTTGTAGTACCATTTGGACCTGTTATGCTTACCCATGTGGAATTAACGCCGAGATTATCAGTTATCACAGCATCTATCACAAGATCTTCATAATTCAAATCAAGTGTTGTTTTGTCTAATGAAACACTTTCTATGACAGGTGGAGTGTCTCTTACTTCGACGTTTAACACAGTTTCCAGTGAGGTTGGTGAAGCAGAGCTGTTGGTGAATGTGATCGTTCCTGTGTAATTACCTATGTTAAGACCCTGGTAAGTGATTGTGAAATTCCTAACAGAAGTTTTATTAACCATAAACGTTGTTGGGAAGGTTGGTGTAATCGGACCCATATCTGTCAGATTTCCTGTTAGCGTTACACTGTAGTTTATGTTCATGTTTCCGGTATTGTTTAAAGCGATGTTCCAAGAGCCATCAGTTCCCTGTGCCACAACTACATCAATAAGTTGAGGCTCTCTGGTCCAGTTCCAATCCTCTGGAACCTCTACATTTATGGTCATGTTGTCCCAGCAATTATTTAGCGGATTGCATGTACTTGATGTGGAGTTTGCCGTAACAATTATGCTGTAATTCCCTGCATCTTCACCCAACGGGACAGCTACTGTAGCTTGTATAGCTCTGCTGTCTCCCTTTGCCAAATCATTTCCAGGCGGTAGATTGCTGTATATTATAGACCAGTTATCTGGTCTGTTATCTGTTATATTTATGTCCAACAACCAATCATTACCAGCAGAAAATAGGGTGAAATCAGTGTCATTTGATTGGCCATGATTAACTACTATACTTCTCGATGTCTCTATAATATCCAAAATAGGATTACTAACAACAGTCACGCTGGTTTGGTTCGCTTTATAACCTATACTATAATCTGGATTTTGCCATGTAGCATTAGTCCTAACATATTGAACAGTACCAGCAGATGCATCAGCAGTGACATCAATCAAGAAACTCTTCGTACAGTTTTGTCCTGTGCTGATATTTCCACACGATTCAAATGTCGAGTTCGAAACAAACCCTTGTGGTAATGTTAAAGTTATGTTTACATACCTCATAGTTCCGTTTTCCACGTTTGTTAAAACAGTAGTTATGACAAATGTGTAGTTCTGTGTTTGTGTTATTCCACTTGCTGTTTCTGAAATAGGTGTTTGTTCATTTGTTCCCTGACAAATTCCAAACACAGTGAAACTGCCAGCATAAGTTGAATTCAAATTACCAGAAGTATCATTTACATAAATGGTGACAGTATGAGTACCGTTTCTTGTTGGCGTGTATTCAACGATGTACGTATCACCACTCAAGTGGCTAAGCGAGACGTTCTGGTTGTAATAGTCTGACACTATATTTGCCCAAACCTGAGAAACATTAATGTTATCCGTAGCATTTGCCGATATGTTCAATGATTCGTAATTTGCTTCAAGACTGGTTCTACTTAAACTATTCCACGGTATCTCTGGTTTTATGTTATCTCTGACATCCAATGTAAGAGTTGTATTAATTTCTGGCGGGTATGCGGTAGCGTTTCCTATGGATATTGTTTGAGTTCTTATTGCAGGTTCTTCGTTAAGTGGTATATCATATGTTATCGTTAAGTTTGCGGCAGAACCGTTTTCTACAAATATGTAACTTGGTACTGATATTAAAGCACTCGCATTGCCTGTGTGGGTAACAGTAAAGTTCAGACCAATCTCTCCAGTGTTGTTTATTGTTATATTTATTGTGCCGGTTGTATTTGTATATACTATCTTGGTTGAAGTTGATGGACTTCTGTTCCATGTTTTGTCTGTTATCTTTACAACGGTCTGGTTAGTTACATTATCAAGAGAATCATCCGGATTCTTCCAGAAGATCGTGTAGTTGACATAGTAGTAGCCAGGTGGTGTTGCATTGAAAGCTGTTATGTTAAATGACGCACTGCACGAATCGCCGCCAACACCTTGCTCCTCGATTTTTCCGCATTCTTTCAACGTCGAGTTAGAAGAGAAGTTTTCTGGTAGACTCAGAGTTATGTTTGTGTTATAAGCACCTGCTAGACCAGTATTATTAAACTGAACATTGACAACAAAGCTTTCATTATCAGTGTAAGTAACATCCATAAGTTCTATGCTTGTTACATCAATCGTTGTTGTTCCATTGGTGTAGGCAATAACATTGAATTGCTGCGTTTCGCTTTGGTTATCGTTGTTTGAAGTATCCTTTGCATATATGTAGGTACTATGCAAACCTTCAACACTAAATGTAGAATTGTATTGATAAATATCACTGGATATATTGGTCATTAAATTACAACCTATTTCACTATCACATACATACACCCTGTCTACAGCGATGTTATCAGTTACATTAACTTGGAACGTTACAGTTTCATAATTAATATCAACAATTCCTGGTGTTGATGGTGTTATTATCTGGAAGTCGCTTATGTGCGGTTTCGTAACATCAACTACTGTTATTGTTATATTAGTTTCATTATCAGGAGTTGCATTGTAGTATGCAGTCGAATTGTGATCTATGTTACATCTTAAAACAAAATCGCCAATTGTTACTGGATACCATGTATAGATAGCATGACCAGTACTATTTGTTACATCACTGCCCATATATGTTGAGTTGTAGAAAAAGCTGACATTATACGAACTCAACGGAGCACTGTTGTTTGCATCGATCACAAGACATGTTATGTTTATGGGTTCAGTATGATTATACTGGGTTGCGTTCGGCTCTAATACAATTTCATTAACCTTGCTCCAACCCCATATTTGTATTGTAACATTGTTGGTGATGCTGTCATAGTAAGGTTTGCTTGCATTCACGATTATTAAACTATCACCTAATGCGTATGTTGCTGGTATCGTCCACTCTCCAATAGATTCTGTTTCGGTTGTGTTCAGCACATACCCTGATGAATTGTAATAAGTCGCGTTGGCAATGACATTGTTCCCGTTTTCATCTGTTGCGCTTGAGTTTAACTGGACAGTGTCAGTTTTATGGAATATACTTCCATTAACAGGTAATATAATATTCGCAGTCTTAATAATACCCTTAGCAATTATCCACTCCTCTCTTATCTCAGATGGATCATAGTTTTGTCCGCTAGCATTTATGTAAATAGTGTAATTGCCAGGAGTGATGGTGTCAGAAACGTTATATAACACGGAACAATTTCCATTATCATCTGTTATACAGCTGGCAAATTCAACATCGTTATGGTCTCTGAAACTTACTGTAGCATTGGAAGCAGGACCCAACAATGCTTGTGTTACATAAACTGATATGTTCGCTTCGTGCGGTGTATAGCTATCATTTCTATATATTGATCTATAATCAAACGTAACAGTATGTATATTCAACTTATTTTCTAATAAGATCGTGTCTGAAATTTCACCAACACTTACATTGTAGTAAAGTGTTGCGTTGTTGGTGATGTTTGCTTTTATTGTATAGTTGCCTTTATTTTCGCTACTGGTATTCCAGATCCAGTGCGCATATCCGTCACTACCAGTGTAGTTTGTTATCTGATACGTATCGTTTTTGTAGAATTCAACAGGATACCCGCTAATAACAGCACTTGTATTTGCATCAACAACTTTTACTTTAACATCAATAACTTGACCAACCAGGGCGCTGTCAGGAAGAACAATCTCGCTAACATTGCTCCACCCGTAAAATACAACGTCCACACTATTGTTTGCACTATTGTAATAGTTGCCAGTTGTGTTGACACTCAAGGTCATAGGACCGAGTGTATGATTGGAAGGAACACTCCATAACACATCTTCTTGCGTTTCATTTCCCGATGCTATGACACCAGTAGAGTTATACCATGTAACATTGAATGAGTCAGCAGCGGGCGTTCCGGACAAGTCACTCACTGTAACGTTAAGCCATTCATCGTATCCTCTATGCAATATCTGCCCGCTAATTGGAGAATCGATAGCAACACTTAGATTATCCCACAATTCTGTTGTTGTGTAATCATTATCAATGTAAACATCATAATACAATCCAGTTTCATTAACTATGGTAACATTAATTGTGTATTCACCTAAACTGAAGCTTCTATTTGCAACCCATACAAAACTGCAATTACCAACAGATCCTGTTGTACTATTTCCTAAATTACTTCCATTTACATACCATATGCACGTATAACCCTCGATTCCGGTTCCATTGAATTTATCCGATATTGTAGCATTCAATGTCAAGTTGTTCATTCTGTACCATAACGAAGGCGCTTCTTCATCAAGACTTACGTTAGCAAGACTCCATATCTCTACATTCTTTGTGTCGCTATCAGAATTGTAATATGTCTTGTTGGCAGTAGCGTTTAACGTGAATGTTCCTAATGCGTGATCAACAGGCACGACCCATGTGTCATTGTGATTAGTGCTTATAACATTACTGCCTAACCTCCATGTTACACTCGCTCCTGAATCAGCACAGTCATAAATAACAGTGGAATTGAGTGCTATTGTATCATTTTTATAGAACTTGGTGCTAACAGGCTGGTCAATCAACACAGTTAAATTACCTATAACATTTAGTGTGAAATTACTCGATTCACTACTTTTGTAATAATTAGTTTGAGTATAGTTAGCTTTCCACACATGAGGACCAACTTCGATACAACCTGGATCCCATTTAATACTGGTATTACCGTCACTGTCAGTAAGATTACTTCCTATATAATTCCACGCATTATTATAGTATACCCAGAAGCTTACATTCTGTTCGCTTACGGTCAAACCTCTATCAGTATCATTAAGTCTTACGCCCAGTGTTATGTTTTCATAGCCAGCTCTGTTGACATTAGTGTTGTTACCTATCCAGTAAACGATACCGGTATCATCTCTTTCAACAGTAACATTAAACTCTGTTGTGTTTTGCCACGCCCTTCTCGGATTTCCACCCGAATCAAGATCAACGTATTCAAATTTGTATTGTCTTATTCCTATATCGCTGCCGTTGAACGGCGAGACGGTCCATGTTAATGTTCCTGATTGAGAGCTACTCGACTTCGTCTTCGTTTCATATTGTTCCCACCCAGAGTTTCTATTTATCCAAAGGGTTACATTTACAGAGTCTGAGTTTAAATCGAAAACATCAACGCTGAATGTATATGTTTCACCCCAACCACCAGTAGACGGTGTTACAGTTTCATTGGATAATTCCGGCGGCTCGTTCACAACGGTAACATTTAATGTAATGTCTTTATAACAGTCTGTCTCAACAGCGCAAGTAGATCCCGTTGCATTAATTCTAACAGTTCCCCAGTAACTTTCACCAACTACCACGTTTTGTAGGTTCGGTTTCACCTCTAACAAGACTTTTTGATAATCACAACCGTTTAAATTAAAGTTATCTGGGGTTCCATTAACAAACGGTGACTGGAAATATAATGAGTTACATAGACTACCGGAACCGGTTGTAGAACCGCCTGAGCCAAGAATACATGTTACTGTTATATTTATCAACTGGTCATTCCCTGTTGAATTCACGGTCAAGTTAGCAACATTAGTCCACACGTTCTGACTTGCATTACCGAAAAGATAATCCTCTGTTAGATTCAAGTAATAGGTTGGTTCAACTGTTACGTTCATGCTGGTTTCATTTGTTCCTAAAGTGTTATTAGGATTTGTCCATTGTGCAGTTGCATTAATAATGTAACTTCCAGGTGATGTGCACGTACCGACTGTTATGGTAGAAACATTGCTTTTTGTTTCGCTTTCACTGATATTACCATAATCTAAAGGAGAAGGCGACGCAGCCCACCCGGATGGTAAATCCCAAGTTACGTTAACCCACCTTCCGGCTCCTTGTCCCGTATTGGTAAGTGTTATATTGATATCAGTGGAATTGGTCTGGTATTGTGTTACACCATCTAACGTTACTTCTGTTACATTCAGAACGATGTCAAAGTCGGTTGTAGCTACGGCTGTGAACTGATAAAGAGCAGAGTTGTTAACATTTGCAGTTGTGTCGTTGGCATATACCGTTACATTGTGGATACCGCTTATGTAAGGTGTATAGCTTACTTGTCTTGTATTTCCACCTACTTCGTTCATCGTCACGTTTTCTTCAGTTCCATTTGGTAATATTATGTGTGCCCAAACAGTATCAACAGCCAAATTATCCGTTACATCTGCCTGTATAACAACGTACTCATAATTCATATCCAATGTGGTTGGGGTAACAGAAACATTTTCTATATTCGGTAAGATGTTATCCATGGTAAAGCTCATTTCATCGGAGACGTTCCAGTTATTGCTTGTATCGTTCACATAAACCTTCCATGCGACAACAGTTCCGGATGTTAATCCAGTGGTGTCTATTGTGAAATTACTCCAATTTCCAGTTCCGGTAATAATCATTGTGCTTTCATTTACCCAAACACCTGTTTTATTTGTGGAAAGTATAGCGTAATTCAAACCAATGTTATCCTCCCAGTAAACAGATACGTTTACAATATCGCCTTCAGCAGGCATGTCAGTGCTTTGTGATGGCTGGCTCCACACAGGATTTATATTATCTCTAACATCAAGGGTTACCGTAACATTGTATTCAACAGGCTCGTATCCTGTCACAGTGTCGTTTCTTATGTTAATTATACTCTCATATACACCTGGTTGTTGGTCTATTGGTATTGAATAGCTTAGTGTTATATTTGCAGATGTTTGCTTACCAACTATTGGGTTTTCATTACTGATGGTAATCAAATTATTATCGGTTGCATTTCCACTCTGCGTTATATTGAATTGTTCAACAACGTTACCGGTATTATTTATCTGGATATCTCCAATATCACCACTTGTGTTTGTATAGACAATTATATTCATGCTGTTTGGCGTTCTCACCCAGCTTCTGTTAACAGGAACTTCAACATTAAGTGTGATGGTGTCCCAACATTCCTCTGCCGGACTACACACACTTCCCGTAGCATTTGCCAGTATGGTACCAGAATAATTACCAGGAGCGTAGCCTCTTGCCACACTTACATTTATTTCAACGTTTTGTGTAGTGCCAGCACTTATGCTACTTACAAAATCAGGAGTAAATGAAACGGTAAAGTTTCCATCGGTACAAACAATTCCTGATGCACAAGTAATGGTTGTATTAGTTAATGCGTCATTTCCTGTTGCATTGACTGTAAAGTTCACTGTTCTGCTTGTATCATGTTGTACCGTTACGTTAGCTTCTGTTTCATCTACCTCTAAAATAACATTACTGTCTATTGTAACAGTTGTGTAGTTTTGAACCTCTCCCATAGGTTTGCTTGCATTGGCTTCTGTCCATCTCCCACTAAAGTTTATGTAATATGTTCCAGGGCTGGTGGCAGCGGGTACAGTAACGTTGAACGTTGCGGAGCAGTTTTCTCCGATGCCTACTGTTCCACAATCTTTTATTGTGGCATTTAAAGTCCAACCCGATGGAATGGATATATTACTTATGTTTGCATTGTACATCCTCGCATCTCCTGTATTATCAAGTACAGCGCTTATCAAGAAGTTTCCGCTGAGTGTCTGACTGATGTTGTTCAATTCCGCTGACTGTGTTTGATGAAGAATGCCTGTAGTTGTTTGGTTCTCCAAATAGAAAACAATGTATCTTGTTTCAGTTCCACCATAATAGAAATTGACAGGATCATCACTTGAGTTCATTTTTATTCCATACCATCCAAGATTTTTGGCAGTAGAGTTCCATGTGCAGTTATACCAGCCAAAATTACCAGCACCTTGTTCATCGTTAGCTGGAGAAGGCGTACAACTGCTCAATACACCGGAAGCATTTTCAATGGCATAAAAGTTTACTGTCAAACCAGTATATTGAAGAGACGGGTCACAGTATGTAGAAGCATTGCCTCTAAAGACTATTTCTTCTCCAGAAAATCTATAGTTTTCATTACTTCCATTAACATCTATGATTGTATGGATTATTTGTCCGTAGATTTTGTATAGAGTATCGCTTGAGTTCGTATCTTTGTATCTATCGTTATTTTCTGTTCCCATCTTCCAGTATTGGTTTTTGTTTTGATAGCTGCAGTCAGGTGTTAAGTATAGTGTGCAATATCCATTAGCATCGGTTGTATTTGTAAACTTCGTTGCAAAATTTGTCCCGTCTTTCGTTACCCATATGCTACAATTAAATCCTTGTCCGATAGGTTGATTTCTGTCGCTATCGTTTATTCTCATCTGGAAAACCTTTGTGTCACTTCCATTTCTGTTTATGATTACACCAGAACCTTGTATAACTTCAAAGGAGACATCGTCCTTACCAACGCTAACTTCTGAAGCTGGAGTTTCATCACCGCCAGCCTCATAATCGCTTGCATTGAACTTAAAGTATTGCACACCGACATCGTCATAATTCCATCCAGGGTCTTCAACAAAAGTGATAACGTGGTCAGAACAGTTCCCATTGACACAGCTAACGTTGGTGGAGTTAATCAATTCCCATGTTCCGGTTCTATTGTACCAAAGAGAAACATTAATAACATCTGTTCCACTGTAACTTAAATTTACAGAGTAACTCCACCACTCTCCCCATCCACCATCCTGCTCATAAGAGTAACTCGCTCCTGTCAAAACAGGGGCGACGTTGTTTATTGTGAGATAGTATTCAACTCCGGTTGAGTTTGCAGTGAAGTTTTCATTTCCACTCACATTTGCCTTGATTAGGTAAACTCCATTCTGGTAATTGCCCAAATAAGTTTCATTTATAACAGAATTTGTTGCATTGTTCCATAGTGTAAATGCACCTGTTAGATTGGTCCAAAGTTGAACTTCCAGATCATTGAAATTGTATGACTCCCAAGCAGTTAAATTGGCTGTTTCGTTCTCATAGTAGTTTCTACTTTCCTGTGTCCCGTTCAATGCCAGATAAACAGTAGGACTGGCTTTGTTTACAACGTAAGTTAATTGCGGGGTTGAGTTCCAATTTCCTGCCGAATCATTTGCGTACCACCTGTAGACATAGCCGCTCTCATTAGCAGCCAAATTGTTCAATGTAATATAGTACTCGTTTCCGGAATTTTGAACAGCAGGATTGCTCGAACTTGTGTAATTTTGCCCGTTAAATTCAAAAATCACAGATTCAACTGAAGTTGTTGAATCAATCCATGTTATGTTGAACTGATAATTCTGGTTTTCAGCGTAATTAACTCCAGAGGCAGGGCTTGTTGTATTAGATGAATATTCGGGTGCAATATTATCCAAAACAACATTTCTTGTCGCAGTATCATTCTTATTTCCAGCAAAGTCGTAAATGGTCACATTAAACCAATACTCTCCATCAACCAACCCGGTGAAATTGGTCGAATTCGGGCTTGAAGGTGTGTAATAAGAGACATTGTCAACCAATTCTGTAGAATTCCACAAATAATAAGTCAAATTTTTTATTCCAGAGCTCGGGCTTGCATCACTAAACGAAACATTCACAAAAATATAGTTCTGGCTCAAATTCCCGCTTTGAGTTGTGCCGGAATTATAACTTAAAGACGGATTAACTGTGTCAATAGTTAAACTCCTAAATCCACTGGAAGGCGTTCTGTTGACATTTCCAGCTTCATCAGTCACATAAGCATAGTATTCATAATTCCCATCACTCAGAGATGTGTAATTATTTTCAAGTCTATATAAACCATTACGATAAGAAGCATTAATTTCCTCAGGCGTTAATGCCCGATTCCATATGCGGACTTCGTCTATGATACCATTGAAAGAGTAGTAATAACTTCCTGCAGATCTTAGCCTTCCTATGTATAAATTACCAGAGGATGTATTTATAGAACCACTTAATGATGCATTGGCATCTACAACTCCATTTAAATATAGTATTATCTGAGAGCCGTTATAAACCCCAGTAACGTGATACCATTGATTGGTTGATATGGGAGTACTACCATTGAGGATCCCGGCAGTTGTTTGTGTATCTAGCTCAAACTTTATAGCATCTGTATCTGCTCGGATCTGCATAGCATATATGTAATCTGTATTGTCATCATCTTTTGAAATTAATCTCTCCCACTGCCCACTGTCTTGTTTTCTATAAATCCAAGCTTCGATTGTAATCTCATTTCCAGTAATATTTAGACTTTCATCATTAGGTATCTCAACATAGTCATCTACTCCGTCGAACACAAGTCCTCTTCCAAACTTTCCAGCAGAAGTCCAACCACTTGAAGAGTTGCAGTCTAAACTTGTACAATCAAATCCATGCAATGTTCCATTGTTTCCATAGGTTGAGGTATCGTTTGCATAAATTCCAGAACCTTCCTGGAATCTCCAATATCCAACTAAACTTCTGTTCCAGTCTATAAATCCAGAAGCGCTGTCGGTTGTGCTGACATTGATGTTTACATAGTTAACAGAAATATTTGCATGGTCAACTGGTGTGGATGAATCAAAATCAATGCCTGGGCTAATTGTATCAATTCCAACATTTCTGGTTACAGTAGAAGCTGAACTCTCAACCCAGTCATAAACTGTAACATTAAACCAATAACTTCCGTCAGAAAGTCCTGTCCAGTT
>CAYYWW010000006.1:17081-28165 GCA_964475515.1 uncultured archaeon | reverse complement strand
AAAATTCGTCAAAAAGCGATACATTTATAAATAAAAAAATGTAAATTTTTATTACCACATTCTTGGAAATAAATCGGCCGATAATCACGTCGTGAGCACGTGGTTCATGTAATTTGGTTGGGAGGGTATTAGAACCGGGACCAATGTGACACCAGGTTCTAATACAACGAATATGGATATATTACAACATGTGCTGGTACCAAAACATGAAGTAGTTTCGGAAAAGGAGAAAAAGGATATTCTGAAAAAGTTTAACGTGAAAGAAGAGCAGTTACCAAAAATTCTCTTGGATGATCCTGTTGTAAAAAAAATAAAAGCAAAACCAGGGGATGTTATTAAAATTACAAGGGAATCGCCGACAGCGGGGAAAACGTTTTATTATAGAATTGTTGTGGAGGAGTAATGTTCACACCAATTATTAAAAAAATAGAAGAAGAAAGAGGATTTGTTAGATTTCAAATAGAGTCGTTTAACAAATTCTTAGAGCAAGATTTACAAGAAATAATAAACGAAATAGGAACCATCAACCTCACACCTGAAACAAACGAAATGAAACTAATTTTTGAAAATATAGAGGCGGGGACACCTGTAATAAAAGAAGCCGATGGCTCCACGAGAAAGATATTTCCCAATGAAGCCAGAATAAGGAATCTAACATATTCTACCCCTGTTTTTGTTACCGTGACCCCTGTTTTTGAAGGTGTTAAGGAAAAGCCAGAAAGGGTTCACATAATCGATATGCCCATAATGGTGAGGTCAAAGTTCTGCTCAACTTATGGGTTAAGCAGAGAAGAGCTCGTAGATAAAGGAGAAGATCCTGACGATCCAGGCGGATATTTCATAATAAACGGAACAGAAAGGGTTGTCGTAATGATAGAAGAAATAGCATCGAACATACCTATTTTTGAAAAAGAAGGGGATATGGTTAGAGTTAGGATAAACTCTGAAAAATCAGGCTTCAAGCAAAAACACATGATTGAAATGAAGCCAGATGGTGAAATAACTATTACATTTGCCAACATAAGGAGATTGCCAATAGTCACACTCTTGAAGGCATTGGGAATGGAAACAGACAAAGAAATATGTGAGAGTATATCCACAGACGAAAGAATACTGAGTGAATTTTACATCAATCTTTACCAAGAAGAAATTTTCACGGTGGAAGAAGCAAAAGAGGCAATAGGAAGAAAACTCAAGGTTGCAAAAGATTACCGCATGGAAAGAGTGAACCAAATTCTTGACAAGTATCTGCTGCCTCACATGGGTCAAGAAGAAAAGGACAGGCTTAGAAAAGCGCATGCATTGGCAAGAATAGTGAAAAAAGCCATAGCGCTTTATCTGGACATGATACCTTCTGATGATATAGATCACTATGCGAACAAAAGATTGTTGATGGCAGGAGACCTTCTCGGTCAACTTTTCAGGTCAATACTTTTAGGAAGATGGGGCCTGATAGCAAAAATGAGTTATAATTATCAAAAACTTATAAAAAGAGGCAGAACACCGTCTATCCAAGGAATAGTGGAAGCAGACGCTGCAACGAAACAAATATTATCTTCACTAGCAACCGGAAACTGGATAGGTGGAAGAACAGGTGTTAGTCAGAGGCTAGACAGGAGTTCGTATGTAAAAACCATAAGTCATCTAAGAAGCGTTGTTTCACCTTTAACGAGTACTCAAGAGCACTTCAGTGCAAGAGAAATACACCCAACGGAATGGATGAGGCTCTGCCCTGCTGAAACACCAGAAGGTTCCTCTATAGGACTTAGGAAGCATTTATCCTTACTTGCCGAAATAACACCTGGTATAAGAAAAGAAGAAGATGAGAAACTTTTAATGATGCTGGAGAGAGGTAAAATATGACAGGAGCCGACTTGTACTATAATGGAAGATTTGTAAGAGTGATAGAGAATCCAGAGAAATTTGTAAAAGTGATAAGAGAAAAGAGAAGGAAAGGGCTTCTACCATATCAATTAAACATTTTTTATGATGATTCAGCAAAGGAAGTACACATACACACAGATAACGGTAGAGCAAGAAGACCTCTCATTATAGTTGAAAACGGTAAGCCAAAACTTACAGAGGCGCATCTAAAAGATTTGGAGAGAGGAAAAATAGACATATCTTACCTGTTGAAAAACGGCATAATCGAGTATTTGGATGCAAAGGAAGAGGAAAATGCTTACATAGCATTGAAACCAGAGGATGTTACACCTGAACATACCCATTTGGAAATAGACCCGATAGCAATGTTTGGGGTTCCCGCTTCTCTCATATGTTATGCTGAGTACAACAGAGGAGATAGAGTGAACTATGGTGCAAAGATGATGGGTCAGGCTATAGGAATCTTTTCAACAAATTACCTAATCAGAACGGACACGAAATTCAATATATTCACCTATCCGCAAGCCCCATTAGTTGAAACCAAAACAAGCAAAATATTAAACCAATATCCTGAAGGACAAAATGTTGTTGTTGCAATTATGTGTTACGATGGATATAATATGAACGATGCTATTGTAATGAACAAATCCTCTATAGAGAGGGGCATGTTCAGATCATTTTATTTCAGGACATATGAAACAGAGAAAAGAAGATATTTTGGTGGTCAAGAAGATGAGATAACAATACCAGAACCGGGCACAAAGGGACACAGAGGAGAAAGCGCTTATAAAGATTTGGCAGAGGATGGCATAATAAATCCAGAAACTCCGGTGGAAAGTGATTCTGTGCTTGTTGGAAAAATATCACCCCTCAGATTCCTCTTCGGTGAAGAATTTGCCGCCGGTGTTGAAAACAAAAGAGAAGCATCCGTCTGCGTTAGACATGGCGAAAAAGGAATAGTTGATGATGTTTTAATATCAGAAACACCCGACGGAAACCAACTTATAAAGGTTAGGGTAAGAGATGAAAGAATACCTGAAATAGGGGATAAATTTGCATCAAGATACGGACAGAAAGGTGTTATAGGTCTTATCGTTAAACAGGAAGACATGCCTTTCACTGCAGACGGTGTTATACCAGATATAATATTCAACCCTCATGCAATACCCAGTAGAATGACTATCGGCCAACTTTTAGAATTACTATCATCCAAATATGGTGCTTTTTCTGGTCAAAAGGTGGACGGAAGTCCATTCAACCATATGGGCGAAGAGGAAATAAGAAAACAAATGAAAAAAATGGGATTCAGAGATGATGGGAAACAAACATTGTATGATGGTAAAACTGGTAAGATGTATGATGTTTTAATATTCACGGGACTTTGTTATTACTTTAAATTGGACCACATGGTTACTGATAAAATACATGCGAGGTCAAGAGGTCCTGTCACTCTTCTAACAAAACAGCCCACAGAAGGTAGGGCAAAGAGGGGTGGATTGAGACTCGGTGAGATGGAACAGCAATGTATATTAGGTCACGGCGCAGCATTAACACTCAAAGAAAGATTCGACTCAGACGCGACAACAATACCTGTTTGCAGTAAGTGCGGCCTGTTAGCAATATATGATGTATCAAAGAATAAAACCTATTGTCCAGTGTGTAAAAATAGTGAAATTGCCTGGATAAACACTTCTTATGCTTTCAAACTTATGTTAGACGAATTAAAAAGCATGGGTATATACCCACGCATGGTCCCGGAGGAAATATGAAAAATATCACAGCTCTAAAAGAGAATACATGCATCGAGAATAAGTATATATGTAAAACAATTATTACAAATACATATTATACTTTTTCTTCCCCTTCTTTTTCTTCATCCCCCTTCATTCTCAACAACTTTCCCCTTCTTTTCTCATATGATCTCCATAGGAGGTTAGTATGCCGTTTAAAATAGGGTCTATTGAATTCAAGTTAATGTCACCGGAGCTCATAAAGTCAAACGCACGGGTAAGAATAGTCAACTCTGAATTGTACGATCCCGATGGCTATCCGGTTGAAGGTGGTGTCATAGATCCAAGACTAGGTGTCATAGACCCTGGTTTGTATTGTAGAACATGTAAAGGAAGTATAGGAGAGTGTTTAGGTCATTTTGGATATCTGGAGCTTGCAAAACCCGTGATTAATGTTCTATATGTCAAAATCATTTATGAAATATTGAAAGCCACATGTGCCAAGTGCTCAAGAATCATGGTGGAAGGCGATGTTGCTGAAGGATTGCCGCCAACACCCTCAAAATGTCCTTATTGTAAAGCTGAGCAGAAGAAGATAAAATTCGTGAAACCATACACATTCTACGAGGATAACGAAGAGCTCGATCCTTTGGTAATAAGAGAAAGATTTGAAAAAATACCTGATGAAGACCTTAAAAAAATACAGTTCAATGGAGGAAGACCTGAATGGCTCATACTTACATTATTCCCGATACCACCTGTTACAATGAGACCATCGATAACATTAGAGACAGGGGAGAGGAGCGAAGATGATCTAACACATAAACTTGTCGACATTGTGAGAATAAATCAGAGTCTCAAAGAAAATATAGACATAGGCGCCCCTGAGTTTATAATCAGAGATCTATGGGAGCTTCTTCAATATCATATCTCAACATATTTTGATAATGAACTTACAGGCGCTCCTCTTGCAAGACACAGAAGCGGAAGACCACTTAAAGGAATCGTGCAGAGGTTAAAAGCAAAGGAGGGACGATTAAGAGGAAACCTTCTCGGTAAAAGAGTTAACTTTTCTGCAAGAACGGTTATCGTTCCAGATCCAAGAATATCTATAAATGAAGTAGGTGTTCCTGAAAAAATAGCAAAAGAGTTAACAATTCCTGTAAATGTAACACCGTTGAACATAAAAGATGTAAAAAATCTAATAAAGGAAGACAAAGTAAACTACGTGACAAGGCCAGATGGGAGAAAAATAAAAATAACCCCCGAGAACAAGAACGATATTCTGAAAAACATAACTGATGGTTGGGTTATTGAAAGACAAGTAGAAGATGGTGATATATCATTGTTCAACAGACAACCTTCTCTCCACAGAATATCAATAATGGCTCACAAGGTAAAAGTAATGTCAGGCCAGGCATTTAGATTGAACCCTTCCGTGTGCTTCCCCTATAACGCAGACTTCGACGGTGATGAGATGAACCTTCATATACTACAAAATGAAGAGGCAAGAACAGAAGCCAGAATGCTAATGTCTGTTGAAAACAACATAGTTTCGCCAAAATTCGGAGGACCTGTAATAGGTTTAGAATTGGATCAGGTCTCTGGTGTATACATGCTCACAGAGAAGAATGTATTGATGACAAAAGAAGAAGTCTCACAATTATTTGCTTCTGCAGGCATAGACATAGAATTACCGGATAAAGAGACATTTACTGGAAAAGAAGTTTTCAGCTTACTTTTACCAGACAATCTTAACATAGAATTTGAAAACAATGAAGCCAAGAATCTTGACAGCTTAGAAGAAAAGAAAAAGATAGACGGAATAGTTGTTATAGAAAATGGAGTTTTGAAAGAGGGAAGAATAGATAAAGTCGCAGTGGGGCCTGAAAAAGGTAAAATAATAAATAAACTGCTCAAAATACTGGACAAGGAAAAAGTAAAAGAATTCATAGATAACTGTGGAAGATTAGGAATTGCATACTTAATGAAAAGAGGATATTCTATAGGCCTTTCTGATTTTGATTTACCCAAGTCAGTCCAAAAAGAAATAAAAGAAAAACTTGAAGAATCACAAAAAGAAGCAAACAAACTCATAGAGAAATATAGGGAAGGTGAGATAAGAATACTTCCCGGAATGACACCTGAAGAATCTCTTGAAACGCATATAATGAATGTCTTGGCAAGTGGAATAAGTGAAATAAGCAAAATCGTGGAAAAACACATAAAGCAGAGCGATGTACTGAATATGGCAAAAGCAGGAGCAAAGGGCTCTTTGATAAACATAACGCAGATGGTTGCGGGAGTTGGTCAAGAAACTATTTTAGGACAAAGAATAAAAAGAGGGTACACTAACAGAACTTTGCCACATGTAAAGCCGTTCGATCTATCTCCAATGTCAAGAGGTTTCGTAGCAAGAGGCTTCAAAGAAGGATTAAGACCATTTGAAATATTCTGGGATATAATGAACGGAAGAGAAGGTCTTATGGATAAATCATTAAGAACAAGAAAGTCTGGTTACATGCAAAGAAGACTTGTCAATGCTTTGCAAGATCTCAAAGTCCATCATGATTTAACAGTAAGGAATGCAGCCGGAGATATTATACAATTTGTTGCCGGTGAAGATGGAATTGATGTCACAAAATCGGATTTCGGTGAATTTAATTGGAAAAACTTTATAAGGTAGTTGTTATGGAATTGAAAGATTTGCCCTTGAAAATACAGCAGGAAGTGATGGAGTACATAGAGAAGAATAAACTTAGTGAAAAGGAGAGTGAAGAGCTTATTCAAAAAGTTATAAAACTTTACAAAGAATCCATATACGACCCGCAGGAAGCAATAGGTATTGTTACAGCTCAGAGTTTATCCGAACCTGCTACTCAGATGAGTGTTGATTATAATGAAAAAGTTATTGTGAGAAAGGGAGAGAATATAAAAATAGTGAAAATTGGAGAATTTGTTGACAAAATACTTGAGAAAGAGAAACAAACTTCAGACGGCTGGGAATTCTGCGACATATCAAAAGCGGACATTCTTGTGCCAAGTATAACAAAAGATGAAAAAATTATATGGAGCAGGGTTAAAGAAGTAAGTAGACATAAAGCGCCAAAGCATCTTGTCAAAATAAAAACAAGATCTGGTAGAAGCATAGTAGCAACGGATTCCCATTCCTTCGTAACGAGAAGAAACAACTCTATAGTTTCAGTTTCTGGAAAAGATTTGAAATGCGGAGACAGGATACCGTCAATAAAATACCTTCCGATGAATTGTCTTCAGATGATAAGAACAACCGACATAGTTAACGTTGCCACGCTGAAAAAACCATTGCCGAGAAAACTTACTCTTGATTTTAAAACAGGATGGATATTTGGTATATATTTGGCAGAGGGAAATACAACGAGAAATTTTGTATCTTTTTCATCAACAAATGAATCAATACTTTCCTTGATAAGAACATTTGCAGAAGAGTACGGGTTTACATATAATGAATACGATAATTTAAGAGGATTTTCCAAAGGTCACGATATAAGGATAAATTCAACACACCTTTCACTTATTTTAAAAACTTTTTGTAAAACAGGCTCGGCCAACAAAAAAGTTCCTGATTTTGCATATTCCGCAAATTCAGATTTTGTTTCAGGATTACTGCGAGGTTATTTTGATGGGGATGGAAACGTTTCTGTCGAGAGAAGAGTCATTAGAGTATCCTCAAAGTCCAAAGAGCTTATTGACGGCATAGCGTTGCTTCTTACACGATTCGGAATATTCGCCATAAAACACAAAAACAAAGAATACACTCTTACCGTACCATACAAGTACGCCCCTCTTTTCAAAGAAAAAATAGGGTTCACTGTCGCTTCAAAATCAAAAAGACTCGACCAACTATGTAGAATGTTCGGTTCCAATAAAGAAGGCTGTCAAGACTTTATAGACTTGTTCGGAGGATTTGATACTCTGCTTATTGATATATCGAAAAAACTTGAACTTCCAACAAGATATGTAAACACTTTTACCCGAAGACAAAAAATAGGAAGAATAACTTTAATGAGGCATATAAAAAGATTCGAGAAAGAGGCAAAACTTAAAGGTGTAAATATAGATAAGGAAATTTCTATTTTAAAAAGAATGTACAATTCCGATGTTGTGTGGGATGAAATAGTTGATATATCACATGTGAAACCAACAAGCAAGTATGTTTATGATTTTAGTGTTGAAGGAACAGAAACATTCACAACCTTTGAAGGTATTGTCACACATAACACAATGCGTACTTATCATTTTGCCGGAACAGCTGGTATACAGGTTACACTTGGGTTGCCAAGATTAATAGAAATATTCGATGCAAGAAAGGAACCAACTACACCTACGATGACAGTGTATGTGAAAAAAGAATACCAAGACATGGAAAAAGTGAAAAAGATAGCAGAGCAGATAAAAGAAGTGAAAGTTAAAAACATCATTTCATCGTTTTCTGTTGATTTAACGGATTTCCTTCTGAAATGTCAGCTTGACATTAAAAAAATGAAAAATTTGGAAATAGAACCTAAAAAACTGGAAGAACTCATTAAAATAAGGGGAACCAAAGTGGAGGTGAAAGATGGTTATCTTTATCTTTACATGAAGAAAAAGGATTTGAAAAACATACATAAGATAAAGCAGTCACTTTTGGATAGCAGGGTAAAGGGCATAAAAAACATTTCCCAAACTGTTATTATGAAAGAGAACGATGAGTGGGTAATAAACACACTCGGTTCTAACTTGAAAAAGGTTTTCCAAATAGAAGGTGTAGACACTACAAGAACGGTGAGTAACAATATATTTGAAATCTACGATGTCTTGGGAATAGAAGCTGCTAGAAATGCTATAATAAATCAAGCAAAATACACTATGGACGAGCAGGGTTTAAACACTGATATAAGGTACATAATGCTTTTGGCTGATCTGATGACCATTAGCGGAACTATAAGGTCCATAGGTAGATACGGTATTTCCGGACAAAAAGCGGGTGTGCTTGTAAGAGCAGGTTTCGAAGAAACCAAAAAACACTTCACTATAGCATCTGTCAGGGGCGAAGTAGATGAATTAAGAGGAACAGTGGAAAACGTTATGATGAATCAAGTAGCACCTATAGGAACAGGCGCGTTTGAGCTTGTCGGTCATATTCCTGGGGAAATTTTCAAAAAAACCGAAAAGAAAACTAGTAAAAAAAGCGAAACCAAAAAGAAATCAGAAGAAACAAAAGAGAAAAAATCTAAGAAGTGATGATATGTACAAAATATTAACAGTTTCAGATAAGATTCGGGTTGACCCGAAAAAATTTGGCCTTTCATTAGAGGAAGCTGTAAAGAGCAGCCTTGAAGACAGGTGGGAGGGAATAACAGATCCCAGATTAGGTATAGTTCTTTCTATAATATCAGTTAAAGAAGTCGGCGAAGGAAAGATTCTACACGGTGATGGAGCTATATACTTTCCTGTCACATTTGATGTTTTAGTTTATGTGCCCGAGAACCACGAAGTTGTCATAGGAGAGGTTATAGATGTCACAGAATTCGGCGTGTTTGTCAGATTAGGACCTGTTGATGGAATGATCCATGTCAGCCAGATTATGGATGATTTTGTTAGCTACGATGCAAAGAACATGATCTTCACGGGCCGGGAAAGCAAGAAAACAATAAAAGAAAAAGATGTTGTCCGTGCGAGAATAATATCAGTCTCCATTGAAAGAGAGTATAAAATAGGTTTGACAACAAGACAACCTGGCTTAGGAGTCCTGAGTTGGCTTGAAAAGGAAAAGCAAGAAGCGAAGAAAAAAGAAGCTGAGAAAGCAAAGTCTGCCAAGAAAGATGAGAAAAAATAAAAAATAGAAAAATAAAAGAGGTTTGGTGAAAAATATGCCTGGATATCAAAAAGTTTGTAAGAATTGCAAAAGATTTGTTACTGGAAGCGTCTGCCCAGCGTGTAATCTTGCTGAATTCTCTAGAAGTTGGAAGGGGGTTGTGTACATAATAGACCCGAATGACTCTGAAATTGCAAAAATTCTGAACATAAAGTCTCCTGGAAGATACGCTTTGTGGGTTAAATAATAATCCATGGATTTCTTTGCCGAAAATTACTATTTTGATTGAAGTGAGATTGGAAATGTCTATTCATCATCAATTGGGGGATTGGAAAATAACATTTTAACATAGCACCAAAAATTCGGGTTGGCTCTCAGTTGAAAGTAAATTTCGGATGCCCTTCCATAAATATAAGCCCTCTGCTGTTCATCTGATTGCTCATCCAGTTCGGCTTCTCTGGTAGCATCCTTTGAAAACATGCTCCTAGCAAATTCTATCTCCTCTCTTAATACAGATTCTCTTGTAGCCAAATAATCTGGCCTGTTTTCTTCTATATAAAGAACATCGGCCAGTTTAGACACCAATTCATCTACCACATCCCATTCAGATGGTTCCACATAACCACGTTTTTCAAGTTCTCTCATCAAATCCACCCTAAGATCCCAGCCGTGATCACCATGAAGAGCTTCGTGAACTAGTTTAACATCAATCGGTATATCTAAAGCATTAGCTTTTCTCATTTGCTCCAGATATTCCTTATATCTGTCATCTCCACCGAGCAGCGTTTCAATGAATCTGGTAGTAGGAAGTATGGGATATTTCCTAAAACGATCTTCAATCATTAAAATTTCAGTCAGCAAATGCTCTTGGGTCTCGCTGTTTTCAAATCCCGCGCGTATCGAGGCAGCGTAAGAACTCAACCTTTTCAAATCTGTTTTAATATCTTCTGGTAAATTATCATAAGAAACCCTTCTTGTGTAAAGTCCATCAGCAGGTTGATACCCAGACAATTGCCTATTTGAATATATGATTATTTCTTTTTCCTCTTCGTCCACATCCAGAATAAAGAACGTAATGTCAATATCATCTATTCTTCTTAAAAACTTATATGCTTTTTCCAAATATTCTTGTATCATATTCATCACTATTAAATAGTTATTTTGTATTTATAAAGTTAATCCAAAGCCAACAGCTGCCGATTTTATTTTTTATGATGAAAACCTCTTTATAAACCCGGCATAGCAGTATAAACAACTATGAGAGCATCTTATGAGATTTGTTACAAACTCGAAATCAGGAAAACACGATTAGTTAACCATAGATCTGGCTTCAATCACCTTTAATTATCATAGTATCAACTTGAAAGCAAAACTTTAAAATAATAAACATCTATAAAATTGTTTATGGAAATAAAAATAATCGAGCATAAGGACAACCCATTATTGGATAGAGAAGAATACTGGATTAAGTTGGGTCACGAAGGAAAACCAACACCAACGAGAAGAGACATTTTATCCTTCGTGTCCAAGGAGCTGAAATCAAAAGAAGATCTTATAATAATCGACAAAATATTCAGTTCAAAGGGCGAAGCATCATCTAAAGTCAAAGTTTTCGTTTACAAAAAGAAGGATTC
>CAYYWW010000006.1:0-16981 GCA_964475515.1 uncultured archaeon | reverse complement strand
AGAAGGCCAGCAAGGAGCGGAATCAACGGGAGAACAGAAATCAGAAGAAACAAAACAAGAGGAAAAGGGATCAGAGAAGTCTGGTGAAAGTGAAGAGCAACCGCAAGAGGAAAAGAAAGAAGAGAACCAGTAAAAATAAAAATGCAAATTACAAGGATAAAGATGGCAGAAAAAGAGACACCAAAAGAGAAGAAAGGAAAAAAAGTACGCACAGGAAGAAAGCATGAAAGTACAAAGACTTACATGTTCTATGAAGTAAAGGAAAACGAAGTTGTTAGAAAAAGAAAACCATGTCCAAGATGTGGTCCAGGAACATGGTTAGCTGATCATAAAAACAGACTTTATTGTGGAAGATGCTCCTACACAGAATTTTTAAAAAATGAAAAGGAGGAGAGCAAGGCCTAATTTTTAAACACGAGATAAATCGTCAAGTTTCCGCTTCATCTTTCTGTTCTTTAGCATTTTAAAAACATAACCATGAGAACGACCGTTTACCAGCATTTCAACAGCATCCCTTGCCAGCCCAGCGTCTTCATGGGATCCTATGATTGATACAGTTTTTCCGTAAACAGAAATAGAGGTGTTTGTTCGCATTTCCAATGTCTTTCTTATTTTACCAGACCTTCCAATAACTCTTCCAAACAGCCTTTTTCTCGAGTTTTTTGTTTCATTTGCCAAACTTATTATTATTAGCTCAGTCCCCTCTTTTAAAAGCTTAAACGCGTTTTTTGGTGAGAACCCCCTACCTATAGCTTTTACTATATCTCGCGCATTTAAAACACCTATAGCGTCCCCTGTTATTTCTATAGTATTGTCAACTATGTTTATTCTACAATGCGTAGAGTCTTCTATCCTTTTCTTTACTTCTCCGTGTTTACCTATAAGAACTCCGATCCTATCTTCAGGTATTTTTAGGAGCATATCAACTTTATTTACCGTTCAATTTAAATTGTTTATACTAACACGTTGAAAAAATAAATCCACGAAGCTAACCAAACAAAAATGTAAACTATGAAACCATTGCTCACCCACCATTTAAAGCCTTTTTTACCAAAAGCAAACTCGCCAAGGTATCCTATTACAAAAAGAGCTATAATTCCAAGTAAAAATGAAATCCAAACATCGAAATTCGTTGATGTCCAACCTACAATAATACCAGCTAAACTGTGTATCACGACAGAAACCTTTGATTGAATTGATTCGTCCATAATTTACCTTTTCTTCTTATGCCTCATCTTTTTCCTTCTTTTTTTAAGCTTATGTTTCTTAATTTTTGCTCTTTTCCTTTTTCTTCCACAAGGCATATTATTTATATAATATTTTCTTTTTAAATTCTTTCGGTAGCAGTACACAAATAAAATAACTAATTATTAACTTTTTCTAAATCTTTTCGCAGCAAGTTTTATGTCACTCTTTAAAATAGTTTTCCTATTTGCATGAACTGCTAATTCACTTGCATCTGCAGCTATCTCTTTCGCTATCTCCCCTATGATTTCAACAAATTCTTTTGCTGCCTCTTCAGATACCCTTATACCCTTTCTAGACTCTTTTAAAACCTTTTCAAATGTTGCCAACGGAATTTTTGCCATGATAAACAATTAGAGGGAAAATTTATAAATATAAGGTGTTAATTCACAATACAATGCATCATGTAACTAATAAATTCTTCCAAATCAATAAAAAATATGACAGAATATGTTTGGGGAATCGACATCGGTGGGACAAAAATAAGAATAGGCAAAGTTGATGTTGATAATGGAGAGGTAGTTGAGTTAAAGACACTACCAATGGACAGTGTGCATACCAATGAAACATTGACAAAACTTGTTTCTCAAGAGCTGGAAGAAAAATGTAAAGTTGGAATCGCGTCTGCTGGTGTTATAGACGAAGAAAATCTGACAATTAAATACTCACCTAATTTTAACATCAAGAAAGAAATAACGTTGGCAAGAGATTTGAAAGAGATGGGCCACGAAGTCACGATAACAAATGATATGAGAGCTGCAGTTCAAGCTGCTGCTAAATATGGTGAAGGCGTTGGGTATGAAAACGTTGCGGTTGCTACGTATTCGACAGGATTCAACGCAGCTGTTGTCAGAAACGGTGTTAATGTAACATCAGCTGAAATCGGTCACATGATTTACGATCCTAACAGTAGCTTATTCTGTGGTTGTGGAGCAAGGGGACATCTGGAAATATTTGTGAGCGGCAACGGAGCAGCTTGCATGGCGAAGCAATATTTTCTAATAACAAAAGAATTTAACCACCCGATCATCCATAAAACACTTGAAGAATACAATGAAAACGCTAAGAAAAAAGATAAACCTTTTTACGAAATCAAAGATCTTAGGAAAAAAGAAATCTTTGCAGAAATTGTAGCATCAATAACAGCAGAACATGTATACAGTGCATACAGAGAAGAACCTGAAAAAGAACCTCAGAGGTATATAAGGGAAGTACAGGTAAAAGCGATAGCAGATTCTTTTGCCAAAATAGTTTCTGTTTGGAATCCAATAGATATAATCGTTTGCATGGGAAGCCAGACAAAGGATAAAGAAATATTGTTTGACCCTGCTATTGAGAGATACTATAAAGAGATTGACAGAGGTCAAATGCCAACGTTAAAAAAACCGAAAATTGTAATAACAAAACTTCATGAAATTGGAGTTCTCGGCGCTGCTGCTTATTTCATGAGCAAAAACAAATGAAGCGAATTAATTTAAATCACCACCCTAAACAATTACAATGAGACTTAGTATATTTATTTCGCTTTGTATAATTCTTCTTTCCTTTGCGTTAGCAACATATCTATACCCTCAGATGCCGGATAAACTCGCTTTTCACTGGAATTTTCAAGGGCGAGTAGATAATTACGTATCAAAGTTCTGGGGACTTCTCATGATTCCTCTTCTCTCCGCGAGCATGTTTCTGCTTTTTATAATTATACCAAAAATAGACCCCCTTAAACATAACATTGAAAAATTCAGAAAATATTATGATTACTTTATGGTTCTAATGTTGTTATTTCTTCTATATATTTATGCTTTGATTCTGATTTGGAATATGGGAATAATTTTTAACATGACTCAGGCCATTTCCCCCGCATTCGGTATCCTTTTCTTTTACATAGGAATCTTGGTAGAAAATGCAAAAAGAAATTGGTTCGTGGGAATAAGAACACCGTGGACACTGAGCAACGAAAAGGTATGGAATAAAACACACAAACTGGGCGGAAAATTATTCAAAATCGCCGCATTAGTTGCATTTTTAGGATTTATCTTCACAAAATACGCAGTATTTTTCTTGATTGTACCGATTGTATTGGTAGCTGTTTATACACTGGTATATTCATATTTTGAATACCAAAGATTAAATCGATAAAAAGAGAAGTAAAGACGCTAATTTTATAAATAACTCTGCAATATATTATTAAGGTAAATGTAAAAAGGAGGTTTTTTATGCCAGAAGCATACTGTGTGAAATGCAAGAAAAAGGTTGAAATAAAAAACCCGCAAAATGTAACGCTAAAAAATGGTAAAAAGGCAGTAAAGGGCCTTTGTCCCAACTGCGGAACAAAAGTCTTTAGAATAGGCGGATAAAATAAAATTTAAACCGCTTTATTTTTTGCGGTTTATTTTTTCTTTTTTATTTATACTGGACACCGAAATTAACTTCTGATATAGAGAATTCTCCAGTAGCGCTGAACTCTATTGTATTTTCACCTTTTTCTATCAAATCACCCGAAAAAGTAACATTATTCCAACCTAGTGCGGGCCTTGCTTCTTCCACAAGATTCCCATTTACACGTATTCTCAGTATACCCTCTCTTAGCACATCATCGACTTTATAGTCGATCCTCCCAATATTGTTTTTAAATAATTCATAATCTTCTTCGCTCACATTGATATTTCTCGTTTTTACAACTTCTTGGGTAAAGAGGTAAATATACAGCTTAGCACCGTTAACCATGACGGTTTGCGGAGAATAAAAAGTTATAATATTTTCACCTGTTGTTAAAGGAACATCAGAAACATCAAATTCAACCGTTTCAACACCGTCGGGGGCTTTGTTAAATATTTCAACCCCGTTAACCTTTATTACAAGATTATTGGAACTTCTAGCGAAAAATTCTATCTTACCGCTCTTAAAAGACTCCAATTCTTTATTTAGAAGTGTGAAATAGAAGAGTTTTGAGGGCCCATACTCCAACTCAACTGTGAAATCTTCTATCCTGTAAACGGTCGATGCCCAGAAAAGCAATCCAGGACCATTTGCCTTGACTTTTAACGTATTCGACGCTTGAACATACTTGGGCTCTATGTAAAACTCATATTTTCTCGGGCTTAACCTGTCATTTACAATCTGTTTGCCGTTCCACAAAATAACAAGATTACCATATTTGTTTGTATCTCTTACATCGAATTTTATCACTACTCCTCGTTTTGACTCTAGAAGCCATTGAGGTATGTGCACAAAAACATCTCTTTCTTCAGATGAAGTTAAACCTGCAGATATATCCATTCTGACTACTCTTTTAAGCAATTCTTTCTGAACCTCGCCAACATTGAAAGAACCTAAATCAATGTCCTTAGTGGGAGTGCTCGTTGAAAAGCCCACTCTACCTAAAGAAAAGCTTTCTATAACTTTTGTTTCTCCCTTCGCAGTTTGGGTGATATAGGGAGATATAACGATGAAAACTGTTATTAATGCGATTGCAACAGCAAGAACGTATACAAAGTCATCAAGGCCCTTCATATGTTATATATTTTGTAGAACAACAAATAAATATGCGAATAATTTGGTTTGACAGAAAAGAAGGGACTGTGAAATTAAAGATAGAAACACCCGAAGACGTGTGGCATTTAAGTAAGGTTTTAGAGACAGGAGACCTTGTCAGAGGAAAGACTAAAAGAAAGATTACAATTAAAAGAGGACAAGAGATAATTAAAGGAGAGCACAGGCCTGTTACACTAACCATAGAGGTCGAAAAGGTAAGTTTTCATAAAGATACGGGTAAGCTAAGACTTACGGGAAAAATAAAAGAAGGCCCTGAAGACATCGATCTAAATTCTTACCATACCATTCAAATAGAACAAGGAATGACTCTGACTATCAAAAAAGAATGGAAAAAATACCATATAGAACGTTTAAAAAAAGCTAAAATAAAGCAACCATTGATTTTTATATGCATGATCGACAGAGAACGAGCAGATTTTGCAAGTCTCAAAGAGTCTGGCGTCGAACTTTTGGGTTCTATCACCTTTAGGAAAAGCAAAATGGAAAAGGAAGACGAAGACAAAAATTCGTACTACAAGCAAATAACAGACGTGTTAGAGAGACAAAAGGACCACAGAAGTATAATTATAGCAGGGCCTGGCTTTGAAAGGGAAAATCTTTATAACTACATAAAAGAAAAACGACCATCGCTCTTGAAAAAAATAGTTTTGGAGCATGCAAGCGATGTCGGAAAGCCAGGCATAAACGAAGTTCTAAAAAAATCCGCTGACAAAGTTTTGCTTCAAACAAGAATAGCGGAAGAAACACAGTGGGTAGAAAAATTTTTTTCAGAAATAAAAAAGGACGGTTTGGTTGTTTATGGAAAAGAAGAAACAAGGAAATCAGTAGAATATGGAGCAGTTGAAACACTCCTTGTATCTGAAGAAAAATTATCGGAATTCGAAAATATCGTGGAACAAGCAGAAAAACAAGGAGCCAAAATATTTATAATAACATCAAACCATGAAGCGGGGGAGCGCTTTCTGAGTATTGGTGGTATAGGGGGATTTTTGAGATTTAAGATAAACAGTTAGCACGATCTATTTCATCGTAATTACATATTCAACCATACCCATAAATTAAACAAAAATATAAATAATTAAAGAGGTGAAAAAAAGGCCGTCGCGGTTGTAAAAAGAAAGTAAACCAAGAAATAATTAACTGGGGGTGAAATTGTGAAAGAGACAATTCAAAATTTAGTTAAAGCTTTCATTGGTGAAAGCCAGGCAAGAAATCGGTACACATTCTATGCCAAAATTGCACAAAAGGAGGGATTTGAGCAGATTGCAGAAATTTTTCTAATTACGGCGGAAAATGAAAGAGAACACGCAAAATGGTTATTCAGATTGATCAATGAATTAAAAAAGAAAAGTAATGAAAGTTTGGATGAGATAAAGGTTGAAGCAGTGGCTCCAACGATTCTCGGCAACACAGCGGAAAACCTGAAAGCTGCAATAGCTGGAGAGAACTATGAACATACAAAGATGTATCCAGAATTTGCTGATATAGCAGAAAAGGAAGGTTTCCCAGAAATCGCAGCGAGGTTAAGAGCTATCGCTGTAGCAGAAAAACATCATGAAGAGAGATACAAAAAATTGTTAAATGAACTTGAAAATAATAGTGTGTTCAAAAAAGATAAGAAAGTTTACTGGGTTTGCAGAAAATGCGGATACGTACATGAAGGGGAAGAACCACCAGAGAAATGCCCTTCATGCGGCCATCCCAAGAACTACTTCGAACTTAAATGTGAAAAATACTAAGAAACGTTAAATGAAACAATTATTAGAATCTATTGAAAGGTTGAAGGAAACTGATATAAAGAAAGTAATAGAAGCCAGAATAAAAGAATTCAAGGAAACTGGTAAAAAACCAAGCAATGAAATTTTCAAAGAGCTTTGCTTTTGCATATTGACAGCAAACTTCAATGCTGAGAGAAGTATAAAAATACAGGATGAAATAGGAGAAGAATTTCTGACTCTGGAGGAGCCAGAGTTAGCAAAAAGATTAAGGGAGCTTGGCCATCGGTATCCAAATACAAGAGCAAGATACATTGTAGAGGCAAGGAAATACAAAGACTCATTAAAAAACATAATTCGGTCTTTCGGTAATGGATATGAATTAAGAGAATGGATGGTGAAAAACATTAAAGGGATTGGATATAAAGAAGCAAGTCATTTTCTAAGAAACATAGGCTATGAGAATTTGGCAATTATAGATTTTCACATATTTGACATATTGATAAAGCACGGTATGATCAAAAATTCAAAAACATTGACAAAAAGAAGATACCTTGAAATAGAAGACACGCTGAGGAGAATAGCAAAGCGTCTAAATTTAAGCTTAGCAGAGTTGGATCTATATCTGTGGTTTTCTGAAACAGGAAAGGTTTTGAAATAAAAATCTTTTATACTAACGGAACAAATTCATTCATATGGACATTGTTCTTGTGATTGGAGCAAGCGGGATGTCGCTTTTATTAATTGCTTTCGTTCTCAACCTCTTCAAAAAAATTATGCAGGATTCTATTGTTTACAATGTTTTCAATATAATCGGTAGCGCTCTTCTTGTCTACTATGCGTATATCTTAAACAGCATACCGTTTATAATTCTTGAAACAGTGTGGGCACTATTTGCATTTTATAAATTAACAATAACTCTCAAAAAATAATTATCGAGCGAATAAGGTAAAATTTATTAGGTGATCAGACAAAATCAATCTAATGCATGGTCATCATCATTTTTTACATTTTCTGAGGAGTCGAGAGCTCGATGAATTATACATTAGTATGGCTTTAAGGTCATTTGCCCTCTCCATGATCTCTATTTTTATTCCCATCTATTTACTAAAAATGGGTTATCAACTTACTCACGTCTTTACTTTTTATCTCATTGTAACTATGACACATATAATTTTGGCATTTCCCAGTGCTAAAATTTCAGCAAAGATTGGGTTCAAACACTCCATTTTTCTAAGTGTACCCTTTCTCATAACTTTTTACTTTTTGATGTATACATTAGATACACTTAAATGGCCGCTCTTTCTCCCAGCAACAATTTTTGGAATATACTCGGCATTATTTTGGGTAGCATATCACATGGATTTTTCAAAATTTAGTAAGAGCAGAGAAAGAGGAAAACAAGTTGGAGTTGTTTTTAGTCTCATATTCACATTCAATGCATTGGGACCTTTTGTAGGAGGTGTTATCATAACAACACTTGGTTTTCATCTACTTTTTATTTTCGCTTCAACACTTTTGCTACTATCAGCAGTGCCTTTGTTTTTTTCCCAGGATTTTCATGAACCGTTTCATTTTTCTTTCAAAAAAATATTTTCTTTGAAAAGAATTAAAAGAAATCAAAAAATTAGAGATGGTTTATCCTTCTTTGGTTTTGGGGCAGAGAATGTTACATTTTATGTAGTGTGGCCGATCTTCATATTTTTTCATATACTTAACAACAGCTATACAACGCTGGGCTTCATAATATCACTCTCCATCTTTTTTTCTACAATCTTCTCGTTTGTCATAGGATTCTTTTCAGATATCAACAGAAGAATTATCTTAAAAATAGGATCTGCTGCAACATCTGTTATATGGATAATAAAGTCACTCGTGAAGACAAGCTACCAGGTACTTTTTGTTGACTCTCTTTATGGGATAAGTAGAATAACAATGAGCATACCATTTGAGGCAATGAGCTACGACAAGGCAAACAGAACTGAAGTCTTAAAATACATAGTATTCAGAGAGATTACGATAAATTTCGGAAGAGTTTTTCTACTTGTCTTAATGATTTCGTTTTCGAACTTCATAACAGGCTTTTTGATAGCAAGCGGGTTATCGTTATTTTTATGGTTTTTCTGATTTGGAATTAGAAATTGCGTTGATACAATTTTATATTTGATCCAAATTTAACCACTTCTCATTGAGTTTCTCTTCATACATGTCAACCAAAACATCAGTTATTTTTACACCTCTTTTTTCCAAAATATCTTCAATGATATGTCCAAACGCCTTTGCAGCATAATTCGGTACAGCACCATAATCTCCTGAAAAATCAGCTAAGACCAACCTATTTTCTCTATCTAAAAATATTTCACCACCGCCTGCTATTTTAGATTCATCTATTTCATGCCTAAGAGCGATTACTCTATGCCTTCTCACAGGAGCAACATATATAGAAGCAACAAAACCTTCACTACTTTCTTCAAGCTCCACGATGAATCTGTGTGCTGCCATGTCGGGATCTACTCCCTCATACTTCAAGTTATCTAAATCTATGTCTAACTCGCCTACCTGGTACACCAATTGCATAAGTAGAGTATAGATTTTAATTTTTTATTTTTTACGCGTGTATAAGCACATTTCTAACAACGGACATCTATCACAAACAGGCTTTTTCCTGCAAAAGTTTTTTGCAAGTTCAACAATAAGTGCATGAAACTCTTTATATATTTCTACATCTCTTGGAAGGTTTTCTTCAAAGAATTTACGAATTGTTTCATATTTTTCGTTCACATCTATAAAACCAAATCTTGAGAAAACCCTTTTTGTGTATGCATCAACCACGAAATATGCTCTGTTTCCTGCATAAAGGAGTATGGAATCAGCTGTTTCAGGGCCTATACCCTTCAATTTCAATAATTCCTCTCTTTTAACGTTTTTCAAAAAACTTTCAAGTGAGCCGAACTTTAGTACAAATTTTGAAAAAATTTTTAATCTTTCGGCTTTCTGGTTGTAAAAGCCCGCTGGTCTTATAATTTTCTTTAATTCTTCTATCGGTGTTTCTAAAATAGATACAATTGTTGTTTTTTTGTTTTTTGAGAGGTTATCCAATGCTTTCTCTACATTTCTCCAGTTTGTGTTTTGTGTCAAAACCGCACCTATGCAAATTTCCCATTCACCTGATTCAAAATTTCTATTCGCAGGCCACCAGTTTTGATTTCCAAAATGAGAAAGTAAAGCATCGTAAATTTTCATTAATGTATTTTTCAACTTAGTTTTTTCGTAATTGCTCTGTAATACGCTTTTCATAATCTTTAAATAAATTTCTGTTAATTAAAATTTATGAATTTGAAGAGATTCCTTACCCTATATAAAGGTTTAAGACGGAGAAAAGAAGAAAGTTGGAGAAATAGAATATACAATCCAGATGAGGTTAGCGGAGAAGAGATATACAGATACCTTCTTTCTAAACTCGATTCACGCAGTGGTTCTGAATTACTGAAAGAGATAAGGGATTCTAACAATCCTTATTTACCGCGTCTGCTTTGGGCTGCTTTGAGAAGAGTAGATGATTTTTATAGAGAAAATGGATATTGGCATCCCCCAGAAGATGAAAAATATTTCCACGCTGTGCTGAGCAGGTCAATAGTTCCCGAGAAAAAAGATAAAGTTTATGTTGAGATTTTAGGATTTCAGGTAGGAAGATTGGAACTAAGAAGGAAATTTGAGAAGTTGCTTAGAGGGGATGTAAAGATGCTGACACAAAAACTTCCAGAAGAAGAAAGAGAAAGGGTTTATGAGGCTTTGGAAAAAATAGAGATCATTGTTCCAATGTGCGATTACGTTGAACTTTATGTGATTGAGTTGTAGAAATTATAATCTGCTGTACAATATGCTTAATTCTTGAGCCAAATCTTAAAGATAATAAGAAGAGAAACTAAATCTTAATTATGAGAGGTTTCTGGCACATCGTAGAATCGTTCATGGCAATAACAATCATAATAACCTTTGTCATGATTATTAGTGGAGGCCTGATAAAGGTTCAAACACCCGAAGAAACTGAAATAAAAGCTTACAAAATTTTAAAAAACCTCGATGAAAAAGGTGTACTCAGGAGTTATGCTGTGAATAATGATTATTCTGGGCTCAATTCTCAAATAGAATTATACAATTATAACCACAGCATAGAAATATGCCAATCTGTTGGAAATTGTGTTGGGGATAAGCCTAATACAGAAAACGTATGGGTAGGCACTTATATAATATCTGGAGACTATATATATGAACCGAGAATCATTAAGTTATACCTTTACTGACATATCAAAAATATCTGATAAGAGGATTAAAGGGCAGTTCTTTTTATGGGGAGCTTTGCTTCTTGTAATTGCTTTCTTTATAGGAAGTGTCGGGCTCACACAAAAAATAATAGTAACAGAGTCCGATGATATGTCTTTCTACTCGGACAACATAAAAAAAGAAATACCAAAAGCTTTGAATTTCGGTTTGAACGAAAGCAATGGAACAAGCACACTGGTTGATTTTAGCAGATTTTTAGACAGTGTATTAGCAGAGAGAATGATAAAGTACTCATCCATTTGGTTAGTCTCTGAAAAAAACGACACAGGAGTTGATATAACAGTAGGAAACTTTCTTGATAAAAATATAACCATTACTCTAAACATATCAACAACAAGCAAGAATCTTTTTGTAAAAGACAACTCTACAAATAAGACAACATTTACGAGTGTTAATCCCTCATTTACTCTAAAAATAGAATACGATGGAACTACAAAGACTTTAAACTGGAACAGAGACAAAGTTAACCTCTATGTTCGCTACAATCTAACAAGAGGAAAAAAAAGAATAATAGAGGAAATAACCGGTTGATTCATCTGCTCTCTTTTTTTCGTTTGAAAAGTTTGGTAAAGGGTGAAATTATAGTTTTGGTGACTTTGAGCGCAAAATTTATGGAGCTGTACGCTAAGAAAAACATCGCGCCAAGCAACATGAACCAAAGTATGTTGTTTAGAGTTAAATCAATGCCCAAACCAAAAAAACCAGACAAAAGGGGGAAAAAACCGAATATAACTGATGTTAAAACTATTTTCAGAAAGTATTGAAATATCTTTATGGCGATAAAAGCAAATAGTATTAAAATCATAAATATGAGAACGAGATCGACACTACTCAATTCAAATGGTAATGAGATCATATTAATATTTAAAGGTTTATGTTGTTAAAATTTTAAAATCAGAAATTAAATAAACATTAAAGCCTCGGTAGCTCAGTGGTACCCCACTCGTCTAAACGAGTGGGGCGGCAAAGAGCAGCTGGCTTGTATTGTTGGTCTTATGAACCCAAGGGGTTATGATAACAAAAGAGACCAGCAGGTCGAGGGTTCAACCCCCTCCCGGGGCTTCATTCTTTCATCTTAATTATCATTAGGATATTCCGTGTTGTTAAAGCCCTAATTTTAAGTTTCATTAATAAATTCTTCCAGACTAAATATTCAAATACTAAAAAGCTTGGAATGAATGGTTTATGGTCCAACTCAAAATGAGTGATAGATGCAGAAATTTGAAATCACCTATAAGAGATCTTGTTATAGTTGGAAAGGAATTGCAAAGGAAAGGAAAGAAGATATTCTGGTTTAATATAGGAGATCCCAATAAGTTTGATTTCGATACGCCGAAGCATCTGAAAAATGCACTCAAAGAAGTTGTTAATGGCAAAGCAGGACACTACTCTGATTCTGACGGCGACGAGGAGCTAATAAATGCAATTGTTAAGAAGGAAAAAAATGTAAATGGGGTGCACATAAGCACTAAGGATGTTGTTGTAACAAACGGGATAAGTGAAGGAATACAACTGATGTTAAATGCTATTATACATCCTGGAAAGGGAGAAGAGATATTGATGCCAGGACCTGCATATCCTGTTTATCGTGAGCTAACAAAATTTTCTGGTGGTGTGCCAGTAACTTATAAGCTTGATGAAGAAAACAAATGGCAAGTAGACATAGACGATCTCAGGTATAAAATAACAAATAAAACAAAAATAATTGTAATTATAAGCCCTAACAACCCAACCGGATCCGTTCTAAATAAAAAGGCACTAAAGAAGATAATAAACATAGCCGGAGAATTTGATATACCGATAGCATCCGATGAAATATATGACAGATTAGTTTTCGGCGAAACGGATTTTCATAGCACAGCTTCACTCTCCAATGACGTTCCAGTTATAGGTTTGAACGGATTCTCAAAGGTTTATTTGGTTCCAGGATGGAGGTGTGGCTACATATATTTTCATGATCCAGAAGGAAAATTAAACGAAATAAAAGAAGGCATAAGAGCACAAGCAAGGCAAAGATTATCCGCATGCACCCCTATTATGAAAGCATGTGCAAGAGCGTTTAATGACGATTCACATATTCCAATGCTTGTGAAAAAAATAAAAGAGAGAGCAGAGTTTGCATTTAAGAGATTAAACGAAATCAAAGGAATATCAACAGTTAAACCTGAAGGCGCTTTCTACATATTTCCTAAAATAGAGCTTAATGGTGTGTGGAAAAGCGATGAAGAATTCTCTTATGATGTCCTAAAGAATATCGGAATAGCCTTGCCTTATGGTTCAGGGTTTGATCCCGTTTTTGGGAAAAATCATTTCAGATCCGTTGTCTTACCACCCATAGAGGTTATGGATGAAGCATTTTCTTTGCTCGATAATTTTATGAGGAGGAAAATCTCAGGTTGATTATGTTGAAAAAAAGACATATAAGGTCAGAAAAAATAAGAAGAAGAGACTTGATAAAACATCAAACTAAAAGAAAAACCTTAACGAAGTTTATACTTTTACTTTCTCTTTTGTTTGCATACTGGGTGTTTATATGCACTAGATATGGAACTGGTGAGGGGAGTATAATAACCATTCTTACGTGGAGCTTTTTTGTTCTTTGTACACCCATAGCAGATGCTGGTTTCTTACTCGATTTCCCCGTGAGAATTTTAACTAGGATAAGAATGTTCTATTCTGAAATAATGGTGTGGTGCTTCGCTATAAGTTTGAACATTTATTCGCTTATTTTTAGCAACGAAGTTTATCAAAAAACCATTGTTTTGAAACTGTTTCACCACATTCTCACAAATCCCTACCCGTATTGGTTTTTAATTGTGGTATCCGCGATTGGGACATTTATTTCAGTTTCTTTTGGGGACGAGTTGTTGGATATAGCACACGAAAAGCACAGAAAAATGTATATGAAACACGAAAGCAAATACACCATAGTGCTTTTCATCTTCATCTTTTTATTCTCTATAATTTTATATGAATTTCTGCTACAGAATTTAGGAATAAGTATATCTCTTTTCTAAGACTATAAAGATTTTGAGTCTTATTCATACACTTTCACATCAAGACATATTTTCCAAACTCTGGGCGCATAAGGTAAAACTTTCTTCCTATTAACAATCTTAAACTTTTTACCTGCCTCCATACATGCTTTTTTCACGTGAATCTCCGCTTCTTTAAACAATTCGTCTTCGTGGCCTGTATGATAAAAATGTATAAATCCGTTCTTTTTCAAACATTTCAATGCAATTGGAAGGTATTTGTAACCCTCTAGCGGAAGAGGCATTATAACTCTGTCACATCTACCATAAAATGTTTCACACACGTCCTTCACATCTCCACAAATCGTTTCAATTTTACCTTCTAGTTTATTTAGTTTCACGTTTTCCTTCATATATTCACATGCATTTTTGTTTATCTCTACACAATATATTTTTTTAACGTTTTTGTGTTTTCCTATAATTATAGCATAAGGACCAACACCGGCGAACATCACAAGAATTGTTTCACCATCATTTACTAAATCAGCTATTCGTTTCCTTTCAGTACTTTCTCGCGGTGAGAAATACACTTTTTTCACATCAAGTTTAAATTTACATCCAAACTCTGTGTGAACAGTTTCGGTAGATTCTCCCAGTATTTTTTTTATTTTTCTGAGTCTGAATTTTCCTTTCCTCTCGTCCAATCTTCTGCAAATAGTTTTAACGTTTTTATGAACTTTTCTCAAAGCTTCTGCTATTATTTTTTCTTTGTTTTCAAGCTCTTCTGGTACCTCTATTATAGCGATGTTACCAACAATATCAAAACTACTTCTAAGGTTCTTTATTTCTTCTTCAGATAAAACTTCTTTAAGCACATCCTTTATTTTCATAAATATTATCCCCGCGTGAATTTATATTTCAAACTGTTTCACGAAAGTTTAAAACTTTTTAAATCGCTGTATATAGGACCTTTTTTTGTTAAAATACTTTCTTTGAGTTTTATCACGTTCACGTTCATTTCACCTAAGTTCACGTCCTTCAACTCCTCTATGCACCTTAAAAGTTTATCTTTGTTTCTGCCAGATTTTACACGACCAATTGTTATGTGTGGTGAATGGGTTTTAAACTCATTTTTCCTCAAAAATCCCAATTCTTTCTCTAATTGTTCGCTTATTGAAACAATCTCTGAGCACCCTTTTTCTATGCCAAGCCATATCACACGTATGAACTTGGAACTTCCGAAATATCCCAAACCCTTTATTTCCACATTGAAACCTTTGAATTTTTTTGAAACATTTTCTAAAACACTATAAATATACCCTATTTTGTCTTCTTCAACATCTCCTAAAAATTTCAAGGTTATGTGAAGATTTTCTGGCTCAACGAACTTCACATCAAATTCACCTGATGTTAATTTTTTCTTTATCTCTATTATCTTTTTTCTCATTTCATCCGTCAAATCAATAGCAATAAATAATCTCATAATATATAAGTTGAAGAATGAAATATAAAAATATACACAAAATTAAGATTTTGTTCACGTAACTTCATATGTAATGTGTGAAATTTTTTAAATATTGCATTCAATAAGAAAATGAACGAACATGAACGAAAAAACTATAGAGGTATTTAATTGGCAGTCAAATCCATTCGCATTTAAGATAATGCCTGATGTATTTGTTGGTTATGAAAATGAAAGAGAAAAGGTTTATTCTGCCCTCCTTTCTGGTGAAAAGTTTCTTATGGTTTTGGGGCCAACAGGTTCAGGTAAGACAACATTTTTGAAACATTTACTTGAAAGATTAGGTAATGACAACGCTATGTACCTACCAAAACCACCCAAAGATCCAAATGATTGGTTATCCGTTTTCGATAAAATAATAAGGCCAGGCCTCTTTTCATTTTTAAGAAAAAAAACAGTAAACCTTTACAATCTAAGCGAAGAAGTTAACAAAAAACTAAAAAACAAAAGATTTTTTCTCCTTCTCGATGAGTGCCATGAAGCATCCTTAGAAAGTTTGGAATGGTTGAGGACAATAACGGATCAAATAGAAAACATGTCGGTTGTAATAGCAGCTCTTCCCATATTTGAAAAAATTCTGAAACAAAATTTGGAAACATTCATGAAAAGGATAACAATTTCAATTAAACTGACTAATTTAACAAAATCTGAGATGAGGGAACTTATAAAGAGAAGAATAGAAAAAGTTGGTGGGGAAGACATAAAACCATTTACGGGTGATGTTCTAGACTTCATCTATGAAAGAACTGCGGGTTTTCCCAGAGAAGTTTTAAGAGTATGTAATGAAATAGTCCAAGAGGCATTAAATAAGAACATAACAACAATAGATTCTTACTTTATAAAGGAGTCTTCACATGAAAAAAGGATTCCACTTCAAACAATAGAGTTGTTGCCGGAAAAACAAAAAGCAGTTATGAATATACTGAGGCAGAAAGGAGAACTAACACCATCAGAGATAATAAAAAACATGAGCTCGGAAGAGTACAAAAACAAAGGCAACGCCATAAGGGCGGTAAACAACATACTTAAAAGATTGATGGATCAGGGATTTGTCGAAAGAAAAAAAATAGGAAAAAGTTATAAATACATGATTTCAGCTAAATACCAAACAATTGTAGTTGAGGCATAGAAAAATTTAAAAATAATACATTTAAAATACTCTTATAAATATTTACTGGAGGTCATTATGGAGGAAAGAGTAAGAGGACGTGAGTTGATAGGAAAGATTTTGATTTCTGAAGAAACAGGCAAAAAATTCGGTGTGGTTGGTGACATAGAGTATGTTGTTGAATCAGGAGAGCTTATAAATTTGATACTCTCAGAAGCGACGTCGCATGCAAAAACATTGAATCTGCAGGAAAACGAAAAAAAGAAATTTCTAGTACCATTTTCTGCGGTGAAGTCAGTTGGAGATTTCGTCATAGTGAGTGAAAAGGATATTTTATAAAACAAAATTAACCCTTTCTAATTATTTTACTGTTAGCAATATTTCTAACAATTACAAATAACATCTATACAGTGCGAAACAATTCAACGGATTTCTAACTTAATCATTTTCCTGTAAAACAACAACTCACTCAAGGACAAGCAGTCAAAAGCTTGTCCGCTTTGTTATACAGACTTGATCT
>CAYYWW010000005.1:10241-38784 GCA_964475515.1 uncultured archaeon | reverse complement strand
GATTTGATAGTGAAACGATTTTTATCAGTCTTTGCAGACCCTGCTGTGAGAGAATCTGTGAAAATAAATATTGTAATCTCCGATGAAACATTTTTAACCGAAGGAGTCAGAACGGTTAAGCCGAATTGGATGGATTTTTATAAACCATATTCAAAGTTCAAAGAAATCATTTTACCGTTTGCGAAGAAAGGCGATCTGGTCGAGGTGAAAGAGATAAGATTGTTAGATAAAGAGACTCAACCACCAAAACGTTTCACTCAGGCAACGATACTAAAAACAATGGAATCTCTTTCTCTAGGAACTAAAGGTACTCGCGCACAAATATTACAAACCCTTTATGACAGAGGTTACATAAGAGACAAAAACATAACCGTAACAGAGCTTGGCAAATCAGTCATATCAGCTCTGGATAAGTACTGCCCTGAAATTGTTTCAGTTGATTTAACAAGACAATTTGAAAAGGAGATGGAGGACATAGAAAACAATAAAAAGAAAAGAGAAGATGTTGTGAAAGAGTCAGAAATTACATTGAGAAAAATACTTGAAAAATTCAAAAACAATCAGAAAAGTATAGGAGAAGAATTGCTAAAGGGCATAAAAAAGCTGATAAAGGAAGAGACAACTATAGGAAAATGTAAGTGTGGTGGCGATTTAGAAATAAAACAACTAGGAAATGGAAAACGTTTCATAGGGTGTTCCAATTATCCTAAGTGTACTGAAACATTTTCACTTCCGGGAAAGGGAAAATTGACAATTCTGAAAACTAAATGTGATAAATGCGGATTGCATATAATAAGCGTGAAACAATTTAGGAAAAAAGCTTGGAAATTGTGTGTGAGATGCGGTTTTGTGAGCAAAACCAAAAAATGATAATTAAGGCAAATATTTTATTTCATGTCACATAAATTTTAACTATGGCAAGAAAATGGACACCTGAAGAGAGGAGGAAATATCTTTCTGCGAAATTTTTCACTGTACGCGAAAAAATCTTCGTGGTCGCTCTCTGTATAATATTTTTCTCGATAATCGCTTATCTAACATACTCATTTTATATCTCCGAAAATCTTACACTCTTTATAATTTTTTTGTTAATTACAATTGTTTCAATTCCGGTTATAATCTTCGCGATAGACCTCGTTTTCTACGGAGCGGAGTAGTTTAAAAATCCCTTTCTTTGATTTCAAAATCAACTTCCAAAAAATAATTTTCAATAATTTTTTCAAAAGCATTTTTTGCTCTCTCATCAGTGGCCAATGCTTTCAATATGCCCCTTTTTTTATATGTTATTGGCTCCCCCTTCCAACCTATAAAATAAACATATATTCCATCTATTCCCAATTCATCACGAAGATATGTTTCTAAACAATGTTCAAAATCGTTACATTCCCCTCTTTCCCTCATTTTGGAAAAAAGCTCATAACCTTCTTCATTAAGAAACCATATACTTGGATCTAACTCTGGGTTCACACTCACCTTCGTTCTTACTACTAATTCATAACAACTCATGAATAAAATATAAAAAATAACATTTAAATACTTTCTTTTTACTATTGTTGGCTTTCAAGAAATATTTCTTTCAATTCTGGTTTCTCACCGTTTTTTGGAGCCCTTACAGCTTTTCTTAACATTATCAATCTCTTTTTTGGGCCAGGAACAGAACCAGTAATAACCATATAATTTCCTTTAACTTCTCCATAATGAAGCCAACCACCTTTTATGTTTAGTCCATCATTCCCAATTTTTGCGATCATTTTATTATATTCCGTCCTTGTTTGGTAACCAAGTTGCCCAGCCATTGCTATTTTTCCGGGAAGAACCCTCCCAGGAGTCACGGCACCGATATTTCCAACATGCCTTCTTTTCTTTTCATGCTTTCTAGGTCTTATCTTAACTCCAAACCTTTTCACGGGCCCTTGGAAACCCTTACCTTTTGTAACAGCGATAACATCAACAAACTCTCCAACCTCAAAAACCTCATCTGCCTTTATTTCTTGACCAAGTTTTTGTTTTGCATATTCCCACTTTTCTTTCAAACTACCACCGAGAGGTATTTCAAAAAGCTCTGGTTTTTTCTTACCTATTCCAGATTCTCTTGGTTTTGTTTGTACAAGAAGCCTTATTTCATATTTATCTTCTTCTCCAGATTCTACAATTTTTTCTGTTTTTTCCAGTTTTTTCTTTGTTTCAGGTTTTTTTGGTATATGCGTTTTTCTTATAAGATCCTTTGGCAGTTTCTCTGCCATTATAGTATCGATGTTTTTCCAACCATCTGTTGTCAATTCATACACTTTTATCCCAACAACTACAAGATTAGGGACTTCTATAATAGTTACCGGTTTTACTACTTCTTGTCCAGCTGTCGGGCTTTCTTTCCTATTATCTATGAAAACAGCTCTTGTCATCCCTACTTTGTAACCAGCAAAACCTAGTGGTTTTGGGGTTTTTTCTTCGGGTGGGTTTTTTATTTGCGGATATATTCTTTTGGCTCTTTTTTTCGGCCAAAATGCTCTGCTACCCGCCCTCGGTTTATGCCCTTTTGCCATGTTACTCACGATTTTTCTTAATTATCGGTTTTACCTTAAATTTATCTTTATTGAATTGATAAGAAAACAATTTATACTCTACGACCGCGCCTACCTCCTTTTTTCCTACATCCATCATGTGGGATAGGGGTTACATCCTCGATTCTACCTATTCTAAGACCAGCTCTAACAAGCGCTCTTATTGCAGGTTGAGCTCCTTCACCAGGAACTTTCTTTTTTTGACCCCCTGGTGCCCTGATTTTCAAGTGGACACCTTTTATGCCTTTGTTTAGGGCATCCTCAGCAGCTTTTCTTGCAGCCTGAATCGCTGGAAATGCTGTTCCCTTGTCTTTGTCCTTATTGGTTATCATACCTCCGGAGTATCTCGCTATCGTTTCAGCTCCTGTTATGTCTGTTATATGAATTATTGTATTGTTTTGAGATGAGTATATGTGTGCTATTCCCCACCTTTCTTCTAAAGGTGTTGGAAGCATTCTAGGTTTCTCTACTTTTTTCTTAACCTTTGCTTCAGGTTTCTCTACTTTTTTGGTTGTTTCACTTTTCGTTTTCTTTTTTTCCTGTTTCTTTTCCATGCGTGACCCCCCTTGTAACACCCTTAACAATAATTTTGTTTTCTTCCTCAACGTTTACTAAGTATGATGGAAAAACTATTCTTTTTTCTCCTATATAAACATGACCGTGAACTATCATTTGTCTTGCACTAAGTGGCGTTTTGGCAAGACCTTTTTTAAACACCATGGTTTGTAATCTCCTGTCGAGTATATTTTCTATATTCAGGCCCAAAACATCTTCAACTTCTGCTTTTTCAGGAAGTAGCCCCATTCTTGAAAGTTTACCTATCAGTGCTTTTTCCTTTTGTTTATCTCTTGTTGCAATAAGCTCCCTTGCTCTCTGTCTGAAACTTCTAAGAATAGCTTCAGCTCTCCATATTTCTCTTTTTCTTCTTAGACCGTATTTTTTCATCAAAGCCTTTTCTTCTTTTATTCTTTCAGCGTCCCACGGACGTTTTGGTCTTTTGGACTTTTTTCTTAATCTCCTCATATTATCACTTCTTACCTTGCTGTCTTGATTTCTTCATAACGCCTACTGTCTTACCTTTCTTACGGAATGAGCTTCTTGTTCTCTGTCCCCTGACAGGAAGTCCAGCAGCGTGTCTTACACCTTTATAAGTTTTTAGTTTTTTCATCAGATTTATATCCATTTTTTGTGTAAGTTCTAATTTAGATGCTATAAGATGCATATCCTTTCCAGTTTCTGGGTCTCGTTTCCTATTAAACATCCAAGAAGGAATCCCTATTTTCTGGGGATTATATATTGCTTCCTCGAGTTTCTTTTGTTCAGCCTCGCTAAGTTCCGACAGTTTTTTCCCTTCTAGACCCAATGCCTTTGTTATGGCATTTGAAAGCATGAAACTCACGCCTTTAATTCTTCTTATCGCTACAGAGACGAGCCTATTACCATCTAAATTAGTCTCAGCAAGCCTTATGATTTGTTGGGTGCGTTTTGTCATAATAAATTACTTAAGGGTGTATATTTAAATAAATTTAATTTTTTCAGTTCTTAGTTTCTATTGATTGGGTTAAAATGGTTTTTTAAATTCATTAGATTTTTCAGTCCAAAATTATACTATATTTCCCATTGAAATCTTAAGTCTTATTATCTCACAAAATCATGTGTGTATTCATTCAGAAACTCATTTTTTCCAAAAATCATTTATGTAAGATTCGCACGGGTTGACCTCAATTTCATCGACCTCTATTCCTATTTTTTTCAATTCTGGGATAATTAACTCCGCGAATCTCTTTGCCACCGCCTTCGGAATTGCACCATAATCACCTGAATAATCATTCAATACCAATCTTCCTTCTCTATCTAAATAAAGGCTTCCGCCACCAACCAAATGTGATTCATCTAGTCCAAATTTTAAAGCAATATACATGTGTCTTTCACCCTCTGCGACATAAATAGAAGCAATATCATTCACGAGTTCTACCACAAACTTATGGCTTGAATAGTATGGGATTGGTCCATCAAATCTTAATTTATCTGGATTGATTTCCAGTTCTCCAATTTTGTACTCCAGATTTTTCATTTGATTGATATTGATTTTATTTTTATAAACTTTGTTTATCATGTTAAAGCCTATAAACAATAAAATCGAAAACATACATTTCAATCCTAACTATATACACAATCTCAAATCCAAAAGAATAAGAGAAAGCATCAAATCACTAAACATTTAAATAAAAATTTAAGTATACTTATACTATAACTTATCTAAAATGTTAATAACATTTGCTGAGAAACTATGTCCAAAATTTCAATTCCAGTGTATAAAATGGATGGAAGTAAAAAGGGGACGATCTCTTTAGGCAAAACTTTCTTGGAAACTGTCAGGCTTGACCTTATACAAAGAGCGTTTATTTCTGAACAATCCAAAAAAAGACAACCATATGGAGCCGACGAACTGGCAGGTAAAAGGACATCAGCTCACTATCATGGAAGAAGAGGTACATACTTTACAATGATGAACCGTGAGATGGCAAGGATGAAAAGAATTCATGGTCAAGGATTTTTAAACTACACGGCAAGATTCGTTCCGCAAGCGGTTAAGGGTAGGAAAGCTCACCCCCCGAAACCTGAAAAAGATTTTGAAAAGAAAATGAATAAAAAGGAAAAGAAAAAGGCGCTTCTTTCCGCAATAGCCGCCACTTTTAAAAAAGACTTTGTCGAGGCAAGGGGTCATGTGTTAAACGGTGTAGAAACGCTTCCAATAATAATCGAGGATAAATTAGAATCCATCCGGAAGACAAAGGATGTAGTTTCGGTTTTAGAAAAACTTGGTTTGAAAAAAGAATTGGAAAGGGTTAAAGAAAAGAAGGTGAGGGCAGGTAAAGGTAAAAGAAGAGGAAGAAAATACAAAAAGAAGAAAGGCCCACTTATAATAGTCAAAGAAGATAAAGGGATCAAGAAAGCAGTAAAAAACATTCCAGGCTTTGATGTTTCAACATTAAAAGAATTAAACGTCAGTCTTCTTGCTCCTGGTGGAATGCCCGGAAGGTTCTGCATATGGAGCGAATCGGCTATAAAAGAGCTGGAGAAGATATCATGAAAGAGAAAAACACAAATCCAAAAAATAAAATAAGCAGTGAAAGAGAAAATGTTAAAAAGAAGTCTGAGAAAAAGGAGTATAATCCATGGAATGTGTTGGAGCATCCACATCTTGCTGAAAAATCCATGAACATGGTGGAAATAGAAAATAAACTTGTCTTCATAGTTAAAAAAAATGCAACAAAAAAGAAAATTAAAGAAGCTGTTGAAAAAGGATTTGGTGTAAAAGTAGAAAAGGTAAACGTAGAAATAACAAGAAAAGGTGTTAAAAAAGCATATGTTAAACTACATCCGGATTACAATGCAGCAGATATAGCAACAAGACTCGGAATGATATAGAGGTGTTAATATGGGGAAAAGAATAATCGCACAGAGAAGAGGGAAAGGTTCTCCTACTTATAAGACTCCTCCGAGAAAATTAAAGGCTGTTTTAGTTTACAAAGACGTTAATGGAAAGATAGTGGATATAATTAATACGAGAATGAGAAGTGCTCCTGTTGCAGTGGTCAAATATGAAGACAACACAACGGGTTATATAGTTGCCCCTGAGGGAGCAAAGGTTGGTGATAACATCCAAGAATATGTTAAACCTCTTTCTGAAATACCTGTTGGCGCTGAAATATTTGGTATAGAGACAGTACCTAAGAGTGGTCCTAAATTGTGTTTAAGTGCTGGTACAAGTGCAATTCTTCTTTCAAAAGAAGGTGACAAAGCTGTTGTTCAGCTGCCATCAAAAAAACAGAAGAAGATAAATTTAAGTTGTATGGCAACTATAGGCAAACCTGCTGGTGAAGGAAGAAAGGAAAGACCATGGATTAAAGCAGGTAAAAAATGGATAGCAATGCATGCAAGAGGGAAATTATATCCCAGAACAAGCCCTGTTAGCATGAATGCTGTGGATCACCCCTTCGGAGGAAAATCAGGCATAGGAAGATCAAAATCTGTTAGCAGACATGCACCACCCGGTAGAAAAGTTGGTAGTATCGCATCGAGAAGAACTGGGAGGAGGAAAAGATAGGTATGGCCAAATTCATGTATCGCGGTAAAACACTAGAAGAATTAAAGGCAATGAGCCTAGAGGAATTTAGAGAGCTATTGCCATCAAGAGAAAGAAGAACCCTTAAAAGAGGTTTCACAGAAGAGCAAAAGAAACTCTTGGAAAAAATAAGAAAAAATAGAAGCAGATTTTACAAAACCAAAGAAAGGGAAATGATAATTATACCTGAAATGATAGGAGTCAAGCTCGGTGTCTACAACGGAAAGGAGTATGTTCCCATTGAAATAAAACCAGAGATGATAGGTCACAGGCTCGGTGAATTTGCACTGACAAGAAAACAAGTTAAACACAGCGCTCCTGGTTTCGGTGCAACACGTTCCAGTAAATACGTACCATTGAAGTAGGTGTGACTATGTTAAGATACGTATTAAATCCAGATAAGAAAAGAAGCGCCAAAGCATACGGAAGAAACCTTAGAATATCGACCAAAAATTCTGTTATTGTATGCAGGGCTATAAACGGATTGAGATATTCAAAAGGCAAAAAACTTCTTGAAGACCTTATAAACAAAAAAAGGAATTTGAATGGAAAATATTATACAAAAACAGCAACTGAGATATTAAACATATTGGAAAGTGCCAAAAACAACGCAGAAGCCAAAGGACTGGATATCAATAAGCTTGTTATACATGCATCTGCTCACAAGGGATTCAGATTTTACACGCCGAGAAGATTTAAACTAAGAAGACGTTCAACAAAAAATACTAATATACAGATAATATTAGAGGAAAGATAGTATGGTGAAAAAATATTTCGTAAACCAGGGAATAAAGGAAGCAAGCATAGAGAATTTCATACGCAGTGCTTTCCCTTCTGGAGACTATTCTCACATAGAACTTCAAAGTACTCCACTGGGAACCAAAATAATCATATACACAAACAAACCAGGAAAAATAATAGGCAGGGGTGGACGAAACATAGAGGAAATAACAAATGCTCTTAGAGAGAAATTTAATGTTGAAAACCCGCAAATAGATGTAAAAGAAATTGAAAATCCAGATCTTGACGCAAAAATCGTAGCGAAACAAATAAAGTCAGCTATAGAGAAAGGATATAACTACAAAAAAATAGGAAATCTGGCACTGAAAAGAATAATGGATGCAGGAGCTCTTGGCGCCCAGATAATAATCTCAGGCAAACTCTCTGGTAGCAAAGCTATGACGGCGAAATTTATTGACGGTCACATCAAACATAGTGGTTATTTATCACAAACAATGGTTGATTATGGTTACGAAGAAGCTTTCACAAAGCCAGGTATTATAGGAATAAAGGTAAGAATAATGAAGGAAAGCCTTGATATTACAGGGAACGTCGTAAGAAAAGAAGAGAAGAAAATAGAGGAAGAAGAAATAGAAGAAGAGCTTAAAAAAGAAGCAGAAGAAAGCATCGAAGAAGAGGTCGTTGAAAAAGAGACTGTTGAAAAGAAAAAATAAACGCTCTTTCGTGAAAAGAATCATCTGATTACTTTTTATTTATTAAAAATTTCGTGTTGTAAGATTACTGAGACATAATTTTAAATAAATTTATTACAAAACTAAAAATGATTTCAGACATACCGAAAATAATGGAAGAAAGGGGGATTGATGCAATTGTGGTGTTTGGAGGATTTGGGAACCCCGATGAAGCTTCTTGGGTATATTTAAAGCAGGGAACGTCTTTGGATTCAGGACAAATTATTCTCAGGAGAGATGGGAAACCGATTGTAGTTGCAAGTGAATCATTTTCCGGAAATGCAGCAAGAGAAGTTGCAGAAAAATTGGGAGGAGAAGTTTTTGACTCTGATTTATTGTATGAGAGAAGAAAAAAATTGCTATTAACAGAGCCAACAACCATAATCGCAAATGCAAAAGCAGAAGCTGATTTATTACAAGAGTTGGGAATTAAAGGAAGAGTCTCTTTCTACGGGGCAACCACTTTTGAAAACGCAGCTCCTTATTTACATGCAATTAATTCTGCACTTAAAGGAACAGGAATAGAACTTTTTGATGAAAAACTGCTATACGACAGTTCTACTATTGAAATTGCAAGACAAACAAAAAGCGATTCTGAATTAACTAAAATAAAGAATATTGGTATGAAAGCAAAACGTGTTTTTATGGATGTTGAAAGCTTATTGGGCGTTTGTGATATAAAGGATGGTCAATTATATTATGAAGGAAAGCCTCTTAGAATTAATGATGTCAAAAAGCTGGTGGAGGAAACATCCAGAGAATTTGGATTCGACATAGCTTCTGAGCCTCCAATATTTTCCATGGGTAGAGAAGCAGCTCAATTTCACAACCGCGGTTCTCCTGATGTTATTTTACAGCCAGGAGAAAGCATAATTTTTGATTTCTTCCCAAGAGATGAAAGAGAAAAATATTGGTGGGACCAAACAAGGACATATGTTGTTGGTTGTATACCAAAAGAAATTAAAAAAGCATACGAAGATGTTTTAAGAATTCAAGAAGAAATAATAAACTCTTTAAAACCAGGAATGCTGTGGAGGGACGTTGATTACTTGGCCCATGAACTTATGGAGGAAGCAGGCTATGCAACTCTGGAAAGTCCGGTAAACCAGAAAGGATTTAAGGAAGGATATGGGCACGCAATAGGACACGGTGTTGGATTAAACATTCACGAAGCCCCTTGGCTGAGATATACTTGGAAGGGAGATGATGTGTTAAAGGAGGGAATGGTTTTTAGCATAGAGCCAGGAGTTTATTTTCCAAATGCTAAAAAACCTTACGGAATTAGAATAGAAGATTTGGTTGTAATGACAGAAAGAGGGGCAGAAATTCTTGTAGAACACCCTAAAACACTAGAAGATGCAGTAATACAAATTTAAATAATGGCTTTCACATACCAAAAATAAAATTTCGCTAATAGCATGGGTCAATAATCAATACGTTACTAAATGTGTGTTGGAGATTATTTATAAAATTGAAACTATTGAGTATCCCAAAAGTTCTGATGTGTAAATCATTATCAAATATATCAAAATTGATACATATCCTACCTTGTATACTGTTTTAAGTCTAGTTGGCCTAGGTATGGCATTGTATCTCTGTAGTTTCTCGACAATAACTTCAAATTTAAGTGCGGTTTTAAAGGATTCTGGTAGTAGGAGAGACAACGGTTTTAGATACCCGAACAAATCGAGCTCTATTAACAGGAGATCAAGAACCATGAGAAAGACAGGCCAAAGGAATAAACCTAAAAAGCGGTTTATTATCAATATTGTACCAAGGTTTGTAGCCCCGAGAATTGAAAGGATGTAGATCGGTAGATCTGGAAGAAGTGCGGCTGTGAATCCCCACAAAAAAACTGAAAGCTTCCTGAATAAAAAATATGTTAAAAGTGCTGAGGTAAATGCGAATAATAATATAAACACAAGCTCCATGTTTTATATTGTTTGTTAGGAATTATAAAAAGTGTTTAAATATATAAAAATCTAAAAGACAATTAAGCATAAAAATAAATTTCTATAATTTTATTAAGTAGAATGGCCATATTGAAAGCAAGTGAAATAAGGAAAATGAGCAGAGAGGAACTGGAGAAAAAATTAAAAGAGTTGAGGCTAGAGTTGGCAAAAGAAAAGGCCAACATAGATGTGGGTTCTTCTGTTCAATCTCCTGGTAAATTAAGAGAAATTAGAAAAACTATAGCTAGAATTAAAACTATACAAAACCAGGGAGGAAAGGCAAAGTGAACGGAACTTGTCCAAAATGCGGTCTTCCGAAGGAATTTTGTACATGTGAAACATTAGAGAAGGAAAAGGAGAAAATAACAATTTTCGAAGAGAGTAAGCGATACGGAAAAACAGTGACAGTCATAAGAGGGCTCAGTAAGGACATGGACAGCAAGAAAATTCTTAAAGAATTGAAACACAAACTCGCTTGTGGAGGGACTGTTAAAAACGGAGAAATAGAATTACAAGGAAGTCACAAGAAAAAAATCTATGAGATGTTAGTAAAAATGGGTTTCAATGAAGATCAGATAGAGATCATATAGATCCAGTGACGTATCAACAATAAATTACGGGTGGATATATGATTACGGCAAAGAATATAGTTAGACATGAACTAATAGGTCTTAGAGTAAAGATTGTTGATTCGAAAAACAAATCAAATGTTGGTGAAGAAGGAATAGTGGTTGATGAAACAAGAAATACAATTATTATTGAAAAAAATGAAAAGCAAAAAACTTTTATAAAAGACCAGTGTGTTTTTTCTTTTGAATTGCCATCTGGAGAGAAAGTGAGGGTTGATGGAAATTTGCTTGTTGGCAGGCCAGAAGACCGCATAAAGAAAAAACTCAAGAGATGGTGATCCCATTCCAGCACTTAAGAAAATTTATTATGAGTTCAACCTTAATTATTTTTAATGGTTCTCAAAATAGCTCACAGAGGTGCATCGAGTTATGCGAGAGAAAACACAATGGAATCCTTCAAGAAAGCTATAGAGTTAGGTGCTGATGTTGTCGAATTTGACATAAGGCTTAGCAAAGATAATGAAATCGTTGTTATACATGACAGGGACTTAAAAAGGGTTGCGAATCACAACGGCTTGGTTAAAGACATGACATCTGTGGAAATAAAAAAGATATTTAAGAAAGACGGCTCATTTCTTACTCTGCACGAAGCGATAGGGTTTCTGAAAAACAAGTGTGCTTGCAAAATAGATATTAAGGAAAGGGGAATGGAGGAGAGGGTTATAGATGTTATTAAAAAAAATAAAATGGAAAGGTCTGTGATAATTACAACAAGCATTCCAGAAGTTGTGAGAAAAATAAAATCAATTTCTCCAGATATAGAAGTTGAAATGGGCGGTTTTAAAAAGGGGTTGCCAGCCAAAAAAATAATAAAAAAGGCAAAAAAAGTCAGAGCAGATATAATAGGCCCACACCATACTATTACCACGAAAAAACTCGTTAAAGAGGCGCATAAAAACAAACTAAAGGTTCATGTTTGGACTGTTAATAAGAAGAAAGCTATAGAGAAAATGAAAAAAATAGGAGTTGATGGCATCACTACAGATTCCCCAGATAAAGTTTAAAAAACTTTTTCCTAATTCTTTAATGTTTGTTACCACTAAATAAAAGATAAATATGAAAATTATGAGCGAGGATAAAAGACCATTTTTCAAAATTGGAAGTGAAGTAGAAAAAATATTTAGAGAAATGTATGTAAAGTTATCGTACGGCATTGGTAACGAATTTGAAATTCCAATGGGGATCAAAAACTACTATTCTCTCGAAGTGGGAGATGCTCTTTATTGCGAAATTGTATCTTTGCAAGACAAAGGCGGAGAAAACGTTAGGAAGATAGGAGTAGACGTATTGGTGGATATTTTTAAAGAAAATGAAGGCGTGCCGTTAGGTAGAATTCCAGAAGCAATATTTGATTTATATGAGATGCAAAAAAATGAGTATGCACATTTGAGAATAAAAGGGATTATTAGAGAGAAATACTGATCTCGAGAGTTTCAGCTCCTTAGAAGTGGAGGCAGGTTATTGTTTTTACATTTTTCTACATATGTGTGGGTTTTTATATCTTTCTTCCAGAACGCGTGTTCTAGTTGCCACGGGTGAAAGTGGTCTTCCTGATTTTGGGTTGAGCTCTTCTATAGGCTCCGACAAATAAATTGTTCCGCTGGAGCCCTCCACAACAAATGCCTTCCCATCGAATTCTTCCTGATACCTTCTCATAACGTCATCTTTTTCGTTCACGAGTATCTTAGATTTTTTAGTTTTGTGTCATTTAAAATGTTATGAAAAGAATTCTTTTTACACAATATATTGTGTGTTACTCTTGATATTGCTTTATATTTAGTATATATTTTTTATGTTAATTATTTTATTATAAAAATCAAAAATTACAACAAAAAGTTCGAGAAATTTAAGGTGATGTTGTTGAAAGAGATTGTGGTACTGGTTGGATCAGAAAACCCGGTGAAAATAGAGGCAACAAAAGAGGCATTTGAAAAATATTTTGAAAATGTAAGGGTAATGGGAATAAAGGTAAATAGTGGAGTTCCTGATCAGCCTGTTAATCACCAAACATTTGAGGGGGCAAGAAACAGGGCTTTGAGACTAATGGAAATAAGCAAAAAACAGGGTATTGATGCTGATTTTTTTGTTGGAATAGAGGGCGGTATAATACAATTACTTTCTAAATGGTTTGCATTTGGTGGAATGTGTATTATTGATAAACACGGTAAGTTGGGTTATGGAACTTCGCCGCTGTTTGAACTTCCCGACAAAGTAACAGAACATCTTCTTAATGGTGTAGAGTTAGGGCATGTTATGGACAAATTAACAGGAGAAGAAAACACAAAACAAAAACAGGGGGCTGTTGGAATTTTTACAAAGGGTATCATGGACAGAAAGAGTTTCTATGTAAACGGGCTTGTTGTCGCTCTAATACCGTTTTTGAATGACGAGTTGTATTTTGAGTAAATATTATATTACCCATTTCCAGTTTAAATAATGAAGTATCTCTTCAAACTCTTCTTTTTTCAGGGGGACTAATTCTTTCGCTTCACTTACTTTCATTCTCGGAGGCAGGACTAACTGCCCCTCAATTCCTATTTTCTCGGGGTATCTAAATCTTCTGAGTCTGAAAAATTGTATTAACTCGTCGCCAACAACTCCAAAAATATCTATATTCCCTTCTTCTGCCGCCTCATTTACACGAGGTAATTTAAACGATGTCCCACTAACATTCGCGACCAAAATCTTGTCTTCGCCAGGAACGAAGGGGTCTTTATCCGATAAAGAAGTTAAAAATTCAATGACTTCCCTCGCTTCTCTGCCCTCAAAATTTCTCCTTTGTCCATGGAAGAAATTACTTATAACTCTCCTTTTTCCTTTTTTATCCACACTGGTTGTTTTATACCATGGAGCTGGATAGTATTTTCCATTTAAAAAGATAACAGAACCATTGGATAAGAGTGTATTAAGGTACCCTTCTATTATTCTTCCATGTTCCAAACCAATGTAGTATGCAAGCTCAGCTATGTTTTCTTTTGTACCATCGGAACTTAAGTGAACACCTGCTCTCACTCTTTCGATTCCCGAAGCATTTCCGAATATTCTTGCCCACTCTTCTTCGGAGAAAAAAGAAGCATAGGTTACACCACCAAAAAGTTCACGTTGTAACTTCTCTAATTTTCTAATAGATTCTTCATCAGTCACAGCAACAATTTTATCAGCATTCCTCAAAGATCTGATAATAATAACACTATTGTCTATTTGATCAGCAGATGCGTATGTTTCGGAGCCTCTTTTCAACAACCTAACCCTTCTTATATCACCTAATGATGTTGCTCTGTATATTTCAACAAAATAATGGTCTTCTCTTTCTACATATGCAATTACTGCTGACAGCTCAGAGACCTCTGAATCGTCTGATATAATTCTCCCGAACTCTTCTACATTCATTAATGCATTAATAATATCTTCTGGAATATTGCGCGGTGTTATATCTTCCCCATGTTCTTTGAAATAATTAGGTTCGTCTCCAGGTCCGAGAAGAAGAGAAATCTCAACATAATGTTGAAGTGTTTCGTGTCCGACAACATCTTTATTTGGGCGCTCAACATGGATACCTTCCAATTGACATATACCTAGAGTGGGATCGTACTTTATGACATAACCATCTGTCAATTTTTTACTTTTCTCGGGGTGTTCATTCAAATATTCCAATACTTCTACTATTTCGTCTTTTTCTAGTCCCAAATCTCCCAAAAATGCATATAAATCAACAACGTTACAAATTCCAGTTTTTAATGCTTCAAGAATTTCAAGCGCTACAATCCCCATTGTTTCTTCGTCATGAAGGATTCCACGCGCGTCCGTCACTGTTGTATCTGATCCGTTGTTATCTGTAAAAAATCCATTTTCAGATTCAGGCCCCCGTCGTCTTACATAATATTCTCCTGTCGCTTCGCTATAACAAATAATTTCTCCAATTAACCGTTTTGTTAAATCAGGGTTCTTTGTTGCATAATTCATTATTTCAAGAAACTCATCTTCACTTAAACCGAAACTTTTAGCGCACATTGCAGCAAGATCATAATCTTTGATGAACCTACTACCAAGCCTTTTCGCAACTTCTTCTAAAACATTTTTGATCTCACCCTCATCTAGTTTTAGTTTTTTATCTTCACTTTGAGACAATTCTTCAGTCACACTTTCCTCATGAACTTCCTGTTTGTTAGGTGCATATTCTTCTCTCAATCTATATGTTCTTACCACTCCTTCATATCCGATTGGCTCACAGAATGGTTTAATCAGATTATACACTTTCTGACCACCAAATCTTCCAAAAAATGGGCTATGTGCTACAATGTCACGCACAGTAAATGGTTGGTTACCTATTTCTGAAACTGTTCTCACAAGTTCGCTTAATATTTTCTCATTATCTGGAATTTCTGGTGTATATTCACCTGATTCCATTTTCTTTGATGTTTTTTTAGACAATCTATAAACATTATGATTTCCTTTCCTGCCGACAACTGAACAATATCGTCGTATTAAGTGAGAAATTTTTCTTCCATCCATCGGACCAAATAATGAACTACGCATCCTCAGGTCTATTATCGTAAATTCTTCACCCTCTTCTACAGTAGATAAAAGCTCACGTAGGATATCATCTGTGATTTCTTCAGAACTTCTTTCATCTTCGTGAGTTTTCCCACTGAAAAACGATTTTCTAATTCTCCTTTCCACTTCTTCGAGGAGTTGAAACGTTTTGTCACTTTCATCAACTCCCAGATCAAGCAAAGCTCTGTATATTTGACTAAGTCCAGTGTATACATCTCCTATTCTTTCATACCTTTCAGCAAGCCTTTCATACGTTTCGAGGTGCCTACTATCATCCTTGGGCATAATCATTTTACCATTCGATAAAAACAACTAATTTTTACAATTAGAAGAAAATTTCTTAAACCTTTATGAAACAATTTTCACATTGTTATTTAGTTTGTTTTAAGATAAAACCAGAAAAACCGTTAAGTTTATAAAGAAGTTTTGTAACTAATTAATAGTGATTATATGTCTTATAGAAGAACAATATTTTACGAGAGTGGAGGAAGTAATTCAAAACTTGTTTTCACGTGGATATTAGGTACTATATTTTTATTTATGGGGGTGTGGATAGTTCAAAACTTAGAATTTGGTCCTGGTGTAACAGAATTCTCCTACGCACTGGCAGCGTTGGTCGCATTTATAATGTTTTTGCTGTGCGGACTCTGCTGGATAGCTGTAGCAGTCGCAACGAGAAGTAAATAGGAACGTATGATGGTCACTATTTGTAACATGGAAATATAAGTATAAGTTTTTCAAACTTTATATAATGAAAAAGAATGTCTTGATAATAGTATTGATTCTTTTTGTATTCATGCTACTGTTTAAATTTTACACCCCATTTACTCAAAAGAAAATGACAGAAATAACAAAAGATTATGGAACTAGCGACAATAACAAATATTATGATGAATTTTGTCCTGTTCAAGATATAAAAAACTTTAGTAGCTGTGCAGAATATTGTCTTGAACACATAGGCTGGAACATGTGCAAAGAGTGGTGCACAGAAAACTATGAAAAATGCAATGTTACTGTCTCCGAGCCGCCCAAAGAAGAACCACAATACTGGAAAATATATTCTGTTGATTTCTGGGATAAAGACTACATTAGCGATATAAGAAAGGTTAGTGAAATGAATGGAAACATGATCATGATTTTCTTTTCAGCTGCACCGTTGCCTGATGGCTCACTTGATGTTTATCGTTATGAGCCAAAGAAAACAATGGAACTGATTTTTGCAAAAGGTATATCTACTGCTCATGAAAATGGTTTGCATGTCATTTTTGATTTAGAAATTGGTGGTCCCGAGGCCATTCCTTCAGAAAATAGAAAAATATTTTTGGAGAATTTCAAAAACTTTGTAAGCGAATGGGCAGAGTTTTGTGAGAAACAAGGTGTATACGCCTTTAATATTAACAGCGAATTGGACAACGAGTTCTTTGTTCCAACGAATTGCGTAGAAGAATGTAAAAACAGAGAGGTAAGCAAATTAGCACAGGAACTGCTTAGAGAGGTGAAAAAACATTACACAGGTAAAATCGGTGTTGGAATTCTCGATACATGTTCCAGTGACTATAATTTAACAGGCTATGATTTCTTTACTACAAATCTACCGTGCGGGGATGGAAACGTTCAAGGTTGTCTTGATTTTTATGGGGAAGCAATTTCCGGTGCTGCCAAGCTGAAGAAAAAATATAACGTATCCAAATTTGTCATCGGGGAAGTAGACATATTTTCAGAAAACGATGCAACTCCTGAAGGAAGAGACGCTGTGCGTGGATTTAAAATTGTTAGTGAAGAAGAAGAGACTAACTTCTATAACGAATTTTTCGAAAGATATGCAAGCCAAGTAGATGGTGTAACTATAACATATTCCTATCCATTGGGTATTAAAACAGGTCCTGCGAAAAACATTGTTCGTAGGTGGTTTGGAAAAATTAATTAATTGGTTTTGAGATACGTCTAATTAATTTGAAAAACCTAAGCAATAAATAAATTTAAACACGTAAACTATAAATAAGAAAATAAAAAGATGGTATTATGGGTGAATTTTCGGCAAGACAGTTGAAGAAGAAGAGGAAAAAGTTTAGAACAAGCTCTGACAAAAAGAAGAGAAAAATGCTGAAATTATGGAAAAAGGATCCGTTAGAAGGTGCCCCAATGGGTACTGCCATAGTTTTGAAAAAGAAGGGTGTTGAGCAGAAACAACCCCACTCTGGAATTATAAAATGTGTTAGATGCCAGATAGTAAAAAATGGTATACAAGTAACGGCATTTGTTCCCGGAACAAACGCCATAAAGTTTATAGACGAACATGACACCGTTTTGATAGAGGGTGTTGGTGGTTCTCAGAGAGGAGCAATTGGAAGCCAACACGGTATAAAATACAAAGTTGTTGCTGTGAATGGTGTTGCCCTTTCAGAACTTTTAAAAGGCAAGAAAGAGAAACCTAAAGGAGCTTAATATGGATAAAAAAATTCTGCTTTTCAACAAGTGGGATTTATCTGAAGTTAAAGTAGAAGATGTGGGCCTTAAAAGGTACATTAATTTGGACCCCGTCATAGTGCCAAGAACACATGGAAGATATTCAACATTGTCTCTCAACAAAAGAAAAATGAACATTGTAGAGAGATTTATGAATAAGCTTATGGTTCCAGGCCACAGAGGAAAAAAACACAAGCTTACCAGCGGAAGGTGTTGTGGAAATTATGCAACAATTTACAAAGCAACGAAGAAAGCATTTGATATTATTTACGAAAAAACAAAAAAGAACCCCGTACAAGTCCTTGTAAAAGCGATAGAGAATTCTGCTGTGTTAGAGGAAATAGCTGCTTACAGACTTGGAGGTATAATAGCAAGAAGAGCTGTTATAACAAGTCCTCAAAGAAGAGTTGATGTTGCATTGAGACATTTAACACAGGGAATTTACAAAGAAAATTTTAAAAGCAAGAAAAAATTTGAGGAGAGTATAGCAGAAGAGATAATTGCTGCTTACAATAACGATAAAAAGTCCTTTGCCATTTCTGAAAGAATGAGAATAGAAAAAGAAGCAGAAGGTGCGAGGTAGATACATTTACACCATTTATTTACTATTTCCATGCTATCGGGAGAAATGCATCGAACATTTGTCTTATGAGTACACCTGAAAAGTAATATATAAGAAGGGCTACAATTATAAGAATTGGTACGTATTTTATCCCTGCCCTTTCTCTCCCGTGGGAAATAAGTCCTATTATTAGTCCGCCAAAAATTGTTGTTATGAGCAAAGCTGCTATTGAAAATTGATTGAGAAATTCTGGCGAGAGTTCTATTTTTCCAAATTTCATAAGAGGGAGCTTGCTTGTGACAGTTTCCGGAATTTTTGCCCTGGCACCGAGCTTCGAAAGGGTTGAAATCAAAAAACCAGAGAGGGCATAAAGCAACGGCGCCCCTATACAACCTGCAAAAGATATAAATATTATATACATCACTATGCTGGCTCTCATCTCTCTTTTTATTAGCTGCATTCTTCGTATGTCATCTGCGTTCTCTTCTAGCAAGGATGAGAACTGACCGCCACTTCTTATACCTTCTATGATCATATCTACTGTTCTACCCAGAATATCGGATTTTATTTCTTTTTTTATTTTTTGAAGTGCACTTTCTAAAGATTTTCCGGTCATTAAGTCTTTCCCCACGTTTTTTATTGCTGTTGCAAGCGGTCCAAATTCTTCTCTAGCACTTAACAAAAGAGATTTGCTCGGTATGTACCCAGCTCTGCTGTTGGCAGCCATTAATTGTAACGCGTCAGGTAGGACATTTTCAACAAATGTTGTTCTTCTGTCAATAGCAAGCACGAGCAAACCATGAAAAAGTAAAAATATTGATATGGAAGATACAATCCATAAGAGGAGCAGGTTAACCCCTATAAATACCGATATTAGGAAACCCAATGCTATTGAGAAGGAGAATGAATAATTAACAAAACCCTGTGGAGATTTTTTACTTCCCGCCAGTCTCAACCACTCTTCTATTTTCCTTCTATACGACTCTGGCATTATTTTATACATATTAAACTCCTATGGGCCTCTTTGTTTTTATCATACCGATAAACATAAACTGTATAAAGACAAGGTAGACGAGTATACCAATGAGTACGTTTTCAATATTAAAGGTTGCTCCAATGAAAGATGACAATATGATGAGGAAAACTATTCCCAGTGTGGGAAAAATAACAACCATAAGCATGTAGAACAGTGCTATGGGATTTAACTCAGAGCCGTACTTTTTTATATCTGCTCTCTGCTCGGCCACTATCGTATCAACAACTTCTTTTATGGTAGACCCTATATCAGCACCGGTTTTTAATGCATTGATTATCTGCCACATTACCCTTCTGAAATGTAGGGATGGCGTCCTTCTTGTTAACTCCTCGAGAGCCTCTATCTCTGACTTTCCCGTGTTCATTTCTTTAATTGCCTTTGAGAATTCTTCTGAAATCAAACCATAATTTTTTCTTGAAACAGAAACCATTGAATTATAGAGTGGCATTCCAGATCTTACTTGTATTAACATGTGTCTTAAAGCAGATGCGAGGTTCTTTTCAATTTCTTTTATTTTTCTGTTTATGTGAAGTCTCGGATAAAAAACAAGATAGAAAAAAACAGCGAGAGCGACTGTTATCCCCGTCGCAAACGAAACAACTATTGCTCTGAAAAGAACAATTTTGCTTAGAATGGAAACCAATAACATTACACTGAAAAGCAATGCAAAGTAATTTACAAAACAATATACAGCGATGGACAGCCATTCTCTTGAGCTAATGTCAAACTCACTTTGGCGCAGTTCAAGCTCCAAGCTCGGAAAAAATTTTCTTAACGCATCGCCGAAAGTTATATAGTGGGGTATAATTCTTTTCAATTTTTCTAAAGGAATCGGAAGAAAGGGTATTTTTTTCATTAATTAATAGTTTGTTTCTCTCTCTTAAATAATAGAATCATGGGTTAGACCCACTTTTTGTGATTTTCATCTTATATATCAAAATAATAAGTATACAAACTATGACAAAGAGTAAAAGCCAGAGAACACGATATAAAAATAATATGTTACCCAGGGATCCTACTTCAGCTGGTACTTTATAATAAAGCTCGAACTCGAGAAATACCAAAGTATTGAACAGTGTGTTTTTATCATCTTCTCTAACAGCTTCGCGCGCTTTTTCAATTTCCATTCCAATTCTATCCATCTCACCAAGCAGATTGTTAACGTCTAATCCTATTTTACCGTAATGTTCTATCGTTTCTCTTAAATTTTGGGAAAATCTGCTCATTCCTTCTAACCTTTCTATAAGTTCACTTTCTCTCACTCTTATTATCATCATCTTGTTTTTTTCAATTGATGCCGACTTGACTTTGATTTCTAATATGTATTGACCAATATTTTTCCACAAAGGAACATGGATATTTATGGGAATGTTTTCTCTATCATTAGGAGAAATTGTCACATTATCAGGAAAATTCAAAACACAGCATTCTGAAGTAACATTAATGAAGACAAGTTTACTTGAATTTTCCATATTTTCTATTTGTAGGTACACGGTTTCAGCGCCCCCCTTTACTATTTCCTTTGAAGGTGGAATATCAATTCTAAATGAGCTTTCAGAAGCATAAACAGGATACAATATAAGCACAACTATATGCAGAAACATAACCATTGTTATAAGGATTCTGTTTAGTTTCATAATTCAATTATTTTCATCCCTTCTTTCGTCACAGTGAAAGGGTGTATCATTGTGCTGTGGTTGGTTCTTCTCATTTTCCTTACGTTTAATGTTCTTTTATACTCCTCTGCTACTGGTACAAAGTCGAGTTTTATTACAGTATCAACTATGTATTCAATTATTCCACCACCACTTAAGGATTCGCTGGCTTCGGGTATAGTTCCAGTTAGAAGCGAGGTAACACCAAGCTCTCTTAATTTTTCTGTGAGAGAACTAAGCGCCACCCTGCTTATATATTCATCCTTTATAAACATCTCTATTATTGAAACAGAATCAACAACAACCCTTTTTGCTTTTATTTCCTTTATATTTTTTTCTATCTGTGACAAGAAATTAAGTATGTATAGCCGTATAAGTCTGTTAATATCTTCTATGTCTTTGTTGGGAAATATGGGTTTTATAGAAACCAATTTAATTAGTTTCTTTTTTTCTAATTTATCAAAGTCCCAACCAAACATGGCTTTTATGTCGTTTTTTATATCTTCAACTCTTTGTTCGGTTGTAATGTAAAGTCCGGGTTCCCCCTCTTTGGCACCCTGGTATAAAAAAGAGCAACAGAAGCTTGTTTTTCCCGTACCAGTTTTTCCCGTTATCAAATTAACACTGCCTTTAACAAATCCACCTTCTATTTTACTGTCAAGACCGATTACACCTGTTTTTACCCTTTCCACTTCTGCCATATTTAAATTTATTGCTTTTGATATAAATTTTTACGAAAGAAATGGTAATCTATCGTTTTTTAACCATTTTCTCGCATTTTTCTATATAATAATTTGCAAGCACAAAGAGGTTGCTTTTTGCTGATTCCCTTGCCATCTCGAGGGACTTTTTGAACTCCTTCTTATTTTCTTTGTCCACATTTTTTATCATTTTTTCGATTTTCTCTATTCTCTGGAAAATTTCCTCACACCTCTCAGCTTTGGTTGGTCCTTTTATTTTTTTAATTGTTTCAAGAGATATTTTTGGAGCTTTCATTTTTTTAACAGCCTTTATCCATTTTTTAGGACTTTTCATAATTTTACCTATTTTCCAGAAGAAAGACAACATAAGTTTTAAACTGAAAGCAGATTCAATTAAATTCTTTATTTTTTCCTCAGTTTCCTTTTTCTTGGATCTTATAGCAAGCAGTTTATCTTGTTCCTTAACCATTATTCCTCTAAATGTATTCTCATCTATTTCCCTCTTGAAATATTGTATCTCAGCAGAGCGTCTGGTTTGCACTATGGATTTTTCTTCTTTCGAGAGTGCTATCAAAAGTTTTTTGAGTTTGTAGTAAGGAACAATGAGATTTATGGTGAAATATGAGCCGAAAAGGAAGGAGAGAATTCCGATGACTATGTAGATCATGTTTTGATACAAAAATTTCATCAAAGCCATTGATGGAATATCGATTATAGAAACGATAAACACTATTGTATCTATTCTTCTGACAGACAATTCCAAACGTTCTAGATCATCATTTTCTATCGCCTCGTACGCTTTTTTTAACTCCCGCTCTGCATCTAGAATTTTAGCTTTAACCGATTTTATGTTCATGCCAATTTTTTCATACTCTAAGAGAGTTTCTTTCAGATTTTCCAATATAGTGCTCATTCCAGATAATCTCTTAACGAATTGATTTTCCTCAACCTTAACAGTCATAATTATTGTTTTTTCAGAAGAGTCCTTTGCAATAAATGTTATAAGATGATCTCCTATCTCCTCTTTTAATGATGCATGTATTTTTATGAGCATTTGTTTTTCAGAGAGGGGTGGTAGTTCTATCTCCTCTGGGAATGTTAGATTGCAGCATTCGTTTTTGACAAAAAGTTTGATTTTTATGGTGCTTTCAACTTTGTTTTTGAACGTTGCCACAACTAGTTGGTTCTCACCCTTAACCACTTTAATTGATGATGGAATCTTGAAATCAAAATCATATATTATATTTCTACAATCAATATCATTAAGATCTATATACCCGTCACAGTCGTTATCTATATTATCAGAGCAATTTATTTCATAGTCTGCTTCTGGTGTACATGCTGCCGCACCAATTGCTGTTGTTCCTGTCCCACCTGTCCCACCTCCACCTGACTGTTGTGTAGTTGATGTTGATTGAGTTGTTAATAAAATCCCTGGTGGGGGAGAGCCCTGGTCGTTTTTATAGAAATCAATACTGTAGATAAATATTGCAAAATCGCTTGTTGGAGCTTCAAATGCACTATCATCTTTATATGTTTGTGTGCTTGTATTGTAGTCTATAATAGAATATTCATTTTCACACTCGCCGCAATATGCTATAACTTTTGCATTTGTTACTATTTCACCACGTTCATTTGTAATTCTTACATTTACAGGGACATCAGATCCAGGTGAAAAATAATTCCCTGTTTTTGGCGTGACAAATTCAGGATCTAGAAGTTTGGAAACATTAAACTGTGTTTGATTTTCTCCAGTATTACCATTCTTAGAAACATTTACATAAACATAATATGTTACTGGGTTATCATCAATTGGGGGATAAGAACTTTGAATAAAGAAGTAACCGGTTGATACCACCTGATTATCAACAACAGTTACGTTTGTTCCCGCTCTGTCAACAATAAGTGTAATATTGAAACCGCTTATATTTTGATTGTTAACGTTTTTCACGACAATAGGAATGGAAACATTTTCTCCCTTATTATATATAGAGTAAGGTGTATACACAGTGACATTGTATGTATCGTACACAGTGAAATTACCTACATTCACACTGGAATTCGAATTTCCCGATACATCGAAAACAAAAACGCTGTAAGAGAAATTACCTGTTTCGTTGGTGTTCGAAAATCTTAATTTGTACGTATTTGAGGATATGTGCATAGCTGTTAAATTTTCCTTTTCACCACCAGGATACGTTATCTCCACAGTCACGTTATCTATAACTGAGTTATCAGTAGCATTTACGTATATGTCAACAATTTCAAATAGGTTAGATTTATTGACACTATTTACAATTCCTGTTATATTTGGTGGTATAGGATCCTCTTGTGTTACATTTATTAATATGGTTGAAGAGGCATTTACATTTAATGAGCTTGAATTCACAAACAATGTCACATTGGTCCATCCTATTGATGTTTCGTTTATCTCAAATTTTATTATTTTCCCATTTTGATATTCTTCATAACTTACATTACCTATAGACTTGTTCTTTACTTCACCTGCTGTAGTGTTTATTACAGTTTCGTTGTCTATAAGCAAATATGCGTTTAAATCTATGACATCTCCATTTAATGGAATGATAAACCAGGTTAGATTAACAGGACCGGAGTCAACGGGTATGTATAATTCACTGGAATCACTGGTATACGAAACACTAACATTTCCATAATCAACATAAAATCCCTCCGTTCTTGAAATGCTTTGTCTCGCATGTGCGGTCACATTTATTGAATAATTTCCAGAGCGGGTAATATTAGTATATGTTCCTGCGTATAGGTAAGTGTTATTGACTTGTGATGTTGGATTCAGGTAAATGGTTTCATTTACATTTCTTGGCTTGTTTATTTGTGCCGCAACACTTTGTATAGTTGTTGCGTTGCCAGAGATGTTAGCATATATAGTTACGTTTCCCAAAAAATCAGGATTTATATTTGATATAGAAATATTCATTGAAAGTTCTCGTACTTCGAAACTCATGTTTGGTAAATATGTTAGCAGATTGTTTTCAGTGTCGTTGATGTATATGGTTGTTATATTGTAAACACCAGTCTCGTTTGTCTCCGTATAATTCAAGGACCAAATACCATAGTCTAGAGAACCTGCCGTAAGATTTAACGTATGGTTTGTTTTCACACCATTGGAGTTATTTATTGTCATCCAAACATAAGAGATATTTCCGTTATCTCTTGCGGTCACAGAAACAGACACAGTTTCATTAACATTGAAAATATTGCTGCCGATATCAAACCCAACTTCAAGCAATTCTGGAGGTTCTGTATCCTTTACGATTACAGTTTTATTTACAGTGGTGTTGTATGCCCCAGCATAAGTTTCCCAGACTTTGATGGTAAAAATGTAAGAACCTGCGGATGAAATGTTGAGGGTCCAGTTCTTTACTTCGATATGGCCACTTGAAAGATCACCTATTTTTGACATGTTACTAGCAGGAGTAGACGTAAAATTGACATAAACATTTCTTGCATCTCCGCTGTGTTCTGATTGATTCTGGTTGGCCACAACAACAGATAAATTAAATGGTATATTCTGATAAACAATACAGCTTGAATTCCCATTGCATAGAATTTCTGTTATATTCAACAACGGCGTTTTTATAGTGGTTATATCGGAATAGTTTGCATTATTAAATTCTGTTAGCCACGTTGTGTTTGTATCGTTTTCTGGGGTGTTTGCTTTTATAGTCGAAGAAACATACAAAAGGTGACCACTTCCTGATGTTGTTACGTTGAGAGTGTTCCCTGTTTTTACAATAGAGCAGGAATTTCCAAACGAACAAGTGTAGCTTGTTAAATTTGTATAACTGTTGGGAACATATACGACAAGGTTGGGATTCGTAACGGTTTTGTTAAAATTGAAACTTATATTTAGTGTTTCGTTAAATCCGCTATTTATTGATTTCTGACCACTCAATTTTACACTCAGAGATGCATTCACTACAGTAAATGTTGAATTTATAACAGTTTCATTTAACCTTTCGGTGTTGCCTAACGTGTCACTGACATACAAATATTTTATTTTATACTCTCCAACAGTGGTTGGCGTGTATGTGAAATTCCAGATATCGTTTGTAAGATTTCCGTTTGACGGAGAAAGCGTAATATTCTCTTCAATATTTGAGGAGTTTATCGTTGCTATAACTGAACTTACATTTGTTGCATCACTAACATTTACGTAGAAAAGCAATGATTCTCCAACATAAAGTCTCGTATCGTTGTAAAAACTATCAGTGACGTTAAAAGAGTAGTTCGAGGTTTCTGGTGGGCTGTCATCAACCACAAAGACATAAATAGTATAATTCATATTACCAGCGCTATCATTAACCCACACATGAAGCATGTTGCTACCCTCAGAGGTAAACCCTGGATTAAACGCTACATTATCCGTAAATGTTACATTGGTCCCATTACCATTATCGAACCACGCTGTGCTTACACCGGAGAGTGAATCGTTTACATCTATTGTGATGGTAGTTGATGACGTGATATGTGAGCCATTGGTTGGTGTTACAGAAACAAAGTACGGGTACCCAAAATCCATGGAAAAACTCCTGTTGGTTTCCGCTCGCATACCTACGTTGTTCGTGGTGTTTATAAACAATGTGCATGTAGATGAACCCTCCGTCTGACAATAAGTTATATCCAACTTGACATCTTGATTACAGTCTATATTGATCCAGCCAGAATCTTTACTACCATTTATTCTGTAACTACAAGAAATAGAACCTACATTATCGTATGCGTTATAACTTACTGTAAAATTAGAGCTGTGCCAACTTCCTGCGGATGGTTGTATTATGGTAACACTTGGTGGAGAGTTATCGATATTTAAGTATAAATTTGTTGCATTTTCATTCCCAGCCAAATCTTTTGAATACAGTTGAATTATACAATCGCTTGTGTTCGTATCAGAACAGGAAGATGTATCAAAACTGAAACTCCCTTCACCACATGTTATTGTGAAATAACTACTCCATACAGTTTGTTTCCATCTCCATTTACATTCATATATGAAATCATCTGTCACATTGTAACTAATGCTTATTGTGCCGTTTTGCCACGACTGGTTTTGAGGTGATATGAAAATAGCCGAAGGGTTTTGCCTGTCGATATAAAACCACGATGCAGATGTCCCGTTCATATCAAGATTGTCTCTTACAGTAAAGTTTATAGTATAATTTCCATCCTGCCACTCCGTTATATTAACGATGTCTGTGAATGTACATGCTTGAGCATTCAAGGTTTGTGACGACCAGTTAACAATATCTGTAGAGTTAAAGATATAGTACTCGCATGATGTTAAATTCCTAGAAGAATCAACTGCTATACCTTCCAAATTGAGAGTGAAATCGGAATTTATATAAATTTCCGATGGGCTGTGTATAATCGCTGTTGGAACTTGGTTGTCTACATAAAATGTAGTGTTAGCAGTCTTGCCGTTTCCCAATGTGTCTTGAGCGATAATTTTAAACACAAACGTCCCATTTGTATAATTGCTACTGTTCCAAGTGCTATTCCAGTAAGGATATGATAAGTTTCCTGATTCCACAATCTCTGAAAGATTGCTTGCATTAATTATATAATAAGATGCGTTGTTATTTAGTATTTGCCCAATTCCAGAATCACTTATATTCGCCGATAGTTCAATTACACCAGAATAATTGTATCCTGATTTTGGGTTGTTTATAACAATACTCGGACCTTCCTTATCTATTCTTATCATTGTTGTGTTTTTAGTTGTTTCTAGATTACCAACTGTATCGTTTGACCTGTATCGCACGTACTTTCTACATGTTGAGCCGTTGTTACAACCAACATTCACATAGTTACCAACAATACCAGGCGTGCATGGGAATTCATCTGTGGCATATATACAATACAGTGTAACATTGCATGCAGTGATGTTATCTGTACAATTCAAAAAAATTGTCATATTCATGGATCTCCAGTCGCTGGTCGCATTGTCTGTGGTATTGGGCGGGGTATTGTCAACAGTAAAAATATAAACTGTATAATTCATATTACCAGCGCTATCATTAACCCACACATGAAGCATGTTACTACCTTCACTGGTAAATCCTGGGTTAAAAGCAACGTTATCCTCAAAAGTCGCATTTGTTCCGTTGCCGTTGTCAAACCACGATGTATCAACACCGGACAAAGCATCAGCTACATCTATCAGAAAGTTTGTTGAAGACGTTATGTTCGAGTTATTAGCAGGTGAGAAAGAAAGAATAAACGGGCTGGTATCGTCTACTATAAATGTGTAAACAGTTGAATTCACATTACCTGCTGTGTCATTAACCCACACAGTCAACGTTCTTGTTCCTTCACTAGTCCAACCCGGGTTAAAAGCAACATTATCAGTAAACGTCACATTAGTCCCATTCCCATTATCAAACCACACAGTATCTATATTGGATAAGACATCATCGACATCTATTGTTATGTCTGTTGATGACTTCACGTAAGAATTATTTGAAGGACTTACTGACACGAAATATGGTGGTGTTTCGTCAACTACATACGTGTATACACTTGAATTCCAGTTCCCTGCATTATCTTCAATCCACACAGTCAACGTCTTAGTCCCTTCAGAAGTCCAGCCAGGATTAAACGGTGTATTGTTGTAAAAAGTAATGTTAGTCCCATTTCCATTGTCATAATAAAGGGTATTTATTCCAGAAAGACTATCTGAAACAGTTATTGTTATGTTGGTTGAAGATTTTATATGGGAGTTGTTTCCAGGCTCAATCGAGGTTATAAATGGTGCTTCTCTGTCCAAAACAACCCAGTCATAGTTTGG
>CAYYWW010000005.1:1735-10141 GCA_964475515.1 uncultured archaeon | reverse complement strand
GGTGGTGTTCTATCCACTGTAAAATTATAGTAGTCAAATTTACCCCAGTATCCATCCTTGTCTTGGCAATGAACGTAAACAGTGTGACTACCTTCGGTAAGACTTGCTGTATCAAATGTTGCATTTATTATTTCGTCTGCTTGATCAAATATACCATCCCAGGCATCCATTGAGGTTCCTGTTCCACCTGAACCAGTAGAGTCAATAAAATACTCTGCTGCTTGAACATAGGATTCATATTGATGGTCAAGACATTGTGCATACACGCTTGCAGTAGAATTCGTTGGGTCCGGTGTAACAAACGTGTCTATGGTGTCAGGGGCGGATAGATAACCAATGACACGCTGCATAACAGTTTTTCTATTGTCAGCACCGCTGATACCTTCAAAACCATACGCAAAATAGACAATTTTATATCCATCAGGACCGCCGCTATCTACTTCAATAGCCCCAGGTAGTGGAAATTGTGACGATGAATGCAACACAACGCCACTATCACAAACAATACAGTAATCCCCCCTAAAATAATTACAATAAAATTCATCGATAACCTCAGATCCGCATTTACATCTCGATCTAGATCTGGTACTTGGTGACCAAGTCCACTCTATATATATTTTGTCAGTTACTTCGTAGTAATAAAAAGAATTTTTCCGATATAATGAGTTCCCTTCTCGGTAATAAATTGCAGACGGTATGTTTTGATTTTCTAAACCACCGTCAATATCTATTAATAAATTTTTTCCCACAGGACTTGTGCTCCAGCCTGTTAGATCAATATCTTGTGAATTGTCCTTGCATAAATAGGAATGTAAATAATCGCTGTAAAAAGTTTTATCATGGATATCGAAACCTATATCTTGCCCTGTAATGAAAAGTTTACCCCCAGAATCTAAATAATTTTGGAGGTTGCTTCTATCATTTGCAGTTAATGTATCACTGTAGTCATTTCCAGTAAACCATACAACTATATCATATTCCAACAAAGTTGACAGGTCAGGTCCATCTGAGGATGAAACAGAAACAGTATAAATATCATAATCATAACCATTTGCATCCAAAGCCTCTCTGAAATAAGGAGATACATCAGAATTTGAAAAAAGGAAATGCGCATCTTCTACCAATAATATTTTTGGCTGCGGGGAATCTGCTTTGGTAAGTATGGATAACATTGAAATAGTTGCTAATGATGTTAATGTTATGATTGATAGAATAAAAGTTAGCGTAAAAGTTTTTTTACTACCCCGCCTCATAGTAAATATTTTATTCCTTTCATTAATTAAATTACAGTGAGAATACGAACCACGATATTAAGGGGGGCAATAATTGATGGCACTCTTGCCTTACTTCTTTTTTATTTTTTTGAGAAGTTCCTCTTTATTGGTGTAGTATTCTGATATTACCTTTCCAACCTTGTTTATATCCTTCACATTATTTTTAACAAGCCAATCAAGTATTTGTATTTTTTCTTTTAGATCATTGTCAACTTCTTCTGTGGTCATTCCTGTATACAATTTAAGTTCCTCAAGCAATCTTGTTGGCTTGTTCAGCTCTATTATTTCATCTGTAGTTGGAACCCATTTGTATATAGGGTTCAATTCGACGTTCATATCTCCACTACCGCCAGTTAGCTCACAAACTTCAAGCAATCTTCTTATCTCTCTTCTCCTGTCCCTGTGCATGACTGCTATTAAGTCGAGAGCTCCTAAAAGTGTTGGTGATATGTTTATAGGAGGGGTTGTCAATCTTCTTATAGTCTCATCTGCTGTGTTGGCGTGAAGTGTTGAGTATACGGAGTGCCCGGTGTGTATCGCCTCAAAAAGAACCTCTGCCTCTCTTGCCCTTCTTATCTCACCAACTATTATTCTATCTGGTCTCATTCTTAGCGAGTTTATCATAAGGTCAAGCATGCTAACCTCACCTTTACCTTCGGGGTTTGGAGGTCTTGTTGTTAATGGCACCCAGTGAAGGAATTTAGGCAATTTAATCTCCCTTGTATCTTCGATAGAGACTATTCTGTGATTAGGTGGTATGAAGGTCGCTAAAACATTAAGTAAACTTGTTTTACCAGATGCAGTACCACCGACTATTAAGACATTAAGTTCATACTGTATTGCCAGCCAAAGAAATGCAGCGGTTTCTGGGGTTAATGTCTTTAATTCTATAAAATCCGTTATAGTCCATGGTCTGCTGGCAAATTTTCTTATTGTTAATGTGTTTCCACTTGAACTTATTGGAAAGAGGGTTGCATTTGCTCTGTCGCCTGTTGTAAGATACGCATCCATTAAAGGCCTAAGATTAGTTATTTGCATGCCCACCTTTCTACCTATAGACGCAGCATAATTGTATATTTCAGTTTCCGAACGCATGAATATGTTTGTTTTTAACCATCCAATTCTTCTGTGATAGACCCATATGGGTTCTTTTGCGCTATTTACAACTATTTCTTCAAGGTTTTTATCTTTCAATAGAATTTCGATTTCACCAAGTCCTAATGATTTTATAAGCAATATCTCGGCAAGAATCTTGCATTCATCATCTGACATGCCTGGTATTTCTTCTTTTATCATCCCAACGGATTTCTCAAGGAATTCCTTTTTTATTTTTTCCATTTCTTCTTTATCAGCTATTTGCTCTGGATTTAACGCTATATCCATTACAAGTTTTTCTCTTATAGAATCCAATGCAGCTTCTGTAGCTTCTCTTATTTTCGGAAATATTAAGTAGTAAATGGGAACAAATTCTTTTTTGTTTTTTATTATTTTGACTTTTGCCGAAACGTCATTAAGTCTAATTTCATATTTTTCTACTATTTCCTCAGGCATACAATTAATAATAGGAGAAATCTCTTAATAAGGATTTTATTTTTCTTCTTTAATTTCCTTCATCTTTATTGTTGGCTCTCCAAAAGGAGGATAATGTATTTCGGCAAGGCCGTGCTCTTCGAGAATTCTTCCCCACTCTTCTACTGTTCTCGGAGGAACATCAAATTCCTTTGCTATATCTTTTATTTTCATCTCTTTGTTTTCTTTAAGCATTTTATAGAGCCTATCAATACTAGTCTCAAGATAAAGTATTTCACTAGTATCTTTCAATTTTTTTCTTATAACCTTTTTTTTACCATCCGGAACCGTGGTGACAATTTCAAATTCTAACGTTTTACCTCCTCTTTTTTTCTTACGTTTTAGCTCTCCCATGAAATCACCACATTTAGTATAATAGTTCAGTTAAATTAAATTTAGCTGCATTGAATATATCTATTACAAACCAATCAGGCAAACCTCTGACATGGTAACCACCAACAGTCTCGTTTGAGAAATATATGTAATCTATTACACTCTGATTTGTTTTTACTCCAAGTCCTATATTTTGAAGCTCCTCTGTGTTAACAAATGTAAAAATCCCATTACTCACATTCTCAACGCTACCTTCCAAGCGAGTAAACACATCGGTTCCACCCGATGTATAGTAATAATTACCTTCTATACCAAATCTTATTGGTAATGACCATACAGAATCTGTTTCATTGTCGATGTATACTTCTGTGTAGTTTATTTCATTAATTGTTTGGTTTATTTTTTCTACAATATCAGAAGCTCCAATTAAATAACAACTTACATCTGGTATGTCGTTTGTCTCAGCAACAACACCTCTGAAACCCGAAATTCCTGACCCGTTGTACGTAACCAGTATTTTTTCATTATCAGGAGCAGATAAATTAAACGTAACATTGCCTATACAATCACCTTGGGCAATACCAGTTGCAATTTTTTTTGCATAAAAATCAAATGGGTATTTTTTAAAATTTCTTCTTACATACCCATTGGTTTCTATGGTCATTAAGGGGTCTTCAATACCCTCTATAGATACTATTCCTGTTAAGTTGGTGTTTTTCCTTATTGCTATATCTCTATTCCTATGAGATACGTTCACAGTCAGAGTTATGTTGAACATCACGTTAAATCCGTCACTGTCTATAGAAAAATCGGTATAATTAAGGTCCAAATCGAAATTAACAGGTACTGCCAATATCTTATCTCTCCAATCCGATAAAGTATTGTTTTGCATAACATAGATAATATTTCCGTACACAGTAGAATCTCTCATTAACTCCTCGATTCTCATCTTTGCATCGTCCAAAAAAGAACCATTGGAAACAATCCAGTCTACTGCACTAATTAACGCTCTTCTACCAGATATTTCCACACCCCGAATGAAATCATCCTCAATGCTTCTTTCCACTTCCCTTATCTGGTCCGCTATAACTTTTTCTTCACTACCAAACTTAAGCGACTGAGAACTCGTTATGTAGTACGCAGTGAACAGAAACACAGGCACTGATAATAGAATAGCAATGATTGAATATACCTGACCATTCATTATAAATAATTTGTCTTATGAATTATAAATCCAAGTAATATCATGAAAGAAATACTTATCCCAAAGAACTCATCTTTCCAAGTATATCAGATTTTGTTATGATACCAGTTAAATTGCCGTTTTTAACAACAAGGAGTATTTGAAAGTGTCTCATTAAGCCCAGTATGACATCCATATCAGTTTCTGGTGATATTATCGGAGGGCAGTCATCCATAACCTCTTTGGCTTTCATTTTATGCACATTCAGACCATTCTGCATTTTCTCAAGAATTCCAGTTTCTGTTACCAATCCTATCGGTCTATTTTGTTCTATCACTGGAAGTTGAGATATACCGTATCTATTCATTGTTTTCACTATTCTTTGAACATCATCGTCAGGTGAGGCCGTTATGACTCTAGTGTTCATAACATCGGCTGCTTTCAGCTTATTTTCTTTTGCTATATTATCGAGAGCATTGAATATTTTTTTAATTTTGATATAACTAGGATTTATTTTTCCAGATTCTATTTTTGCCAGGAGACTTTGACTTACACCTGCCGCTTTCGCGACTTCTTTCTGCGTTAAACCGAGTTTTTTTCTTATTTTCTTGATGTCTTCCAGTTCGTAAATCATAAAATTCTTATAAGAATATTTTTTTCAATAAGATTTATTAAACTTTAATTTATTAAGTTTTTTATGCGAAGCGGTATATATTCATTTACGTCGGAAAGCGTTACTGAGGGACATCCTGACAAAATATGCGATCAGATAAGCGACGCTATACTCGATGAAATCATTAGAAGAGACAAGAATGCTAGAGTAGCATGTGAAACAATGGTAAAAACGGGAATGGTCATAGTAACTGGTGAAATAACAACAAAGACCTATGTGAATATACCAAAGGTTGTGAGAAGAGTTATAAAAGATATAGGATATACCAACCCTGAATATGGATTTGACTACAGAAGCTGCGCTATTCTTACAGCAATAGACGAACAATCACCTGATATAGCATTGGGTGTTGACACTGGAGGAGCCGGAGATCAAGGAATGATGTGCGGTTATGCAACAAATGAAACCCCGCAATTAATGCCTTTACCGATTCTTCTTGCACATCAACTTTCACAGAGACTAGCAGATGTGAGAAAAAAGAAAATAATTCCTTATTTGAGACCGGATGGAAAAACACAAGTAACTGTTGAGTACGAACAGAACACACCAAAAAAGGTTAATTGCATTGTTGTGAGTGCACAGCATGATCCAGATATCTCCCAGAAACAAATAAGAGAGGATATTATAGAACATGTTATAAAACCTGTTTGCGGTGAATGGCTGCACGAAGAAACAAAAATTTACGTTAATAATACAGGTAGATTTGTGATAGGAGGACCAGTAGGAGATGCAGGAATGACAGGAAGAAAAATCATAGTGGACACATATGGCGGCATATCAAGTCATGGTGGAGGAGCTTTTTCTGGTAAAGACCCGACGAAAGTTGACAGATCTGCAAGTTACATGGCCAGATACATAGCCAAAAACTTGGTGGCGGCTGGTTTGTGTGACCGCTGCGAAGTTCAGTTGTCTTATGTGATAGGAGGAACTGAGCCAACATCCTTGATGATAGACACGTTTAGAACCAATAAGATACCTGTGGAAAAAATTCTTGAAATGGTTAAGAGACACTTCAGACTAGATCCTAAGGGTATTATAAACCAGTTGAATCTTTTAAGGCCCATATACAGAAAAACATCTTGTTACGGTCATTTTGGCAGGGACGACCCAGATTTCACATGGGAAAAAACAGACAAAGCAGACATACTGAGGCGTGAGGCAGGATTTTAAATTTCACCGCACTTAGCAATAATGTTTTTGAGATTATTTTAATTTATTAACTACTAAATAGTGAAAATATTTAAATACTAAAAAGAATTTTTTACCATGGTTGTGATAAATTCACTGCCAAGAGAAAGAGAAAGGAGAAAAAGAAAATTAATTGGAAAGTCAGTAGCCGCATTAGGCATAGCTGCATACCTTGGATTACAGATTTCTAGATTATTTTCTCCTGATTCTGCACCTCCAGAAGATTATATGGAAGATTTCAGACCTGTTGTAGCGGTAGCTGCTGAAGAAATAAATAACACCCAAGAAGAAATGCCTGTCTATCTAGAAAGTGAAATAGAAGATCTTTTTGAAACAATGTCTACATACGATGATTTTGAGAGACATTTTTATAATGACAATTCATGGAATATAGACCTCTTGGAAAAGTATTTCCCACTGGAGAACTTGGATGATTTCAAATATCCAGATGAAATAGGTATAATTGTATACACAGCATGGAGGCTTAATGTAGATCCCGCACTTTTACTTGCAATTAGACAAGCAGAAAGTGGCGAATCAGGGAGAGAATTTGGTATATTACCAGAAGCCATGAGCGAGGAAATGAGACAGAGATATTACGATGATAAGGGCATATATGAACCAAACGGCATGTGGAGAGAATATATAGAGAGATTTCCAGGCGATAAGCTTGAGAAACAAGCAACATGGTGTGCTTGGACTATTATAAAAAACCAAGAAAGGTACAGAAGTTCCGGTGAAAATCCCGATAACATTGAGGGATTCATAAATTTTCTTGGTGATAGATACGCTCCCATTGGGGCAGAAAATGATCCGTGTGGATTGAACCGATATTGGGAGGGCAATGTTCTTGGGCTTTTACGTAAGTACAGTACTATTTATTAGAACAGGCAATTGCTGATTAACCATTCTTATATATTTATATAAGTATGGTTAAATATTATTTATGATTATACCTTTAAATAAAAAATTAAAAAAGAAAATGCATCGGGATATAGCTTTAGTTCAAGACTTGTTAGCCATAGAAATATATAATAATTTTCCTGAAGCAATTATTCACGGTGGAACAGCAATATGGAGATGCTATGGGAGTAACAGGTTTTCGGAGGATATTGACATTTATCTTTTACCCAAACTCAAAGATTCAAATAAGATTGAAATCTTTCTGAAATCACTTAAAAGCAATGGGTTTACGGTGAAAAAATTCAAAAAAACTAAAAACTCCATATATTCCAAGTTTTCCTTCTCAAATATTATTGTAAGTTTTGAGGTTCTGTTTAAGAATATAAAAAATTATATTACAAAAACCTTCGAAATGAGCGACGGAACATTTATCATAGTAAATACCTTAACCCCGGAGGATATGATAATAGAGAAAATTTTAGCTTATAAAAAGAGAAGAAAAATAAGGGATTTATATGACATATTCTTCCTTTTGAAATTTGTAGAGGATAAAGAAAAAATAGAGAAGCCTCTAAAAAATTTGATTCAAAAATTTGAGGATCCTGTGGATGCAAAAGATTTGAAAACTATAATAATCTCAGGCGCTGTGCCAAATATCAGCGACATGCTAAGGGAGATGAAAAGATGGGTGAAATGAAATATATAAAAGATGTAAGAATTTTTTTTAAAAAAACACCAGTGGTTAATAGCAAAGACATAGCTTTAATAGTCAAAAATAAAAATTACGCTTATTTGCTTGTGAGTAACTTGATAAAAAAAGGTGAGATAAAAAGAATAACAAAGGGATTTTACACAATTTACGAAGATCCTGTCCTGGTTGTTTTTTGTTTCAGACCTGCTTATATAGGACTCCAAGAGGCTCTGAGCATACATAACTTGTGGGAACAAGAAACAAATACAGTGGTGGTTACTACAAAAAAACTCAGAGTCGGTGTTAGAGAAATTTTCGGCTCCAATGTACTTCTGCGTAGGATAAATCCCAAATATTTTTTTGGTTACGAATTGATAAAATATGGAAATTTTTACATTCCTGTTTCTGATGTAGAAAAAACTCTCATAGATATGATACATTTTAATGAAATTTTAAATAAAGAAACTTTGAAAGAGATAAAAAAACGCATTAATATGAAAAAACTTTCGGAATATCTTGAGATTTATCCAGAGAAATTTAAGAAAAGAGTTTTAGGTGTATTCAACAAAAAATAAAATTTATTTTTAATTCC
>CAYYWW010000005.1:0-1635 GCA_964475515.1 uncultured archaeon | reverse complement strand
AGTGAATGGAAGAGGAATATATGTGCGAGATGAGGTAATAAGGTCTTCTTCTGATAAATACAATACATTAAAAGAAAGCTTAGAAAGGATTGCCAGAGAAATTTTTGAAGCGGATAGCGATAAATTTTAACTGCCGAGACCAAAATTAATATATGAATCTTGATTGGATTGTTGCAATTTTTATATTCTTGTTTTTTACTGCTTGGTCTCTCAGTTATTATTTTCAGCAGTATCCCTCCAAAACTCCGATGAATCTTGAAGCCGCTGCGGAAGACATTGAAGAAAAAATAATAAACTATTTATCCGTAGATTACAGGGAAATGCCGGTTCGTTTCAATTCGTCGGGAGCTTTTTCAGATGCGGTTTTGTATTTTAGTTATGATTGGCCCTATAATAAAAACACAACAAGAGTCGTGACAGATAAAACAACCATGTCGTCTTTAGATTGTAGATATATCGGGGATACTCTCTACTGGACGACAGATCTATCAGACGGGTTTAATTATTTTTGGATAGTCATGTTTGATATTGACAATACACCACTAAACTGTAACGGAACATTTGACACGACAAGTGCGAACCAGACCATACCGTGGGTGGAGGAAAAGGATACTATATTATTAATGGACAAAATAAATGAAATGACCAACATGAGCTACGATAGTTTTAAGAGTGTAATATCTGCTAACAGAAATTTCAGAATCGAAATGAACATAAGCGGAACAATTATAGAATATGGTTCAAAGAAACCAAAAATATCCGATATATATCTAAGAGAAAAAACCAAGAAAGTCTACACGGATACTGGCGTAAAAAAAGCGGATATAAAAATATTCGTTTGGTAAAATTAATTAAACACCTATAATTCTAGCTTTTTCAACTTCTGCAGAACTTCTTCAATGTTTTTACCTTCAACCGTGACAAGTTTCCCGTTAAGATTAAAACAACCCCTATATCCCAGCAGTTCATACTCACCATTTTCCGTCGGACGCCTCAATTCATAAAAGGAAAGATTCCCTAACTCATTCAAACCAAGAATTCGCGGAGTTACTTCGTGCATATTTATTGGGACAACGTAAGGTTTTTTCTCCATTCTGACCAAAGAAATGTTTTTTCCACCAACTTAAAAATCACTATTAAAAATTTAATTGGTAAATGATGTTATGGCGGAACCAGTTAAAACAACAGAATGGCGTAGAGAAGGTCATGAAATATATATAGAAACCGGAATAGACTTCCCGGACGGATTCTTTTATAACGGAAGATGTTATGAGAGAATTTTTGTTAGTAGCAGATTGACTAAAATAGAAAGCACGCCCATGATAATGAACGATACAGCAGGTCTTGGCGTACCTGTTACTGAAACCACTGCTCTGGAACTCCTTGAAAAAAGTATGGGAACATATGGACTAGAAATCATAAACGAGTACACGTACGGAATAATATCAATGGATCTTGAGAGGGTCCACAAAGAGTTGGTAAAAAGAATATTGGAAGATTACCATGAACAAAAAAGAGTGCGAAATTTAATAGCAAAGGCAATGGAATGATAGCCAATAAAAGCGGCCTAGTTAACGGTATCACCTATAAAGTTAACGATACTTAACGTTAAATGAAACGGTAAGTTTACGGTAA
>CAYYWW010000004.1:17269-39823 GCA_964475515.1 uncultured archaeon | reverse complement strand
TTTTCATAAAGATTTCTACCTCTTTTTTTCCGATTAATTTATACTTGAAAAGCAGTGTTGCATATATAAACGAGATAATCAGAAAGGCAGACATCTGAATTAACAATCGTTGTCCTGTTTGAAGTGTGATAAAGTAAACAAGCAGTATGAAAAATAAACTTATAAATAATATTTTTAGAGTTTTTCTATTCAGGGGAAAGATACTCGTAATTTTATATGCTATTAAGAATGAAAGAACCGAGGATAAAATTATAGAAGATGAAGTTGCGATTGCAGCTCCGTTTATTCCGAAAATTGGTATGAGTATAAGGTTCAAAATGACGTCAACGATGAATACTATAGACGTCACTACAAGTAATATGTGCGTTTTTTTCAGCATATTTAGTATATAGGAGCTAGACCATGATATCGAAAATATAAAATAGCCAAAGGCAAGTATAGACAGAGCAATGCCACCACTAGCGTATTGGCTACCAAAAAGCACCCCCAGTATAGGGCCTGAAAACAAAAGCAACATTAAAAATAATGGCATGTTTAGTATAGTTACCCATTTAGTAACAGTCAGATATGTTATTTTAATTTTTTCTGATTCATTTCTCGCATAATGTGAAGTGATTGTGGGAAGAAAAAGTGATAAAATACCCATGGGGATTATAAGCATAAGAGTCGCTGTCGGTAAGGCAACGTTATAAATGCCAACGTCGGATGGTCTCATAAAGAAACCCAAAATAATTGTATCAATCCATCTCATTTGCGTTGACAGTATACTTCCAAGAAGCAATGGTAGAGAATATTTTAACAAATCTTTATATATAAAGACAGATTTTATTGACGTTCTTATTATGGGAAAAACCTTAAATTCTACAAAATACCCCAAAAGAGTGAATACGAAAAATAGAGATGCAATAAAACCAATAGAAACTCCCCATAGACCAAAACCCAAAGTAACTGGTATAGCAGCAAATACAACTTTGAGCACAGTTCCTACAATATCTCTTGAAAAAACAACGTATTCAATTTTTTTAAATGCTGTTAGGAATGCAATAAAAATTTCTGAAAAAACAGCAAATGGTAGAAAAAGTGAAAATATCTTTAAAATTGGGGACAGCTCGCTTGTTTTGAATATATCCATTGCTATGTAGTCAGAAAAAAGGAAAATGCTAATACCAACAATAAGCGATACAATTAAAGTAATTTTCAAAGAGGATGTCAACACACCTTTTATCCTTGCCTTGTCCCCCCTTCCTAAATAATACGAAGTAAATCTTCCCACACCACCTCCATTACTTCCCAAGCCAACAAGTGAAATAGTGGTTGCTATTCCAAAAACAGCCAGAGCCATAGAAAAAATGCCGTAGGCATTAGAGCCGAGATAATACGCTATTATCCAGCGCCAAATATAGATAAATATTTTTGAAAATATCATTCCAATAAAAACAAAACCAGCGCCTTTTGCTATTGTTTTCAATTGGTCAGACATATTCCCGTTCCATCATTTTTTTAAGACCCTCTCTTAGTGAATATCTTGGCTTAAAACCAAGTTTTTTTATTTTTGATATGTCGGCAACAGAATGTCTTATATCACCTTCTCTTTTCTTTTTATGTATTACATTTATTTTATTATCAGTTAAATTCAATATAATTTTTGCAAGTTCGAGTATTGAAGTTGCTTTACCGGCTCCTATGTTATAGATTCCTGGTTTTTCAGTAACAAGAAGCACAGCATCTATAACATCATCTATGTATATGAAATCTCTGGTTTGTTTTCCATCACCGAAAATTATAAGAGGTTTATTTTGTTTTGCTGCAGAAATGAATTTAGAAATAACACCTGTATAGGGGTTGTTCGGATCTTGACGCGGTCCATAGATGTTGAATGGTCTTACTATAGAAACGTCAATATTAAAAAATTTGGCATACATTTCAGATACCAATTTGCTTAGACCATATGGACTCAAAGGATTTGTTGGGCTGTCCTCTTTTATTGGAAGAGTTTTTGGATCACCGTAAACAGCCGCAGAGCTAAAATAAACAAAATTTTTTACATTGTTATTTTCAGCTGCTTTTAGAAGGTTCAATGTTCCTAAAACATTCACTTTAAAATTCTCAAGAGGATATTTCATTGAAAGAGGAACAGAAACCTGAGCTGCAAGATGATAAATAATATCAACACCTTTTGTAACAGCATCAATTGTTTTGAAATCTCGTATATCACCTTTAACGAAATTTGCACTTTTATTTATATTTTCTTTTTTCCCAGAGCTAAGATCATCCAAAACAGTAACATTGTGCCCCTCTTTTAATAATCTATCAACAAGATGCGAACCAACGAACCCGGCACCGCCCGTTACCAATACTTTCATATTCTTTCTTTTGTAATGTATTTTAAAAAACTAATTAATTATATACCATTGGTGTAAAACACATGATTCCAATATCAAAACCTTTGATAGGCGAAGAGGAAATACTGGAAGTGAAAAAAATTTTAACATCTGGACATCTTGTGCAGGGAGATAAGGTTGAGAAATTTGAAAGCGAATTTTCCAAATATATTGGTGTTAAATACGCTGTGGCCACATGCAACGGAACAACAGCGTTACATACAGCACTACTTGCATGTGGAATAACAGAAGGCGATGAAGTCATTACGACGCCATTTTCTTTTATTGCGAGTAGCAATTCAATCTTATTCTGCAGGGCAAAACCGGTTTTTGTTGATATAGACCCAGAAACATTCAATATTAACCCAGATTTGATAGAAGAGAAAATTACTGAAAAAACAAAGGCAATAGTAGTTGTTCATCTCTACGGAATGCCCGCTGAAATGGAAAAAATAATGAAAATAGCAAAAAAATACAATCTCTTAGTCATAGAAGATGCGTGTCAAGCACATGGAGCTGAGTATAAAGGAAAAAAAGTTGGCAGTATAGGACATATTGCTTGTTTCTCTTTTTACCCAACAAAAAACATAACTACTGGAGAAGGTGGCATGATCACAACAAATGATGATAAATTGTATGAAAAGGCCAGAATGATAAGAAATCACGGCCAAAGGTTTATTGGAGAATATTCCCATAGAATTTTAGGATACAACTACAGAATGACAGAGATTCAAGCCGCAATAGGTCTTGTGCAACTCAGAAAACTGGAAAGCTTTATAGAAAAAAGGATAGAGCACGCAAGATATCTTAATAACGGCTTAATGGATGTTAGCGAAATTATTACACCTAAAATAAGGGAAAATATAAGGCATGTGTTCCACCAATATACTATAAGGGTTTTAGATGGAAAGAGGGATTATGTGATAAAACAAATGGAAAGAAACGGTATACAAACAAGAGTATATTATCCACTGCCGATATACAAACAACCACTATACAAAAATTTGGGTTATCGAGAAGAACTTCCAGAAGCTGAAAGGGCATCAAGGGAGGTTTTAAGTTTACCCGTGCACCCTTCCTTGTCAAAGGAAGAATTGAATGAAATAATACACTCTCTCAAAACTACATTATAAAATGATATAGATTGATAGAGAGAAAAATATGACCGTGAAAGTAGCTGTTATAGGCGTTGGATCGATGGGAAAGCATCATGCAAGGGTTTACAGTGAATTAAAAAATGTTGAGCTAGTAGCAGTCTCAGATATAAACAAAAACCTGGGCAAAAAAATAGCTGAAAAGTATGGATGTAATTTTTATTCAAATTATAACGAAATGCTTGAAAAGGAGAAAATAGATGCAATTTCTGTTGTCGTTCCAACAAAACTCCATGCTAAAGTTGCGGTCGACTGTATAAATAAAAATAAGCACGTTCTTATAGAAAAACCAATAGCTTCGAATCTAAACGAGGCAAATCACATAATAAATGTAGCTAAGAAAAAGGGAATTAAATTAATGGTCGGACACATAGAAAGATTTAATCCAGCTGTGCGAAAGATTAAAGAAATGATAAATGAAGGAAAATTTGGGAATATAATTTCTTTAATCTCCAGGCGGGTGGGACTATTTCCACCTCAAATAAAAGATATCAACGTTATATTGGATCTGGCTGTTCATGACATCGATGTGTTTAATTTTATTCTTGAAAAAAATCCTAAGGCGGTGTTTGCTGTTTCAGGAAAAGCATTAATAAACAATAGAGAGGATTATGCTGATATCACATTAAAGTACAATGGAATAAACGCATTCATACAAGTTAATTGGATTACTCCTGTGAAAATAAGAATTTTAAATTTGACAGGAACCAAGGGATACGGGGAATTGAATTATATAAAACAAGAAGTAAAATTTTTTAAGAGTGTTTATAAGAGAATAGCTGATAATAGTTTTGAAGAAGTCATAAAATTCAGCACACCCATAGTAAAAAATATACCAATAAACAAAGAAGAACCCTTGAAAAACGAATTAAAATCATTTATTTCATATATAAATGGAGGTGAATGTTTATCCTCAGGGGATGATGCTCTTAAAGCCATCAAAATAGCGGAACTAGCGATACAGTCTTGTATTAAAGGCAAAATGATATATTTATGAAAAGAATATTGGTTGAGGGTGCTGGTGGTAGCGCAGGTATAAATTTTATAAAATCTTTGCGTTTAGCTCCAGAAAAGTTCTATATAGTGGCAACAGACATAAACAAATACCACTTAGAACTTGTTGATGCGGATAAAAAGTATATAGTTCCAAAATGTACAGAAAAAGACTATATAAATAAAGTTAACAAAATAATTGAACGAGAAAAAATAGAGTTTTTACACCCCCAGCCGGACTCTGTTGTTGCTGTGATATCCGAAAACCGAGAAAAAATTAAAACCAAGACTTTCTTACCATCAAAGAAGACAATAAAAATATGTCATAATAAAATGGTTCTCAATAAGGTTTTGAGTGACGCCAGCGTTCCAGTACCGGAATCTTTTCAAATAGAAAATGAGCGTTGTATAAACGAAATACTCTCCTATCTCCTCTCGAAATATAAAGAAAAGGCATGGTTAAGAGCAATAAGAGGAGCGGGATCCAGAGCGGCATTACCAGTCAACGATGTCGAAACTATAAAAATATGGATAAGACATTGGAAAAAAAGAATGGGGCTTGACTACAAAGATTTTATGTTGGCAGAATACCTTCCGGGCAAAGAATTTGCTTTTCAAAGTATATGGAAAAACGGTGAATTAATAACATCCCAAGCAAGAGAGAGAATGGAATACGTTTTCGCTAACTTAACTGCTAGCGGACAGTCTTCATCACCGACAGTTGCGAGAACTGTTAAGAGAGACGATGTAAACAAGATAGCAACGGAGGCTGTTTTAGCTGTTGATAAAAACGCAACCGGTGTATTCTGTATAGATTTAAAAGAAAACAAAGACGGTGTGCCATGTGTTACTGAAATAAATCCTGGAAGATTCTTTACTACCAATAATTTCTTCACAGAAGCAGGAAATAATATGCCCTATTATTATATTAAAATGGCATTTAACGAAACAATTCCGGAACTACCTAAATATAATTCTATACCAGAAGGAATTTACTGGATAAGATTAATGGATGGTGGACATAAACTAATTAAAGAGGGTGCTTGGTCGAGTGAAAGAATATGAAATATGATCTAGTAATTTTTGATTTTGATGGAACAATTGTTGATTTAAAGGTTGACTGGAAAAAATTGAAGGAAGAAATAAAACAATTTCTTCTCAAACAAGGGTATGACTTGCCTCATGAAATAAGAATAAATGAAGTTTTAAATAGATACAAAAATGAAAGAGAAAAAATACTAAAAAAAATAAAAAAAGCTGAGATGTCAGCTGCCAATAAAACACACATTGAAAACAATGTGGCAACAATTTTAAAAAGACTTCATTCAAAGGGTTTAAAAATGGCAATATTCTCAAAGAATTTTGAAGATACTATAAAGATAGTGCTGAAAAAGAGTGACATTATAGACTGCTTTGATATCATAGTTGGGAGAGAAACGTTAATGGATAATGATTTAAGGGGCAAACCACATCCTGACGGAATCTTTTATATAATAAAAAATGTTGGACCATCGAAGAATTGTATTTTTGTGGGAAATGATACGGATGATATTAAGGCAGCAAAAAAATCAGGAATATATTCTTTAATGATATCTGCATCAAAAAGTCAAATGAAAAGACGAGGTGCAGATTTTATAATCAAAAATTTTTTCGAGATCGAAAAGTACCTATAAAATTTTATAATACCATATTAGAAAGGATAGAACAGATATAATTATTTGTACCCCTAATATAAAAACAACAATATCTTTTTCATATACTTTTCTTTTAATTCTTTTCAAGAGAAAGATAGAGAGGTGAGTAACGTCATACACTCCTTTCAAACTATCACCGTACGGCATATTTATAGTATTATCTTTTTGAACATTTCCAAACGCTTCAGTTTTAAACTTGCTTCTTAGTGGTAAAATGAAATCTAAAAAATAAAGAGAAAAAAGCATCACTGCTACCCTTTCCATATTTCCAAGTATTGCTACAATAGCTATAACAGCACCAACACTGTATGTTAACGTATCACCTGGGAATACTTTGGCCGGATACCAATTGTATTTAAGAAATGCCAGCAATGCAAAAACCATCACAAACGCTATCAGGCTAACGAATCCATTTCCTGAAAGATACGCAATTACACCGAGTGTAGATAATAAAATTACACCCATCCCTGCTTCCAGACCGTTGTATCCTGCAAGCATATTAAATCCATTCGCAGCACCAATTATACCTAACGGAACGATGATAAGTGGATATATTATTCCTAAATCAAGCTCACCGAAGAACGGAAGGAATATCGTTGAATGACCAGCATTTATAAACATCATTGGAAACGCAGCAGGTATTGTCAGAAGAACTTTATGTTTCTGTCTCAATCCAACTTTCCAGCCTAAGATGTCATCTATCATACCTATTACGGCAATTATGAGCAAGGTACTTATGCAAGCAAGTGCTGGTATTACATTTGATTGGTTTCCGTAGTAAAATGTCAGAACTCCTATATAAAAAAGTAGACTGAAAACAAACGCCATGACAACAGGTACGCCGCCCATTTCAGCAACTTTCGGCTTGTCGTATTTATTCATGTCTTTGCCCACAATACCTACTTCTTTCATTTTTCTTATCCACACAGGCATGATTAAAAACACGGAGATAAAGGATACAAGAAGAATTACAAAAATCTCAAAACTTATGTTTATAAAGGGAATTATTATCATAAAAATTAATTCAAATTATTAATTAAATAATTGATTTATTAACGCTCATAAACCAGTAAACTGAATATTAATTATGATAGAACTCAAGTTTGACCCCAAGAAAGGCATATGGGTAGAAGATGAAGAATCAGTGGAAAAACTTAGAAGAAACTATTTCGGCCATTGTGTTAAAGGGAAAATCTTTTTAAGCGGGGAAGAGGCCCTTTACATAGTAAACTTTCAGAACGGTGTCTGTAAATATGGGGATAAAGTGCTGGGGTTTGATGAAATTGCTTCACACTTCATAAAAGAGGATCCAAGACTTTTCATAAAATACAACGCATTTAGGGACTGGAGGGATAGAGGACTTATTATAAGAAGGGTTGAGGAAGGTGTTTCGGGTGTTAGTAAGGCCTTCAAACATTACCCATCTAAAAAACTCAAGCCCGAAAAACTAAATGTTGAAATATTTTGGCATCCATCCTCGTTATTCTCTGTGATGGAAGAGAAGGAAACAGCCAAACTACTTTTTGAAAAATTCTGGTTGGGTCAATATGGAATTTATAAACAAAAGCGTGGCAATCTTCTAAAACTCGATTTCTTGGAGACTATATTTTTAGCCAAACACTTTGGTGTAAAGGTTGTAAATCTAGAAACCGGAAAAAATGAGAGTCCCGACAGCATAATAAAAGAAATGATGAAAAAACGAGAATACACAAAACAACTATATGATGTTTATGAGGACTGGAGGTTGTCAGGATTCGTTGTTAAAACTGGATTTAAATTTGGTTCACATTTCAGAATATATTTTCCAGGAGCGTCTCCAGTTAAACAAGGAAAATGGATTCATTCTAAACACGTTCTCCACGTGTTTCCAAAAGAACAAAAAATGCTTATATCGGAATGGGCAAGGGTGGTAAGAGTTGCACATTCTGTTAAAAAGACTTTCATATTAGCCATACCGAAATTGGAAGAAAAGGATTATATTGATTATCCAGCTCCTTATGTCGCTTACAGAAGAAAAAAAAGCGGAAAACAATGGGTAAGAGAAACGCCTGAAGATCCACCAAGATATCTTGTTGCATGTGTCTCTGAAGACGAACACATAGGCGGATTGGAACTCGCTTCGTTGTTAAAAAAAGCAAATGATATGAACACAGAACTCTTACTTTCCATAACAGACAGGGAAACAAGTGTCACTTACTATTTGCTTAAAAAGGTAATTCTACCAGAATCCAAATACGAATATTATGAGATAGAGTGGTTCAAACCATAGATGAAAAAATATAAAATTTTACACTATGTTTTTAATATGAGGGAGTATACCCTTGGAGACGATGGAACATTGATGGTGAGAGAAAGAAACATTTTACAAAGATTCCGTGGTGTAGAGACAGAATGGAGTGAAATCACCGATGACGACTTATTGATGGGTGAGATAGAAAGACGAAGATTTTTCAATTTTCTAAACAAACAAGAGGGTGATGTTAGAGTACCAACTTCTGTCACGAAGACCGATTACTTTAAAAGGTGGTTTAGAGAAGATTACATACCTGATGATCTAGTTAATATGCATGGGAATTTTTCTAAAGCACTTTTTTATACCTGTCCTATAATCTTTACTTGGGCTGGTGTTAAGCCTATAATTGAGAATTATCCACACTGGTATTATATATCTCTGCCTTTCTTTCTCACGTCTGGTTTTTTAGGGTATATTCTCTATTCCTCGAAAATGGAAAGGAGGAGAGTAAGAAATATAGTAAGAAAGATGGAAGAAGGAAGATTGAGGCTTTTATATTGTGATGAAACTCTTTAAATCCTCATTAAGTCAGTAACATAAATTCTTTTTGTATTAAACACAACTTTTTAAAAATAAATCTAATCTTAAAATGATGGTCAAAGAAAGATTTTGTCTCCTTGATGCAGATCATATACTTGTAAATAATGAGCCCGTTGTGAGACTTTTTGGCGTTACGGAGAAAGGTAAAAACATAGTTGTTTTTGACCGATCGTTTAGGCCGTATTTCTATGTTGAACCTAAGGCAGAGTTAACAGACAAGGAAATAGATAATCTAAAGGAAAGGATTTCTGGGATTGAGATTGATGGAAAAAAACCCGAAAAAGTGGAAACAGTTGAAAGAAAGATTTTGGGAAAGGAGACAAAATTAATAAAGGTTACTGTTACGAACCCGTCAGACGTACAGAAATTTAGAGATATTGTTAAAGAATGGAGTGATGTTAGGGAAGAATATGAATATGCAATGAGTTTTTACAAACGTTATATAAGAGATAAAGGTTTAATACCTATGTCTTGGGTAGAGGTTATAGGAGAAAAGAAAAGAACAGATATTATTGCTGATTTTGCGATTGAAGCAGAAAAAGTGAGACTAGCTCCCAACGAAAAAATGCCAAAAATGAGAATAATGGCATTTGATACGGAAGTAGTGGAAGAGAATGGCGAAGAAAACATAATAATGATATCAATCGTTGACAACAGGGGCTTCAAAAAATTACTCACTTATAAAAAAATAGATTCAGACAACATTGAAGTTCTTGAAAATGAAAAGGAAATGATAAGAAGGTTTGTCCAAATAGTTAAAGAAAGAAATCCTAACATAATAGTTGGTTACAACACTGACAGATTTGACTTCCTGAAACTAGATGAAAAAGCGAAAGCTTATGGAATTTTATTAACTCTAGGAAGAGATGAGAGGCCGCTTATTTTCAGGCGCAGAGGAAGGATAAGTTCTGCGCAAATAAGAGGGCGTGTCCACATAGATCTTTACGATTTTGTTGAACACATACTGGCTCCAAATCTTACTTCAGAGGTTTTGACACTTGACATGGTATCAAAGGAAATCTTGGGGAAAGGTAAAGAAAAAATAAAGTGGAAAGAAATAGAGAAAGCATGGGAGACCAACAAGGGACTGGAAAAAGTAGCAGAATATTGTAATAACGATGCAAAATTAACATTAATGCTTGCAGATCATATACTACCTATTGTATTTGAAATATGCAAAGTTACGAGTCTAATACCATTCGATGCCAGCAGGGTTACATACTCACAACTCGTGGAAGCACTTCTTGTTAGAAGGGCGTACGAATTGGGTGAAATAGCTCTAAATAGACCTAAACATGATGAAGTTCAAAGAAGAAAGATGGCAGAACCTTATACAGGAGGTTACGTGCACCCTCCTAAAAAAGGAATTCATGAAAATATAGCTTTGTTTGACTTTCAATCGTTGTATCCGTCCATAATAGTTACATTTAACATATCACCAGAAACTTTGGATTGCAAACACAGAGAATGTAAGAAAAACAAAGTACCCGATGAAGATCACTATTTCTGTACAAAAAGAAAGGGGTTCATACCAATAGTTCTTGAAGAAGTGATAAAGAAAAGAATAGCTGTAAAAAGGCAGATGAAAAAGGCAGAGGGAATGAAGCGAAAAGACCTTAACAACAAACAATTCGCCCTTAAAATACTTGCGAATTCTTTCTATGGGTATTTGGGTTATGCTAGCAGTAGATGGTATTCAAGGGTATGTGCAAAATCTGCCGCATCTTTTGGTAGATTCTTTATAAAGAAGGTAATAAAAATGGCAGAAGATGATGGCTTTGAAGTTTTATACGGAGATACAGATAGCTTATTCCTGAAAGTAAAGACCAAAAAACAGGCTAAGGAATTTTTGAAAAAGGTTAACAATTCATTGCCGGGCATAATGGAGCTTGATTTCAAGGGAATATATAAGAGAGGCATATTTATAGAAGCCAAAACAGGATTTGCTGCAAAGAAAAAATATGCACTCTTGGACGAAAAAGGAAACCTCGTAATAAGAGGCATGGAAACCAGAAGAAGGGACTGGGCAGAGATAGCAAAGAAAACGCAAGAGAGGGTTTTGGAGGCGGTATTGAAACAAAATTCAAAGAGGAAGGCAATAAAGATCATAAATGAAACAATCAAAAATCTAAAAGAAGGTAATGTAGACATAGACGATTTGATAATATATACACAGTTAACGAAGCCCCTTTCCGAGTATGAACAGATAGGACCCCATGTCGCTGCTGCTAAAAAAATAATAGCTCGCGGAGGAAAAGTCGGTGAGGGAAGTACCATAGCTTACATAATAACAAAAGGGACAGGAAGCATATCAGATAGAGCAGAGCCAGCAGAAGATGCAAAGGATTACGATCCTGAGTACTACATAAACAACCAGGTTATACCTGCTGCCATGAGAATTCTAAAGGGACTTGATTTGAAAGAGGATGAACTAAAGATGGAGGAAAAACAGAAAAGCCTTGAAGGATTTTTCAAATAAATAGATAAATGAGCATAATCTTTCAAAAAATGTTATTTGTCTGAGTGAATGCATTAGGGCTCGTTGGGATCACCTGTGATAAAGAGATAATAGTTAATGGGAAAATATAAAAATTTTATAATAACCTTGATGTATGAAGGCAAGATATTTTATAGACAAACCAATTGAAATAGGGCATATAATCCGAGATTTAGGCGGGGAGCGATTCTAATAGAATCTCCAGCTTGGGACATACCATCACCAACAAATGTATAATTATGCGGATGTTGCGAATATTTCTAAGACCCAACTTATTCCATAAAAACCTGCATATGCGACAATGAAGTGTAGTAGCAATTTTCCTATCAGAACAGCTAAGAAGAATTTTTTAAGGTCATAATTTATGAGTCCAGCGAGTATTCCGACAACATCATCTGGTAGCGGTGTTGCAGCAAATAGAGTAAGAACAGGAAATATCCCATGTCTTTCAACCCATTTTTCAGATTTTTTTAACCATTTGCCGTTCTCTTTTTCTGCTAATTTTCTCCCACCCTTGCCTATGACATAACCTGTGAGCTCTCCTGCTGCACTTCCGAGACCAGCAAAAAAACCAACTAAGAAAGGATTTAATATACCTGCAAAAAAGAAAACTATGAATATTGTAGGCAGAGGTAAAAATATGGTAGCGCTTCCCACAAAACTTATAACAAATATACCCAAATAACCCCACGTTGAAGCAAAACTCTGGGCCCAATTTTGAAACTGAATAACGTAGTTAGAAAGCATATCTTAATTTTTAAATCCGCGCTAATAATAATTTAATTCTTCCGGTGAAAGAGTTAATATGCCCGTAGAAACATACAAAGAAACAATAAAAACAAAAGAAGAAACAGATATAGTAGACATTACACAACTTGTTTCAGAAAAGATTGAAAAGTCCAAGATGGAAAATGGTATTGTCACTATTTTTGTTCCAGGATCTACGGCTTCTATCTCGACAATTGAATATGAACCGAACCTCATTAAAGATGTTAAGAACGCTCTTGAGAGAATAGCGCCATCAGATATAGAATATGAGCATCATAAAACATGGGGTGATAAAAACGGTAAAAGTCACGTCAGGGCCACATTAATGGGACCAAGTTTAACAGTTCCGTTTAAAGATAAGAAATTGCTTTTAGGCACATGGCAACAGATTGTTTTATTGGATTTTGATGTTCCCGCAAGACAACGAGAAATAATAATCCAACTAATTGGGGAGTAAAAAATTTCTATCAATGTATTATTTACACACTACTAATCAACATCATCTGGAGATATGTCGTCATCAGAGTAGCCTCTTTCCAACTCTGCTAAATTTATTTCGTGCAGCTCTTCGAAGCGCTGATTTAATGCATCAATCAATGGTTTGACTTCGCTTTCCCTTCCAATTCCAATGAGACTTCCCCTTTCGTCAGCCAAAAATAATTCTTCAAATGTTTCTGTGTCTTTTCCTGAAAATGTACCTATCAAATTTCCATGTCTATCCCTAACGACAGGCTTGTATTTTGTACCGCTACTTGAAACATAAAACACTTCTCCATCATCCACCACTGTATCATAGCCAGGTGCTTCTATCTGTGTTAATATATTAAAAAGTTCAGGACCCGTTGGCCCGTCGAACGAATCGTCACAGTCCATTGGTGGGTAGATTCTACAGTCTATTCTCACAACTTTTCTAACCTTCCCTTCTTCCAATTTATATTCAGTCATAATAATCCTGTTTAGTAAATGGAGTAAAAATTTAAATTTTTAAATGCATGTTATTCTAACACGAAATAAATTCTGCGGTTATTTTTCCCTTTATTAACGAAATCAACTATCTTCAATTTACCTATCTCTTTTGTGTTTTTTACGTGAGTTCCCCCACACGCCTGCTCGTTAAAATCACCTATCTTCACAACACGAATTGTTTCTGTTTCTGGAAGACCTTTTGCCAACGTAGCAAGGTGCGGTTTTTTCAATGCCTCATCTCTGCTTATGAATTCGAATTCTACAGGATGAGCTTCCTGTATGATTTTATTAACCTCATCCTCCACAGATGACAAGATTTCTCTGTTCATGGATTTCAGTGAGAAATCCACACGTGTTTTTTCAGCGGATATTTGATTCCCTGTTATTAGTGCGCCTGTTTTTTTGTTTATTACACCAAAAAGAATATGAGAAGCAGTGTGATATCTCATATGTACGTATCTTCTGTCCCAGTCAATTTCACAATAAACTCTGTCACCTGGTCTCAAACCTTCCTGATCAACTTCATGACTGATCTCACCAGAAAACTTTCCCACATAAACTACTCTAAATTCTTTAGCATCAGAAAGTCTTTTAATTAAACCTGTATCATATGGTTGCCCACCGCTGTTTGGGTAAAAGGCAGTCCTATCCAAAACTATATATTTACCTTGATTCACTTCTTTAACGACAGCTTCCCAACTTTTTAGATAGCAGTCTTTTAGGTAAAGGGCTTCTGACATAATTCTAATTTTTATTATAAAAATTTGAATTTTTAATAATTTCCGAAAATTTATATATTTATTCCTTATATAAATATTCTTATGAGAATAATTCCCAGAAGAATAGAATTGAAAAAAATAGAAGAGAGCTTACCGTGGGTTCTGATCTATGGAAGAAGAAAAACTGGAAAAACATTCATTATTGATAATTTTGTAGAGCACGATAAGTCTTTTTTTGTTAATAGAGATTCCACAGTTTTCGATAAAAAAAATGGGGAACTCTACACATATAACGAATTTATAAAAGTGTTTAGAGAAATCATAGAAGATAAAAGAATTGTTATAGATGAATTTCACAGGCTTCCAGAAAATTTTCTTGATTATTTACACTCTATTGGAACAAAGGGAAATCTTATTTTGATAACCTCCACTCTCTGGCTCGCTAAACACCTTCTTGGGAGAAGAAGCCCCTTAATAGGTTTAATTAGGCCAGTAAAAATAGATCTAATTGATGAGAGGGAAATATTAGTTAAACTAGCAGATGAACTAAATGGAAAGGAGCTTATTGAAACCTCAGTATATCTGAGAGAAGTTATGTTAATTCCTTTTTATAAAAGAAATATTCAGAAATTTATAACAAATTTTCTAATTGATGAAAAAATTATAATTAAGGAGCTTATCGGTGAAATTTTTACAGAAGAAGAAAGAGAGCTTACCAACATATATGAAGGAATAATGAAAGCTGTCGCAGTGGGCAAACACGTGAGTACAGAAATATCAACTTTTCTTTTCTCAAGGAATGTACTCGCTAAAGATAATCCCGGAGTATTACAAAAATATCTCAACACTCTGGTTACAATGGGAATATTGGAGAAAGTGAAAGTTTGGGGTAAAAATAAATTCAGATATTTTCATCACTCACCGCTCTTTGATATGCACTATTATCTTGAAGAAAAATATTCTTATACTGAAGTTGAAACTCCGGCTACATTTATAAGAAAAGTCGTGGAAGCTAAGATACCGTATCATGTTGAACAGTTTTTTAGAAATTTATTTGTAAAAATTTTTGGACTACAACATACTAAAATTGAAGAAAAAAATTTTGAAATAGATATAGCGTTGTTTGAATTTAAAAAGCCAAAGGTTGTAGCTGAGATAAAATGGAAGAAGAAAATTTCCAGGGCAGACGTGAAGAGAGTTGAAGAGAAACTAGGGAAATTCAAGAATTGTAGGAAAATATTGGTTGTTCCAGAAAAAAACGCATTAGAAACCGTACCAAAAAACCTTGAGGTATGGTGCGTGGACGATGTAGTTGATGCTGCCAGAAAAAGTCTTTATTCAATTAAATAATTTTTTAGATTTCTCCAGTTTCTACCATTCTTCTAAAGGTTTCTATACCAGATCTCTGGAGGAATTCAAAAAGCTTTGAGTCTTCTTTCATAAGAGCGCAGAATGTTGCCAAATACCCGATGGCAAGTCTCACTTTAGGATTTATCCCGTCAATTTCTTCCTCTCTCAGTAATTGGTCGTCTCTGCCAAAACAAATACCATCGTACACAACACCTTCCTCAAAATCTTTTATTAACACACCTTCCTGTAAAGCTAGCACGTCAACGTCTTCTGGAAGGTATTCTTTTAGTCTAAGTGCTTCATCTCTTGCTATCTGAAATCTGTCTATATGCATCTTCTGTTAATTCGTATTCCATAATTTCACCTTTATGGAACGAAGAATACAAATGTAATGTCATCCGGATGGTGTTTTATACTTTCTATACAATTTCTCAACAGTTTTTCTGTTTACATAGTCATGGTGTCTGAAACCACCACCGAATGACTTTGGTATGTGCAATAACTCATGTATGAGTGTTTTAATTTTTTCTTCCTCAGACAATTTGTCGAATCTTTCTGATATAACCTCAATAACATAATGAGGTTTAATTTTAAGTGCCTCTTGCATAATTCTTGGTAACACATGGCATCTAGCAACAACTCTTTTACTTTTCGTTCCACGGCTTCTTATACATATAACCCTTTTGGGATCAATGTGGCTCATATTTAGTTTTTTTATAATAGACAAAACATTAGCTTTAATTTCAGGATCTTCACGATAATTAATCATAAAAATAAATTACATGATGATAAATTAAATAAGTGATGTTCATGTACGAAAAAGAGCTTGAAGTAGCCAAAACAGCTGCAAGGGAAGCAGGAAAGATTTTACTGGCAGATTTCGGTAAACTAAAATTTATTGGCTCGAAAAGCGCACAAGAGGTTATAACTAACGCTGATTATGAATCCGAAAAGAAAATAATATCATTACTTAGAAATAACTTTCCAGAATATAGCATACTATCAGAAGAAGCAGGTAAAGCAGAGAAGAAATCTGAATACATGTGGGTTGTTGACCCGTTGGATGGCACAACAAATTATTCCATAAACAACCCATTTTTTGCCATTTCGATAGCATTATTAAAAAATAATAAACCAGTTTTAGGTATTGTCTACGCTCCTGTTACGGACGAGTTATTCCACGCAATAAAAGGAGAAGGAGCGTATTTAAATGGAGAGCAGATAAGAGTATCTGAAAAGGATAATTTCAAAGAATCTTTGATGGTTTATTGTCATGGGTACAATATGAAAGATCTGAAAAGAGCTATTGATCTGTTTGCCAAAATAAAGCCGCTTGTAAGAGATTTTAATAGAATGAGAGCAGGTTCTTTAGAACTTGCCTTTGTTGCATGCGGAAGAGTGCTTGCCTATATAAGTCCAGGAATAAAGCCATGGGATGTTGCTGCAGGAGCACTTTTAGTGAGAGAGGCAGGTGGTAAAGTTAGTGATTTTGAGGGTAATGAATGGGATTTAGAAAAGCATGACATTCTAGCAACCAACGGAAAAGTGCATGAGAGATTATTGAAAATAATAAACGATAATTATTAAGTGAATGTATATGATAGATTTAGAAGAAATCGAGACATATAAAAAAGCGGGCAGAATAGCAGCGGAGGTAAAGGAGGAAGTAAAAAGAATTCTGAAACCCGGTATAAAAATTCTTACAGTCGCTGAGTTTATAGAAAAAAAAATTAAAGAAAAAGGAGCTTCTTGCGCATTTCCACCTAATATATCCATTAATGAAATTGCTGCCCACTATACACCGAGGTTCAATGATGATATAACAATAAAGCCCGGTGATTTGGTCAAGATAGATATAGGAGTTCATATAGACGGATATATAGGTGATCTTGCTTTTACATACTGCTCTGAAAAAAACGATCTTGTCAAAGTAAGTGAAACAGTTTTATCAGAGGTTATAAAAATTATAAGACCTGGTGTTACTGTTTCAGAGATAGGAGAAACAATTGAAGAAACAGCCAGAGAAAACGGTTTCGGTGTTATAGTAAATTTAACAGGACACACAATAGATCGTTATGTTTTTCACGGGGAACCAAGTATACCAAATGTTAGAAATAATATAAACTACGCCTTTAATGAAGGTGATATTATAGCAATAGAGCCATTTATAACAGAAGGTAACGGCCACGTGAGGGAATCAGGCAGCCCAGAAATTTTTAGGTTTTTGCAAAGGAAGCCTGTCAGATCCAAAGAAGCAAGACAAATAATAACTTTGGTCGAAGAAAAATACAAATCACTTCCTTTCGCAAAGAGATGGCTTCATGAAAAATTCTCTCCCGTGAAGCTATCGTTGGCATTGAAACAGTTAGAAGAAGTAGGTGCAATTGAGTCTTATCCACCGCTCAAGGAAATAGAAAATAAAAAAATAGCACAGGCAGAGCATACGATAATAGTTTCAGAGAAACCAATAGTTACAACAAAAATTTAGACTATGAAACAATCTATTACTTGCAAGGTTCTGAAACTTCTGAAAGAAATACCAAAGGGTAAGGTAACAACATACAAAGAACTTGCAATTGCTTGCAATTTTAAATGTTATAGAGCAATAGGGCAGATACTTAAAAGAAATCCAAGACCAGATTTGTACCCTTGTTACAGAGTGATAAAATCTGATGGTAGAATTGGCGGTTATTCTGGTTCTGACCCAAAGAGCATAAAGAGAAAGATTGGACTCCTCAAAAAGGATGGTATAGAGATTAAAAATGGAAAAATTGACCTTAATAAGTATTTATTTCGCTTTAGGAGAACTTAATACCTCTATTTTTGCCACTTCACAAACTCTTGCTGGATATATTTTATTTACCAACTTTCTAAGTTTTGTTTGAATCTGTGAATTTATTACACTTAAAATGAAGTCATCGAGTTTTACCGAGGAAATAAATTTGTCTAATTCCGACTGAACCAAAAGTCTCACTTTTCTCTGAACTTCTTTACAAACATTTCTATTAAGAATTATCAGCATTGTAATTTGTAGCTCCCAACCGTCTTTTGTTTTATAGTTATGTATTGATTCAACTTTTTGGAGTCTTTTTCTTACAACCATATACAAAAAATCCCTGAAGACAGAATACCCATGAAATATCGTGTATGCATTTTTATCTTCAACCCTATTCACTTTGAAAATAAGCTTTCCCACAGACCTTTCGTATTTCCTTTCACCACCCATTAATTCTCTCACGCTGATTTCCACAGTTCTGTTCAAAACAGACTTTGAGCTTGATGCCGGTGATTCACCTATTTTTTTGTTTTTGAAAATATCAGGAGCTAAGATATTGTACCAATCCTTCCCCTTCCACTTCTTTTTTTGTTTTTCTGCCATTTTCAGCACCTTTATTATCCCCAGTGTCTACAATTTTCTTTTCTTGTTTTAAAAGTTTATTAATTTTTTTATCAACCGCATCTATAAACTTTTCTACTTTATCAGATGGGATCGTTGCCCCAGCCGCTCCGCGGTGACCTCCACCGTAACCACCAACTTCTTTCGCCGTTTCAGATACAATGTCCATTAAACTTAGACCACGATCAACGAATGAATCATCAGCTCTTGCACTCACTTTCACATTGCCGTTTTCTGTATCTGCAAATGCAAAAAGAGGCTTGTCCGTTAACATAGAACGATTAACAATAGAAGCAACGTTTGATATTATATGCTCCGATATATTTTTACCTGCCATTATGTAGTAAGCATTCTCACTTTCCTTTATATGTTTTTTATTGCTTTCCACCCAACGCACGGCAGATCCTATTTCTTTTCTATACTTCTCCAGAATAGTATTAACCATCTCAAAGGCCCATTCATTATTGAGGCAAAGGGCAACAGCTAAATTTGCCTTTCCTTGTTTTCCAAAGGCATTTAAAATCGTAGCAAATTCATTCGCGTCGCTGTATTCATTTTTATCCAGAAGTTCGTAAACATCGCCAAATATCCAATCCGGGTTCTCGACATTACCTCTTATCCTTTCCAATATTATATGTGTTGCTAATTTTTTTTGCTCTTCATCTGTTAGGTCTTTTAACACTCTCCATTTGTTCCCATTTTTCAACTCTATTCCTATCTCTTTCAAAAATTGAACACTTGCAGATTCAGAGCCTGTTATACCAGGTATGTAAGGATCTATGGAATATTCCAAAACCTTGTGTATGGGTCTTGTTGTTCTTCCAAAAAGCCTCAGGCCTTTATCTACTTTTATCTTTTTTTCCACGACAGCATCTTTCAATATTTCCTTGTTAAGTCCCATTAATCCCCAATCACTTCCTATGCTTCCTACCTGAGCATCTCCTATGGCCCCTATTATTGCTAATTCGCTTAAGTCTCTGTTTTTTTCTGATATGGCCCTAGCAACTATATATGTTACACCAGAACCAGATATGTTGTCCTCTATACCATAGATTACGGGGTTTAAATGAAAGATATTTTTTGAATACGTTTCACCTATTACCTGGTGATGGTCGCATATCACAACGGTTATATTTTTTTCGAAATAATTCTGAATTTCATTGAGGAACCCAGAGCCCAAATCAAGAAACACAACACTCATGTTTTTTTCTTTAGCATCCCTTGCCACATTTTTAATTATTTCCTCATCCAGCTGATTTACAAATGATAAATGAAATGGTTTTCCAATTCTCAGCAATGCCTTTACCATAATAGATGCGCTTGTTATACCATCAGAATCATAATGGCTTATTATTCTTATATAGTTTGATGATTTTATAGCCTCAGCGACTTTTATCGCATACTTAACTATTTTTTCGATCCTTTCCAACATAGTAGTATCTTCTCAATGGAAATTTATATTGTTAATCTCATCGAAGGCAACATGTAAACATTTTATCGTGTAAGACAACAATTAAATATGGACAAACTTCTTGAAGACATAAAAAATCTCAAAATACAAGGAGCAAGCAACATTGCTATATCCGGTTTACTGTATATAAAAAAAATTATTGAGAAGAACGGTTCGAAAAACAGAAAAGAATTCGAGATAGAATTGATGAAAAAGATTGATGAATTAAGGAACGTGAGACCAACAGAGCCCGCTCTTTTTAACGTTTTGGCGTCAGTTCTCACCGAACTTGAAAGGATGAAAACATCTGATGCAGATACTATTAAAAAATATATTCTTAGATTGTGTGATGGAAAGATTAAAGAAATAAAATCAATGGTTGAAATGGTCTCTAAAATCGCATCAAAGGAAATAAAAAACGGAGACACCATCATGACACATTGCCATTCTAATACAGTAGTATCAGCTTTTAAAAGAGCAAAATATGATGGTAAAAACTTCAGGGTTATTGTTACGGAGACAAGACCACTTTTTCAGGGCCTGAAAACAGCAAAAGATCTTTTAAAAATGGGAGTCGAAACAATTTATTGTGTGGATTCGGCAATAGGATATATGATGAAAGAAGTTAATAAAGTCTTTGTAGGATGTGATGCTATACTTTATGATGGAAGTATAGTGAACAAGATAGGTACGTTTCCGATTGCAATAATTGCAAAACAATTCGTCAAACCCTTTTATGTTATCGGTGAAACAATCAAAATAACAGAGAAAATAGAGCTTGAACACAGATCGCCAAAGGAAATCGTGGATCCAAAAAAATTACCTGGAGCTAAAATCCTGAATCCTGCATTTGATATAACACCGTCAGAGTTTATAACAGCTATAATAACAGAAAAGGGAAAAATTAACCCCAAGATAATAAGAACCCTCATCTAATATGGTAAAACAAAGTTCTACAGAAATAGTAAATTGTAAAAATCACATGGTCTAAAGAAATTTATGAAATTCTTAATTAATGAACCTGCATTACTTGTAGAAAAGACTCTTGTTATAGCTGACATCCACCTTGGCGTGGAATACGAGTACTATAAATCAGGTATCAATATACCATCACAAACAAGCGCAATGCTGAAAAAAATTAAAAAATTAATAGACAAAAACAAAGCAGAGAGGCTTATTGTTATAGGGGATATAAAACATAAGGTTCCCGGTACAACATTCCAAGAAGAAAGAGAAATTCCAAGTTTCTTTGAAACACTGTCGGAAATTGTGTTAGTTGAAATTATACCCGGAAATCATGATGGTGGGCTTTCAAAAATTCTACCGAATATAAAAATACATCCAAGCTCAGGGTACCTTTTTAACAATGTTTACTTAACTCATGGTCATACTTGGCCAAAACCTGATTTTCTGAATGCAAAATACTTGGTTATATCACACAATCACCCTTTAATAGAATTTAAAGATGAATTCGGTTACAGGTGGTTGGAAAAGATTTGGATTCGATCTGAATTGAAACCGAATCTTATTGGAAAAAAATATAACAATTTTAAGAAGTTGCCAGAGCTTATAGTTATGCCTGCTTTCTCTGATATGGTTGGTGGGTTTGCTATGAATCGTCATGAAAGAGAACCATTGGGGCCCGTATTAAAATGCGCTGATTTAGAAAAAGCCAAAGTGTACCTCTTAGATGGAACATTCCTCGGAAAACTTGGAAATTTATAAAAACTTAGTTAAATCATTAGATATCTGGCATGGCAGAAGATGAATATATTCATCAAGAAGGATGGTACGAGACTTTAAGGTCCCCAGATTCTGGAGACTTGGGAAAGAGTTTAGACGAGATGGAAAGAATTTACGAAGAGATTAAAGAAGAATTAGAGGGAATTTATCATCTTCCCTCGTGGGTTCGACTTATTCCTATCTGTTAAGTTATTGTATGAGCATATCCGGCAAGATGTTCAGTTATTTACCTACCCAATGAGTGTTTTGCACCGCAGGCTTCACATTTAAGGAAATAGAAATCACCTTCTTTGATTATCTTCGTGTCAGGTTTCTTACACTCTGGACAGAGAACGTAGTTTTTAACGTATGATTCTATTTTTTTGTTTATATGATCTTCTGAAAACCTTCCTATCACAAGAAGCCTTTTACCTTCGAATTCACCCTTTGTTGCTAATTCCTTCAAAAGAAATTTCAGTAAATGTCTTGGGTCTCTTCTCAAATCCTTTGCAATATCATAAAAGTTCTCTATATAAGTTTTTGCACCAGCCGGGGTTATTTTAACCTTAGGAATAACGAATCTTGTGTCTGATTTTATCTTATCTGGCACTTTCTCTAACGCTCTTTTTA
>CAYYWW010000004.1:0-17169 GCA_964475515.1 uncultured archaeon | reverse complement strand
AAATAGTATTTTACCTTTTTTAGGATTACCTTCGAATTTTTTGAATTTTAAATCCTTGAATGTGCCCGCTTCAATACCTAACTGCTCATTTATTTTCTCAGATGTTTCTGGCATGAATGGGCTTATTAGGATTGATATAACCCTGAGAGATTCCAGTAAGTTATAAAGAACATGTGATAATTCCTCCCCCTTCAACTTCCACGGTTCTTTTTCATTTATATATTTGTTTGTTGCTCTGATGAAATCCCATATCGCATCGAGGGCGTGGTGTAACTCTAATTTATCCATATATTGGCTTATTTTTTCGAAGTCAAGATAATTTTCTAGTTCTGGCTTGCCTTCAAATTTTACTCCCGGATTTCTTTCTACTATCGCCAAAACTCGGTTTACCAAATTTCCCAGATCAGAAACTAATTCTCCATTTATTCTTTCTCTGAGGCTTTCTTCTGAGAACTCACCGTCCTCGCCAAATGGTATATTCCTGACCAAAAAGTATCTAACCTGATCCACTCCGTATTTATTCACAAGATCGAATGGATCTACAAATATACCTCTGGATTTGCTCATTTTCTCCCCACCGATGTTTATGAAACCGTGTATGAAGACATGCTTCGGTAACGGTATATCCAATGCCATGAGCATACAAGGCCATATGACGCAATGAAACCATGAGATATCCACACCTATAAAATGATAATCACATGGCCAATACTTTTTGTATTTTTCACCATCAGGATAGTCCAAAGCAGTTATGTAATTTAACAAAGCATCGAACCAGACATATATCTTATGTTTCTCATCGAATGGTACAGGTATACCCCAATCAATATTGAACCTACTGACACTAAGATCCTTTAGGCCTTTTTTCACCCTGTTCAATATTTCAGCCCTTTTCGTTTTCGGAAGTATAAACTCAGGATTATTTTCTAAGAACTCAAGAAGTTTTTTTTGGTATTTACTTAACCGGAAGAAATAGCTTTCTTCCTTTATTCTTTTTGGTTCTGTCTTATGCACAGGACATTTGCCATCTTTCAAGTCCTTTTCGAGATAAAATGCTTCACAAGAAAAACAATAAAGACCTTCATATTCACCCTTGTATATATCACCTTTATCGTAAAGTTTTTGAAATATTTTCTGCACAATTTCAACATGTCTTTTTTCGGTTGTTCTTATAAAATAATCATTCGAAATATTGAGAGCTTTGCAAAGTTTCTTGAAATTTTCGGCCATTTCATTAACAAATTCTTGTGTATTTTTACCCACCCTTTCAGCTGCCATAGCGTTTTTTTGTGCATTTTCGTCCGTTCCTGTTAAGAAGAATACATCTCTACTCTCAAGTCTTTTCCACCTCGCAACCACATCCGCTGTTATTTTTTCGTAGGCGTGACCAAGATGTGGCTTTGAATTTACATAATCTATTGCCGTTGTTATGTAAAACCCTTTCATAATCAACCTCTCATTATCTCTTCCAATTCATCTACACCCAGGAACCCCTCATATAATTTTCCATTAATAATAAGGCTTGGATATTTTTTTATTTCATAATGTTTTTTTATTGCTTCTATACCCGGTTCATCCAAATCCGTATCAAGAGCAAACACCAGTAGTTTCTTCCCATACTTATTCTTAAGATACGTTAGGACAACCCCCTGGTCATCGCATCTATCACAGGTTTTTGAATAAAAATAAACTATAGTAGTTATATCAGACAAACACGACTTCTGAAATTTATTGGCCAGAAGCCAGTAACCTATTAAAACTCTCGAATATTCTTTTTTGAGGTTTATGTACTCTCTGTAGGTGAGAATCTCACTCTCTGGGTTTGATGCTTCTAGTTTTGATCCTAGTGCGTAGGATCTTTTATTTATATCCGAAAGTGTGTTTTTTAGAACAGGGCATGTGGCGTTTTCACCTAAAACATCCAAAAGCAGAAACTGAATTTGAAAATTTTCAACATCTCTATTTATTTCAAGTATTTCTTTTTCTACACTGGATAATTTTTGTGTACTTATACCATAACCAACATACAATCCCGCAACAAAGAGAATTGTGGATATTATAAAAGCTGATAAAAGTGTACCCACATTTATCTGTTTTTTAAAATTTTTCATAATGTATTATTGTTCTACTTATAAAAATTTGTTCACCACATTTTTTTGATGTTCAAAATTTCATAGATTATGGCAAGCAGCCAGAATAGCATTAAAACAAACGGAAAAAACAAGAGATATAATATAAATCCCATCTTACTCTCACTAGGGTCGTCTTCGGAAATATTGAACGCCCTGTAAAGTATATATGTTCCGAAAAAGAGCCCGAAAAGACCCAGTAACATTGGAGTTGTCATTAACTGCATTACAATATTTTCTAAATTAATGTTGGAAAAAACAAAAGAGAGGTCAAAATTTACTAAAAAAAGATTGCGAATCGAATCAACGATGTTTTCTGTGTAATTCCACGCTATCGTTACCAGTAAAATAATAATTGAAAAAACCGCTATCAGGTTCATCGGTAAAAAGAAAACCCCTAAATTGCCGTATTTAGGATTTAGGAGCATGTGTTTGTATTTTACATAATTTTGTATACTTCCTCTGTACCATCTTATTCTCTGTTTGAACAATTCGCTCCATTTTTTGGGACACATTGTATACGACATTGCTGTGTGGCTATTTTTTATTTTATAACCTGCATCGTGAATTCTCAATGCTATTTCCATATCTTCTGTTAAATTCCCTTCATCAAAACCACCAACCTCCTCAAGAACTTTTTTTCTGTAAATAGAGAAGACACCGGGTGTCACGTTTATGGCGTCTAAGAACTCAAGACACTTCCTAAGAAAAATATTCAATATATATTCAGCATGTTGTATTTTCTCAAGAAACGACTTTTTTTCCCAGACTTTCAATGCAGGAGCTACACAAGCAACACTTTCATCTTTGAAATATGGAATCATCTTTGTTAGTATGTCCTTTTCAACTATAGAATCAGCGTCCAAACACGCTATGAGTTCTGACTTTGATATTTTTATTGCTTTGTTTAGACAGTACGCTTTTCCCATTCTCTTTTCGTTATTTAAGACTACTACTCTCTTCGAAGTAAATTTTTCAGCTATATGTTTTGTCCTGTCCGTCGAACAATCGTTTACAACTATAACATCCAATAATTCTTTTGGGTAGTTGAGAGAAAGCACTGATTTTATAGTTTTTTCTATTGTTTTTTCTTCATTGTATGCCGGTATTATAACAGTAACACTCGGAAGCTTATAAGTTTTTACTGTAGTATCTCTTATTTTATTCTTATTCTGCAAAAAAACAAGAATCCAGACTACTGATATAAAAACAAAAATGTACCAAGCTATATAATTTATTATTGTGAGAATCATACTTGTTTAAAACTTATTTCAACATATTAAATTTCTTTCTCCTTCTTAATGGCTTCCTTGAACCATTCAAGCCATTCATCATAGACTCGCTGCGGGTCGGCAAATCCAATTTCATTTCTAATGGAATCCTGAAGTAAATGGAATTTAACATTGGATTTCACTACCCATTCAGCTTCGATAAGATCGCTATTTCTCGTTTTTTCAGCAATATCCACCATAGTTTTCTTTATTTTACCTCTTAAGTTTATATTTTCCCAAACAGCTTCCCAATTTCCCGACCATTCTCTCACATAGCTTGCTATTCTATTGAGAACTTCACTTTCACCATTCAATAATGTATCAGTTGGCTTTAATTGATCTTCTTTACTTGAATATTCCATTAAATTAACCAAAGCACCTTCTTTATATGGGTCGGTCTCCCATTTTTTTCTTACTTCTGTTATTTCAGTCATCCTTCTAAATCTATGCAAACCATCAGCTGTTCTTAACATCTTACAAATAGGAATTATATCCGTCGCTTTGAAGCTGGTTTTTGGAACCTTTAAATCATTAACTACTCTGTCAAAAACACCATATGCTGATTCACCGTGTATAGTACCTGCTACGATATTGGACAATGCTCCTATACGCATAGCCTCCCATAATGCTTTGGCTTCCAATGATCTTATTTCACCAACAATCATGGCAGAGTCTCCCAACCTAAGACTCGTCCTCAACGCTTCGTCAGCAGGCATCTCTGTTTCAACCCGGGTTATAACTGATCTTGACTTAAGGCTTTCAATATTATATCCTAATTTCATTAACTGTGGTACTGGTAGTTCTAACGTATCTTCTATAACAATTGTTCTCGTTTTTGGTAACAACTCTAACATTAGCGCACCAAGCATTGATGTTTTTCCACTCGATCTACCACCTGCTATTAATATCGCCGCTGAACCGTCGACTAAAAACGACAACAAACCCGCTGCAAGTGGGTTTATCATTTTATTTTTTATAAAAAGCGGAAGGGTCCATGGTTTAAATCTGTGCCTTCTTATAGCAAAACCGAGTCCTTCTGGAGATAAACTTCGTGTTATTACGGCAAACCTTGCCTTTCCACCCGGTATTGCTATATCAAAATCCAGAACAGGGTTTGCTTCATCAAGTGGTCTTCCGGATTGAATTCTCAGTCTGGTTGCCCATGCTTCTGCGTCATCTCTTGTTGGTATAAGATTGGTTGTACATTCTTCCCAATCTTGATGAAAAATAAGGATCGGTTGATTTCCAACAGGTGAATTAACATATAAGTCCTGAACTTTCTCGTCAGCCAGTATCACCTCTAAAATACCATAGCCGGCAGTGTATCTTGTCAATATGTTCGCTAACTGCTCTATTTTTTTAGCGGTGAAATATATACCCATTCTATTAGCAACGTCTCTTATGGTATCTCTACTTATGTTAAAAAATATCTCCCTCACCTTTTCTGATCTTACAAATTCTTCTGCTGTTGGCCTATGAGTCGCCATCCTATTTCTCGCAGTTTCCAAAACACTGTACTCCTCTTCATTTAACTCAAACTCCGGTGGTATTATGAAATAAAAATACTCTGCAGTTTTATTTGATCTGTATATTTCAACTCTTATGTCACCAACCATGTACCTGTCTACACTTTCGGCTTTCTCTGGTGGTGTTATTCTGTATCTACTGTACATGAAAGTAGGTCTTATTGTTGGCTTGAAAATTTTCCTGTAAAGTGTTCTATCGCCTATATGATAACCCATTGTTGGAGGATTTGCTAACTTTATTAGTTTCGTTTCCTCTAGCTTTTTTTTCAAAACCTCAAGGATTTTTTCTTTGTAATACTTTAGACAATCTTGATAGACTTCTGAACTTGTTTTTTTTATCTTGATATTAACACGTCTTATTTCTCTTATAATTTCAATGTATGCTCCTATTGGGTCCTTCTTCATCAAATCAAAGACTATATAATTTAATTCTGATTCCCAATCAGGGTAACATCTTGTACACTCTGGGGTTGCCATTTTATCGTAAGAAATGTCCCTTTCATTCATAACATCTTCTATTATCTTCGCTATTTCTCGCAGTATCTGAACTTGACTGAAGTCATATTCGTACTCCCGCTCTCTGGCCAGAATAAGGCTTGAGACCTTCTTAACTTCGAGTATAGACTCAATAGCCAATGCCATACATTGTGGAAAATCCTCAATTGATGGACCGAAAAGTAGATTTCTACAGTTTATCCTAAGCTTCATTGTTTTATCGTCATAGTAATATTCACCGGCCATAATTAAAACACGCGCTATATATTTAATTTGTGCACGCCATATTAAATTTTTTAGTGAAGATGCTCAATAATAAATATGCCAAAACCAAAAATGTTACTTCGTGATATTATAAATGATCTTATAGAGATATCCAATACGAACATGAGAAGATTGAGAGTTTTGGAAGAAAAAACAGAAAATCTGATAAATCAAATGAATTCTCTTCAAGATAATTTTTTAAACGAAAGAAAAAAAATGAACGATGCAATTTCGAATCTCAATTCAAGTATAGAAAAACAGAAAGAAAGAATGAGCAAAATGGAAAAAATACTTGATGAAATACTGAAGCAGTTTAAGAAGGTCGCCACAGAGTCCAAAATAAAGGAGCTTGAAGAGTTAATAGAGCTTTATAACCCTTTGAAATCAAATTTCGTAACCAGAGAAGAAGTGGAAAAAATGATAGAAGAAAAATTGGGATAGATAAATAAATAAAAGGAAAACAAAATATTAAAGGACGAGAATATGGTCCACATACCTTTTTTTGGGAAGAAAAAAGAGGCGCCTAAACCAACAGTCCCAGCATCGTCAAGAATCAGAGAGCTTTCATCTCGTGGATATTCTGAGCCAGAAATAATAAGAATGCTTCGGGATGAGGGTTATTCACCGATAGAAATAGACAGGGCGCTTAAAACTACAATGAAATCAGCTGCTTCCGAAGAGATGCTTCCGCCACTTCCCGGAGACGTTGAAGAGCCTAAAATGGGGTTGGAGGAAGAATTTCCAATTGAAAAAGAAGCACCACAACGCCCAAGGGGATTCGACTGGATGGATGTTGATAAGCCACGAGAAGGAGATTTAGGACTACCACCTGTTCCGGGAGGATTGACTGGAAGACCAGTAGAGCAGGTTCCACCTCGAAGACCCCCAGAGCCGATTGAACCAGAAATACCAAAAATACCAACAAAAGGGCGTAGTGAGGCCATAGACAAAAAAGAATTAGAAGAAATGGTAGAAAGTATTATTGAAGAGAAATGGAACCTTCTTGAAAAGGACATAGGTGAAATCAACGGAAGATTTGAGGCTGTTGATGAGAAGATAAAAAAATTGGAAGAGGCTATCCAAAGAATTCAAGAATTAAGAAAAACAGAAAGGGACGAGATTAAATCTAACTTAGCAGCTTATAGAGAATCAGTGGCTGAGATGACCATGAAGATAGATTCTATTGAAAAAGCAATGAAAGATACACTAACACCGATGCTCCAAACCCTAAGGTCGATGTCAGAAGCAATAAAGTCCATTAAAAAGTAATTCATTGTCTTTGTTTTTATTCATATAACTAAATATTTTATTACCCTTCCTTTTTCTCTTCTTTTCCCAAGTAATAAAGAACTATCGCTAGAATTACTATAAAGAAAATGATGCTCCATATATCTGAATCAAAAAGAATGTCGGGGCTGAAAGCTGGCATTGCGTTGAAAAACAAGACAGCAACTATGTAAAGTATTATCAATGCTATGGCAAATTGGCTCCATTTCCACTCTGCTATATTGCTAAGATTCAGACCGGTGAGACCAAACAATATTACCAAGAAAAGTATGGCGGATGCTACAATAAACCACACCCCAGATATATTACTGAGAAACTCGTACAAAGTTGGATTAACACTTGCGTAAAGCATTACAAAAAATGCAAATATGATTGAAATGAGACCCCTTGCAGATTTCGGTATCTGTTCTTTCAAGGCCCAGCTCAAAACACCGTAAAGAATAGCCAGTGCGAGTAGAAACGGAAACAACAATTGAAAAAATTCCAATCTAAGTAAGTTCTGAATCATGGTTGAGAACGCACCGTTCATAATTATTTATTGTTTGGATATCTTTATAAGCGTTTATAATACAAGTGATTGCAGCACGCATAGAGTACGATAGTATTTATTGAGAGTTAAATGGATTTAAAATTTAACATTAATATGTTCTATGGACTACGATATAGCAGAGGTACTTAGTAGAGAACTGTTTGTTTCTCAAAGGACTCTTGTAAAATTTGATACATCAGATCCTTTTGTGTTGAGGTCTGGAATATTGAAGAGAAAAACTACTATATATACACTTAAATCAGGTGAATCCTCAGAAAATTCTAAAACAATTTTTGTCCCATCAAGAGAATCTATGAGGAAAGTAGCTAGGTGGAGCTATCATTCACGTTCTGCATGGTGGAAAGCACTTTTTTGGGATATTGACCTTTATGTACGCGGAAGGCGTACCAATCGTCCAGGTTTAGAATACGCAGTTGACCATGTTTTTCTTTCACTCGGTGAATCACCTATTTTAGAAGCACTTATGAAAAAGGATGAAATAGAAAGACTGGAAGAAGCAAAGAGGAAGGGATGGCGAGACTACATTGCGAGCACATATCCGATACCTCTTTTAGATATTCGTCCCCATGAAAATTTTTATGAAGGCAATGCGGACTTATTTGAAAAATGGTACAAAGAGAATATAGGGCCTATTGAACAATTTGTATAAAATTGAGTGTCAGCAATGCTACTTTGCGGATTTTTTGGATTTTCTTGTTTTTTCGCTTCCCACACCTTTTTTCCTGAGGCCTCTTGATTTTTTTCCCGCCGACGTTAACCCACGAAAAACTCTTCCAGTATGCTGTGGTTCAGTTATCCAGTTAATATCTTTATCCTTTTTGATGACAGGATGATTCTTATCCACCAGTATAACCTCAAACCACTTATGTTTTCCATCTTCCGCGAGATAATAACTTCCCAACACCTCTAAATTAGGGAATTTTCTTGCAGCTTTCTCTTCTGCAACCTGTTGTTTTGATTTGTCAAGTGTAAAAAATCTACCGTATCTCTTTGGTCTCCTACCACCAGCAGGTTTTGGCCTTTTTCTTTTACCTTTTTCCACTTTTACTCTGGCAACAATGAAACCTTGTTTTGCTTTATAACCAAGTGCACGAGCTCTATCCAACCTCGTTGGTTTATCTAACCTAACCACTGTACCTTCCTTTCTCAAATTAACAAGCTTTTCACGCCACAGCTCCCCAAATGCTTTTTCTGGATTTTTCCAGAGTTTCGCCAAAAATTTGTACATATATCCTCCAATGAAATTTGAATGGTTTTAATATAAAAATGTGTTTAAAAACCTTATAAATTTAATAATTTAAATTGTAAAGAGATTAAAAGCTATAATAGGTGGTTTGATGAATTCGGCTTTAAAAATAATTTTGGGACTTCTTCTGATAGTGATAGGCCTTGGACTATTTGCTGATTTAGAAAAACCAATAACGAGAGGGATCCCAGTGATAGGCGGAATACACTGGCTTAGAAACTTTGGAATAGTCGTTACTGGAGTTATACCACCGCTCCTCATCCTTGTTGGCCTCTTTGTGGTATGGCTCGAAGCAGATGAACTAAAAATGCAGCGAGAATTGAAAGAGGAAGAAGAAAAAGAAAAGAAAAGACAGGAACGAAAGAAACTAAAAAGGAAAGTCACCAAGTGATCTTTGAAGATTGAATGGTATAATTTTTTTATTTTGTTATTTTAAAAAGGAAGATACGCTGCTATTAGACCAACAATGAAAGGAATCAAAAGCATACTTAAGAGAAAACCAATTATGCCAATTATTGCTGCATGTTTGAATGAAAGGTCACTGAAAAAAACTTTAACTAATAAAATCCAAACCAATATCGGTATTACTAACGTGGCGTAGGGTACGAATGAAAGAAAACGAACAACACCGAATATGTTTATCAAATTTATAATTAAAACAAGGAAAAATGCATTTACAGGATTAACGTTTTCTCCCCACTCATGCTCGAGTATTTCTAAAATTATTATAAGTACAATGCCACCCACAAGTGTTGAAAGAAGAACGTTAATACCCATTGATAACCATCCTTGGTAGCTTTGAGTCCCTGCAAACTCCAGTATACCGCCGAAATTACCGATATCAAACTGAGCCAAAACAGATTCCATGTTTTATTATTTTGCAACAGAGTTTAAAAATAATTGTCTGAGATAAATCATATCAAATCTTTTTTAATTATTTCCCCAGGTAGTGTGGTTTTATTTGGCCATATTTTCCTTCCAGGATAAATAAGAGTTTTTATCCCCAATTTAACATTATCACCTATAACTGTTCCAAATTTTCTTCTTCCCGTATCTTCTAACTTTCCTTTAACGTATGTTTTCACATTTTGATTGTCATGCCTCAGGTTAGCTGCTATGGTTCCAGCACCTACGTTTATGTTGTCTCCTAAAACGGAATCACCGAAATATGACAGATGACCTATCTTTACATTGTCGCCTATGACACAATTCTTAATCTCAACAGCATTACCCACTCTGCAATTATCACCTATACTAGTATAAGGTCTTATGTAACAATTAGGCCCTATATCACAGTTTTCGCCTATAACTACAGGGCCTTCTATGTAACTACCGTTTCTTATCAAGGTTCCTTCACCAACAACAACGTTACCTTTTATCGTTGCGTTTGGTTCTATAGTGCCATTTATCTCTGTCTCAATATTTTTTAGTAAAAATTCATTTGCCTCGAGTATATGCTGGAAATAACCGACTGGTAACCAATAATTCTTTACAATTTCAAACATCACCTTCTCGTTTTTGGCCAAGTAATTAACATAATCTGTTATTTCGTATTCATCTCTTTCTGTTTTCTTGGGTGTGAATTCAAATATTTTTTTCTTAAGCACATAAAGCCCTGTATTTGCATATTTAGATACTTGATTATTCGGTTTCTCTACTATTTCTTTCACAAAACCATTCTCTGTAATTACGGCGCCGAACTTAGTAATATCGTTAACTTCTTTAACAAGCACACAAGATTCATGTTTTATACATTTCTTTATATCATCTCTATGATAAAGATCATCACCATTCAATACAACAAAACAGTCTTTTAACAAGTTCCTTGCTTGTTGAATCGCATGGCCCGTTCCAAGTTGTTCTTTCTGCTCAACAAAGTTTATTTTAAATTCGTATTTTTTGTCTTTTAAGAAATGTATTATCATCTCCTTTTTATAACCCACGATGATTATTAGTTCATCAATAAGTCCTTCTAAGCAATCTAATTGGTGTTCTAAAATAGTTTTACCAGCTATCTTAATGAGGGGTTTTGGCTTGGTAAGCGTTAGAGGGTAAGTTCTCGTACTCTTACCCGCCGCCAATATTATGGCTTGCATGTTAAACACCCAGCTCTTCTTTTATCACAGCAGCAACTTCTTTTGCAAGCTTTGATACTTTTGTTTCATTTTTTCCTTCAACCATAATTCTGCAAACATTTTGCGTTCCGGAATATCTTACGAGAATTCTTCCTGAGTCTCCAAGAATTTTTTCAGCCTCTTTTATTTTTTCTGATACTACCGGGATACTGTTTAGATCCTTTTTATGTCTTACTTCCACATTTATTAAGGCTTGCGGATACTTTCTCATTACTTTTGAAAGTTCTGAGAGTTTTTTATTTTCTGTTTTCATAATTTTCAGAAGCTGGAGAGCCGTTATTATACCATCTCCTGTTGTGGAGTATTCTTTGAAGATTATGTGACCTGATTGTTCACCACCCAAGACATAACCCCCCTTTCTCATCTCTTCTATAACATATCTGTCGCCGACAGGAGTTTTTATAACATTTATTTCATGCTCTTCCATAGCTTCATCCAAACCCATGTTTGACATAACTGTAGCAACTATGGTGTTTTTCTTCAGTTTTCCTGTATTTTTCATATTCACGGCACATATTGCTAATATGTGATCCCCATCGACATTTTTTCCGTTCTCATCACAAACGATTACTCTATCTGCATCTCCATCGAAAGCTATGCCTATGTCTGCATCGTTTTCCAGGACTTCTTCTTTAATAACATCTGGATACAATGCTCCACAGTTCAAATTAATGTTCAAACCGTTTGGCTGGTCATTCAACACGATGACTTTGGCTCCAAGCTCTGAAAATATTTTAGGTGCAACACTGTACGCTGCACCATTTGCACAGTCTAAAACTATAGTTAATCCCCTAAGGCTCATGTTGTCTATAGAACTCTTTGCGAATTCTATGTATCTACCTCTTGCATCGTCTACTCTGTACGCTTTTCCTATTTGATCACCGTTTATATGTTCAGAATTTATTCCACGTTCAATAAGATTCTCTATTTCTTCTTCTATCTTATCAGGTAGTTTGTATCCATCGGCAGAGAAGATTTTTATTCCATTGTCCTCTGCTGGATTATGTGAAGCTGATATAACTATGCCTGCGTCAGCGTTTAGTGATTTTGTTAAATGAGCTATCGCTGGTGTTGGCATTGGACCAACCAGAAAGACGTCAACACCAGCAGAACAAATACCACTTGTCAAAGCGGATTCTATCATATATCCACTGAGTCTTGTATCCTTACCTATAACAATTTTGTATCTCTCCTTTCTGTTTTTTTCTTTTAAACTATATGCCACAGCTTTACCTATTTGTAAAACCATTTCGGGCGTCATTGGATGTACATTAGCTTTTCCGCGTACACCATCTGTACCAAATATTTTTTTCATAACATCACCTCATTTAACAGTTACGGATTTTGCAAGGTTTCTCGGCTTATCAGGGTCGCAGCCTCTCGAGACTGCAAGTTCATAAGATAGTAATTGGGCTGGTATTATCTGAACTATTGGATTTTCATTCCCTGCTTCTGGAACTTCTATGAAATAATCAAAGACTTCATTGTTCTTTGGACCAATGCCTATTATATAACCACCTCTTGCTTTTATTTCAGTTGCATTTGAAATTGTTTCCTTTTCGTTTTCTTTACTGAAAAAAACTATACATGGCGTTTTATCTTCAATTAAGGCTATGGTTCCGTGTTTTAACTCCCCACCAGCAAAACCCTCCGCATGAATATAACTAACTTCCTTTATTTTTAACGCAGCTTCCAATGCTGTTGGGTATTGGATTCCCCTTCCTATGGTGAATATATGAGCTTTGTCCTTTAGTTTATCTGCCAGTTTTTTTATTTTTTCTCTATTTTCATCAGATGTTGTTTTCTTCACAAGATTTTCAATTTCATTTAACCTTTTCTTTCCAATTGAATATTCACCTGCACAAGCATATGCTAACAGATTCAGTAATGCTAATTGGGATGTGTACGTTTTCGTTGAAAGCACACATATTTCAGGACCAGAATGCATCATCAAAACATCATCAGATTCTCTTGTTAAAGACGAACCCATTACATTAACTATGGATAATATTCTACTTCCTTTTCTTTTTGCCGCTCTCACTGCTTCCAAAACATCTGCCGTTTCCCCAGATTGTGAAACAGCAATGACCAATGTTTCATTTGTAAGAAAATCCTCATAATTCGCGAATTCAGACGCTAAAATAACATTTACATGCTTCTTAGCAACTTTTGAAAAAATGTATGATGCGGACAAACATGCGTGATAAGATGAACCGCATGCAACAAAAAATATACCGCGAGCGCTGTTTATGTTTTCTGTTATTTTCCTTATTTTTTCACTATCTTGTTCTATAGCTCTTGCCACGGTTTGATTTTGTTCCATTATTTCCTTTAGCATGTAGTGTTCGAAATTCCCTTTCTTTGCTTGCTCTACACTCCAATCTATTGTCTTTATTTCCCTTTTAAGCTCTTCGCCTGTTTTCAAATTGTATACTTTAAAATCATCTTTTATTACTACAAAATCATTTTCATGTAGATAGACTACGTTTTTTGTATGTTTCATAAATGCTGGGACATCCGAAGCCACGAAAAACTCACTATTTCCAACGCCTAGGATCAATGGCGAATTCTTCCTTGCAGCTATTATAACATCAGAATCTCTATCTATGATTATTATAGCATAACTTCCTTCCAATCTTAGAATTGCTTTTCTGGTTGCTTCTATAAGTGGCATTGTCTTTTTATACTCCTCTATTAAATGTGGAATAACTTCAGTGTCCGTTTCGGATTTGAAAACATGCCCTTTCTTTGTCAGTTCGTTTCTAAGCTCCTGATAATTTTCTATTATGCCATTATGTACAACAGCAATTTTTTCTTCACAATCAGTGTGGGGGTGGGCATTAGAAATAGTAACGGCACCATGTGTAGCCCACCTCGTATGTCCCACACAGATTTTACTTTCAAGGGGAGTATTATAGATAAAATCACCTATTTTACCTGTCCTTTTTATAATCGTTAAACTGGAGTTTTCCTTCACAGCGAAGCCAAAAGAATCATATCCCCTGTATTCGAGGTTTTTTAAACCTTCTATAACAACGTCAAATGCGTTTCTTTGACCCTTGTATGCTATTATTCCACACATAAATAATTAGGTTAATAAACGAATATAAACGCTTTTCTAAAAAACTTTTTAAAATTCTGCACATCCGTTCGGCTAAAAACAGTATTTATTTATAAACTTTTTTATTAAAAATCTTATAACATTATAAATTTTAATACAATATTAGAGGCGTATGAAAAAATACTTTTTGGTTAAAATCAATAAAGAACGAAAGGCAATGCCAATAAAAATATTTAGTAGACCTGAAAACTTAAAGATTCTATCAAGTTCAATGTCTTGGAAAATATTGAAAGAGATGAAGGAGCCATCATGTCCTATAGACATCTCTAAAAAATTAGGTATACACGAACAAAAAGTATACTACTATATTAGAAAATTTAAAAATGCAAATCTCATAGAAGAGGTTAAAAAAGAGCAAAGACATGGCATTTTAGCTAAGTTTTACAAAATTAACAACTATGCATTCGGCATAACAATGGATAATGTCCCCAAAGAACATGAGATTGAAATTCCTTTTAACCCCTATGCTAAATTACTAGAGCCATTTATAGTAAATGGTAAGATAAACTCAAAAATAATAGTTGGATCTCCAGATCCACATGGTCCATACAAAGCAAGGGCCAGCGACAGTTGTTGCGCAATAGACCTTGCACTCTTTCTTGGTTCATTTACAAATGGTGTAGAGTCACCGAATTATAAGCTCGACGTTGAAGTAAGGGAGAAGGACCTAAAGGATAATTTAATACTTATAGGTGGACCGACAGTCAATATGATAACAAGAAAAATTAATAAAAAAATGCCTGTATTTATAGATACAAAAAACGATATATCGATTGTTTCTACAATTACTGGTAGAAAATATTTTGAAGAGGAAAACGGGTTAATAGAAATTAGTGAAAATCCATTTTCAAAAAAACATAAGATTCTTGTTCTTGCGGGAAAGAGATTTCCAGGAACAAGAGCTTCTGTATTAGCTTTTATAACAAATATAAAGGAAGTTTTTAGAGGCAATAAATTTAAGAAAAACATCATTGCAAGGGTGGTTAAGGGGTATGATGTTAATGGTGATGGTATCATAGATACTGCTGAATTCGTCGAATGACGTGTTAATTAAAAAATCAATATTTTCCCTTTATTTTAGTTAATATCGAATATTCTTTCTTTTGAAACAATTTTATAGTATTTTTTAATTTATTAATTTGTAAAAAGAATTTTAGAAAATAAAATGACGCTGATTTGAAACTGTTTCAAGAAAGTTATATATACCCCCTACAGGTTATTATTAATCAATTAAAGTAAAGGAGGGTTAAAAAATATGAATATTAAAAAGCTATTGGCAGGTTCCTTAGCTGCCATAGCTGCAGGAGCAACAGTGCTGGCAGGTATAGGTGCTGTTAGTAGCAGCCTTGGTGACTATGTAGTCACCAGCGACGGTAGTTTAACATCTCCAATTATAGTAGTGGGAAGCGCTGCTAAGGTAGATGATGTCTTGTCTGCAGCTGACATCGCAGCAGCTGTTGCTGGTTATGCCACAACAACAGTTGAAATAGCTGGCACAACCACAACAAGCGTTACAGACGGTGTCAGATTAGACACAACGAGCACAAAGATCTATCTTGGTGACGCTCTCACAAAATCTGGATTAAAAACTACCGTTACAAAGAACGATTTACCAACCCTGCTAGCATCAGGAACATTCACAGATGATGCAGGAACAACATACAAGTACGACCAGTATATATCATTCAAAGCAGGTACAATCTCATATGGAAAGAGTGGTGGTGATTTGTCAGATCCTGCCCTTTACATAGATACGGGAACAAGTACATCATCACCATTATATGAATTGTCCGTTGTGTTCAACAAATTGTTGAACATATCAAGTACGGACGTTCAGGGCAATGAGATAGAGATATTCGGTGGTAAATACACTATTGGAAGTGACAGCGACTTTACATCATCCACCAAGAAACTGGTTTTGTTCGGAAGCTCAAACTCCCAGCTTCTGAACGAAGGTGAAGAGAAGACAATAACAATAAATGACGTGGAGCACACAGTAAAACTTCTCGGTGTTTCTTCATCAACAGTAGCCGTAATATCAGTTGATGGAGAAAGCAAGGAAGTAACTCAAGGTAACTCGTACACAATTTCAGGGGTTGACGTCTACGTAGACTCTGTTTACTATTATCCAAAAGAGTCACAGGTGAGCCAAGCTAAATTGAGCTTTGGTTCATCAAAACTCATTTTGGAGAATGGTGCAGCAGTCAAGGTAGGTCAATCCGAAGACACCGTAGAGGGAACTTTAGTAACCTTAACAGGAACAGCGGGCACAGGAATATCCAAAATAACAATTGCTGTCACAGGAAAATCTTCATCTGAAGACTACATTTTAGCTGGCACACCATTTGTTGATCCTGTCTTCGGAACATTGAAGGTTGCTTTCAATGGCATGGAGACAGGAACTACTGACACAATAACGATAGATAATTCAGGAACAACAGCCGCAACATTGAAATTCACAGATTACAGAGGAAATGAAAAAACAATAACATGGGCATACACAGGATCTTCAAGCTTTGCTCCAGCTTTGAACGCAACAAGTACAAGAGCTTATCATGTAGTAGAAGGTGAAACAGTTAAGAAAAATGATTACATACTGTTAACACCTTCACAAGAGTCTGAATTCAGTCACATAATGCAATACACTGCAGCGAGTAGTATAGGAAGTAGCGGAGCATACATTGAATTAAAAGACGTAATGTCAGGTGATACACAGAGAATTTACCTGACAGATACAGGATATGCATCCGCAAGCTTCTACATAGACGGTCAGCAATACTTTGTAAAGAATGTAAGCTCCACAGACCAGACATTCAAATTCTACTGGGGTAGTGGGGCAAGCGCAACAAGCGCTGGTGACAAAGTAACAGTGTTCCCATTGATAAAAGCAAAGGGTGGTGAATGGATAACATTAACAACACCTGTGACACTTACAAATGGAACAACTTATGAGTTACCAACAAATACATCATTTACATATTTGGTTGGTACTCATAACGGAACAGTACAAACTTTCGGAAGAGTCAAATACAACATCACATCAGCTGGTCAATTGAGGTTGGCTGATACAAGTGGAAATGCGATAACCTATCCAGCAGTTCTTATCCTTGAAGAAAAGGGTAAGGACACCAGTAACAATGAAGTT
>CAYYWW010000003.1:20925-40174 GCA_964475515.1 uncultured archaeon | reverse complement strand
TATAAATATTTAACTCCCAAAGATTATGTTATACTGCTTCGGCAGGAGGCATTATGAAAAAGAAGGCCGAAACAAAAAAAGAGAAGAATGTTATTTCTAAGGAGATTAATGAAAAGGTTAGTGAAAATAAAAAACCAGAAGGAAAAATAAAAAAACCGCTGAAACCAGAGGATGCACTGAAATATGTAAAAGAAAATTCAAAGAAAAGAAATTTTACACAAACTTGGGACCTTATAATAAATTTGAAAAACATAGATTTGAAAAAACCAGAAAACAGATTTACGTTTGAGATACAACTGCCGGAAGGAAGAGGAAAGGATTTGAAGATTGCTTTCATAGGAGACACACTGGTCCAGCAGGCAAAAAATCTTGCCGACCTCGTTATAAAAAAATCAGAAATAGAAAAATACGCGAAAAACAAAAAGGCATTGAAGAAACTAGCAAAAGAGTATGATTTCTTTTTAGCCGAAGCACCTGTAATGCCTCTCGTTGGAAAACACTTTGGTGTTGTACTAGGACCAAGGGGTAAAATGCCAAAACCCGTGCCGCCGGGTGTTAAATTAGAGCCATTTTTCGAAGCATCTAAAAAAAGTGTAAGAATTGCTCTTAAAGACAGTCCTGTTATCCACGTCCCAATAGGAACAGAAAAAATGGACGATGAAAAGGTTTTGAAAAACCTTCATGCCGTTTACAACGCTGTTAAAGATAAACTCCCCAAAGGCAGAAATAACATAAAATCAGTATTTATAAAACTCACAATGGGTATACCTGTAAAAGTGGAGATATAGGTATGGTATCGGAAAGAAAGAAACAGATAGTGAAGGAAGTTGGAGAAATGATCAATAAATACTCAGTAATAGGTATAGTTGATCTGTACAAACTTCCAGCAAGGCAGCTCCAGGAAATACGGGAAAGCCTTAGAGGAAAGGCAATAATAAAAATGGTAAAAAAGAGGCTGATAAAACTGATACTGGAAAAATCGAAAAAAGAAGGGATACACGAATTAGAAAAATACATACAAGGAATGCCTGCTTTGCTATTGAGCAATGAAGATCCATTCGAACTCGCGAAGATAATATCAAAATCAAAATCATCTGCTCCTGCAAAACCAGGTGATATAGCAACAAAGGACATAGTCGTGAGTGCCGGACCCACAGACTTACCGGCTGGACCGGCCATAGGAGATCTACAAAAAGTGAAATTGCCTGTGGGGGTTGAAAATGGAAAAATTGTTGTAAAGCAGGATACTGTTGTAGCGAAAGCAGGCGAAGAAATAACAAAGGAACTTGCCGATGCATTAGCAAAATTAAACATAAATCCAATGGAAATTGGGCTCAATCTGATAGCTGCTTATGAAAATGGCATAATATATCCAAAAGACATACTGTTTGTATCTGTGGAAGAATATCTCGAGAAGATTAAGACAGCATACAAGCATGCTTTCAACCTTTCATTAAACATAGGTTATATAACACCCGCCACACTTCCAATATTATTGGCAAAAGCGCATAGAGAAGCGTTTAACTTAGCGCTCAAAGCAAATTATGTCACTAAGGAAACAGTGAAACCTCTTTTAGCAAAAGCACACAGGGAGGCCGTAGCTTTAAGCTCAAAAGTAAATATTGATGCTCAACCTGAATCACAATCTGAGGAAAAACAAGAAGAGAAAGTAGAAGAAAAGGAGGAGTGAAAATTTAAAAATTTATAAATCAAATAAAGAGGTGATTAATATGGAACTTATATATGCAGGATTGCTATTGCACTCGGCAAAGAAGGAAATTACAGAGGAAAACATAGAGAAAATAATGAATGCTGCAGGTATAGAAGTAGACAAGGCAAGAATAAAGGCTCTTGTCAGCAGTTTGAAAGAAATAAACATAGATGAGGCAATAAAAGAATCAGCGGCATTTGTTCCTGCACAGGGACCAACACCGGCTGAGGGAGAAAAGCCAGCAGAAGAAAAGAAAGAAGAAGAGAAAGAGGAAAAGAAAGCTGAAGAAGCAGTGGAAGGACTTTCAAGTCTGTTCGGATAAGTACCACATAGTGACGTACCAGTGCAGGACTTATTTAATTCTATTACTTTAAAATGTTTAATATGCTTACCAAAGATAGTTTAAGAAAGGAGTTTTCAAAAAACTGGAAGAAACATTACATGGTAGAAATATTCAAAGAAAAGGGATTTATTAGGAAGCAGTGTAAAATATGCGGTGATTTTTTCTGGACGCTTGATCCTGAAAAAGAAACTTGCGGTGACTCTTCTTGTGAACCTTATGGTTTCATAGGAAATCCAATAACAAAAAGAAAATGGAACTACATAGATATGTGGAAAACATTCGAAAAATTTTTTGTTAAAAACGGTCACAAATCCATAAAGAGATACCCTGTTATAGACAGGGTGAGGCCTGATTTGTTTTTCACTATAGCAAGTATACAAGATTTCCAGAGAATAGAAAATGGCAACATGGTATTTGTTTATCCTGCAAACCCGCTCATAGTTCCCCAAATGTGCTTGAGATTTAATGACATAGATTCTGTGGGAGTAAGTGGAAGACATTTAACATGCTTCATGATGCCCGGACAACACGCTTTTGGATATCCAAGGGAAGGCTATTTCAAAGATGAATGTATGCGGCTGGATTTCGAATTTTTGACGAAAGTAATGGGAATACCGGAGAAAGAAATTACATATAAGGAAGATATATGGGCAATGCCTGATTTTTCTGCTTTCGGTCCGTGTATAGAAAGTTTTTCACGAGGATTGGAACTTGTAAATCATGTTTTTATGCAATTTCAAAAGTCAGGCGATTCATACAAAAAATTAGATTTGCTTGTAAACGATACGGGATGGGGCCATGAAAGACTTGTGTGGTTTTCGAATGGAACATACACAATGTATGACTGTATATTTGGTGACGTTGTAGATTATTTGAAAAAAATGCTTGGCGTAAAACCTAGTGAGTTATTTATAAAGTACTCGAGACTTGCCGGAGGTCTGGATATAGGAGAAATTAAGAGCGTGAGAAAAGTGAGAGAAAGAATAGCAAAAGAATTGGGAACAGATGTTGACACATTAAAACATGAAATAGAACCAATGCAAGCAATATATGCCATAGCCGATCACACAAGAACACTATTATTTGCAATAACAGACGGTGGTATACCGTCTAATGTTGGAGGCGGATATAATCTTAGAGTAATACTTCGGCGTGTTTTTTCATTTATGAAAGAGTATAACATGGATTTTGACATAATGGAGATAATGGAAAAACACGCTAATTATCTTTACCCATTATTTCCAGAACTTAAAGAAGGACTTCGGCATGTACAGGAGATCGTGAGAATTGAGAAAGAAAGATATGAAAAAACATTGGAGGGGGCTAAGAGGATAATTACAAAACTGATTAGTAAAAAAGAAAAATTAGATGAGAAGACTCTTGTTAGGCTTTACGAGTCGAACGGTATCACACCAGATATGGTGAGAGAGATAACAGGGATGGAAATACCAGATGAGATATATTCACAAATAACAAAAAAGCACATATCGAAAAAATCGATTGTAAAGAAGCAGATCGAGATAAAGAATGTAGCACCAACCAAAAAACTTTTTTATGAAAAACCTGAAAAAAGAGAATTCGATGCAAAGGTAGTGTGGGTAGATAAAAACAAAGTGGTTCTCGATAAAACCCTTTTCTATCCGGAATCCGGTGGCCAAGATTCAGATAAAGGAACTATAAACGGATTCCCTGTGAGAAATGTCCAAAAAATAGGCGATGTGATAATCCACGTTTTAAAACATAAGTTCAAAAAAGGTCAACTAGTCCACGGTGTCATAGATTGGGAGAGACGGAAGCAACTTAATCAACATCACACAGCAGTTCACATAATAAACGGGGCATCAAGAAGCATACTTGGAGATCATATATGGCAGGCAGGTGCTAATAAAACAACCGAGAAAGCAACGTTAGATATTACTCATTATAAATCTTTGAGTATAGAAGAAATGCACAAAATAGAAGATTTAGCAAATAAAATTGTGAAAAAAGGAATAAAGTTAAACAAAGTCTTTCTCCCAAGAAAAGAAGCTGAAGAAAAATATGGTTTGAGAATTTATCAGGGCGGCGTTGTACCTGAGAAGCAAATACGCATAATAGAAATACCAGGTGTGGATGTTGAGGCCTGCTCAGGAATTCATGTAAATAACACAAAAGAAGTGGAAACGATAGTAATAATTGGTGTGGAAAGAATACAAGACGGAGTCAACAGAATAGTGCTCAAAGCTGGAAGCGCAGCAAGAGAATATCTTGACAATATTCTAAAAACATCGAAGTATATATTAGGCCTTTTCAAAGAGGCCCCATTTGTAAAAATAACAAGCGAATTAGAGAGAAGAATGAAAAATCCACGTAATGCACTTAGGGAACTACGTACTGCCTCAAAAGTTTTTGATGTTCCAATAGAACAGATGGAAATTACAGTAAAGAAGTTCCTAGAGCAAATAATAGAGGATAAAAACATGCTCAATATACTGGAGGCAAAGGCTAATATGGAAAAAAGTGAATTCAAGGTTGAAGAAATGGATAACCTCAAAGATGCATGTGAATACATATTTGAACTCTGGAAATCACAACGAAAGAAAATGGAAAAGATATCCGCAAAGGCCGCCGAAATGGAAGCAAAAAAACTATTGCAGAAAGTAAAAAACAACAGGATATTTGAAATAATTTCAGGAACAAAGAAAGATTTAATAAAAACAGCTAGTTGTTTACTTAGCCTAAACCCAAATCTGACGGTGGTGCTTGCAAACCAAAGTGGAGAAATCATAGTGATGAGCAAAACAGAGGATGCAAATGAAATAGTTAAAGATATATGCAAAAAAGCTGGTGGGGCTGGAGGGGGCAAAGAAGATTTTGCTCAAGGTAAAGCAGAACTTTCAAAACTAATGAGAATTATACCGGATTATAAATAATTATATTTCTCTTAGAAGACATTCTCTTGGCTGTAATAGAGCAATATCACAGAATTTTTCCATTAACATATCCTCTGTTAGATTCAATGCGCTTGCATTTTCAAACTTTTCTATTTCACCACCCCTGCCTATCATCTTTATGGAGATAGTCTCGTTGTTTAATACATTTTCCAACAGGACATAATCTTTAAATTTTTCTGCGAATGATTCCATAACTTCTTTGTTTTTTTCACAAACAGAGCAATTTTCTGTGTAAAAATTTTCTATTATGACTCTACCTGTTCTAAGAACATATATTTTTTCGTCTGATGCAAGGGAGCGGTTTATCACATATGTTTTTGAGAGAGGATTCTCTTGGCTTTGTTCAGCAGAAAATATAGAACTCCTATTTACAGCAAAACCTACTGTTGAGAGGACCATTATAAGACCGATGAATATCGCCATAGCTCTTTCTTTCATTTTTCTCACCACTATATAACCATTATTTGTATAAATCAATTAAAATCTTTCGAAGTGGAGAACTTCATGTATATGCATCCTTTTAGGTTTTTCAGGTATAGGTTCTTTAGGATATCCAATGGGAACTATTACTAATGGTCTCACATGTTCAGGAAGATAAAGGATTTGTCTAACCTTCTCTTCGTTGAATGCTCCAACCCAACACGCACCTAAACCGTAGTTACATGCAGCTAAAAGCATATTCTCTGTTGCTGCTGCCGTATCTTGTATGCAATATAGACTAACTCCTCGTTCCCCATAGTTTTGATATATTCTTCTAAGATTAGTGCAAACAACAATAACTACGGGCGCTTCTTTTATAAATTCTTGACCGAATGCTGCTTTAGAAAGAAGATCTTTAAAATCATCTCGTTTTACAACCACAAATTCCCAATCCTGTGCATTACCTGCAGATGGCGCATTTACAGCAGCCTCAAGCAGCTTCTCAATTATCTCATCGTCAACATGCCTTTTTTCAAACGCTCTCACGCTTTTCCGCGCTTTTATACACTCAATGACATCCATAATTTTAAATTATTTGCGTAATTTAAGTTAATAATTTGAGATAAAAATATATATCGTACAAATGTCGAACAAACATTTGTATATTTAAATACCCTATATAAGAATTTAAGAATTAGTAGGTTGATTATATGGTTGGCATAGTGGGATACGGGGTGTATATCCCAAGATTCAGAATAAGAGTGGAAGAAATAGCAAGAGTCTGGAATAAGGATCCGGATGTTATAAAGAAAAGTTTGATGATAGAAGAGAAGAGTGTGCCCGACATAGATGAAGACACTGTTACAATAAGCGTTGAGGCCGCAAAAAACGCACTATCAAGAGCAGGAATAGACCCACAGGAAATAGGAGCACTTTACATAGGAAGTGAGAGTCATCCCTATGCTGTTAAGCCATCAGGAACAATAGTTGCAGAAGCTTTGGGAATGGGCCCTGAAATAAGCGTTGTAGATACCGAATTCGCGTGTAGAGCAGGTACAACCTGCATGTTTCTATGTATGGGCTTGGTGGAAGCAGGATATATTAAATATGGAATGGCAATAGGAGCTGACACATCACAAGGGAAACCAGGTGATGCATTAGAATATACAGCAGCAGCTGGTGGTGCCGCTTTCGTGATAGGAAAAAATAACATCTTAGCGGAGTTAGAGGGATTTTACTCCTATGTAACTGACACTACTGATTTTTGGAGGAGAGAAGGTCAGAGCTTTCCAAGTCATGGAGCCAGGTTCACCGGGAAACCAGCATATTTCAAACACGTTATAGAAGCAACAAAGGGATTAATGAAAAAATTGTCGTTAAAACAGGAAGATTTTGATTATGTTGTTTTTCACTCACCTAATGGAAAATTCCCAAGGGCTGCGGCGAAAGCATTGGGATTTGATTTGGAAAAATTAAAATATAGTCTTTTGGTTAGTAAAATAGGAAATTGTTACTCGGGAAGTAGTCCGATAAGCCTTGCGAATGTGCTTGACCATGCAAAACCAGGGGAAAGAATACTTATGACTTCATATGGTTCTGGCGCGGGAAGCGATTCATTTTCTTTTGTGGTCACAGACAAAATAAATGAGAAAAGAGATAAAGCAAAGAAAACTGAAGAGTACGTCAATGATAAAGAAAACATAGACTATGGAAAATACGCGAGATTAAGAGGAAAATTAAAATTTTAAGGTGATGATTATGGAAAAAGTTGCTGTTATAGGCATTGGGTGTACAAAAATGGGAGAGCATTGGGAAAAATCTTTGAGAGACTTGAGTACAGAAGCTGGTGCTCTAGCGCTTAAGGATGCAGGGTTGAGTGGAAAAGATATAGATGCATTGTTCATAGGAAACATGTCTGCTGGAAGATTCACCGGTCAAGAGCATGTTGGAGCTCTTGCAGTTGACCAGGCGGGTTTAACTCCTATACCTGCGACAAGGTGCGAAGCTGCTTGTGCAAGCGGTTCATTGGCCTTTAGAAAGGCATATTTATCGATACTTTCAGGGCATCATAAAATAGTGTTGGTTGGTGGTGCAGAAAAAATGACAGATTTGAAATCAACAGGTAGTGTTGCCACATTGATGGGAGCTGGTGATCAGGAGTGGGAATCCTCAATAGGATTAACATTCACAGGTCTTTATGCTCTCATGGCAAGGGCATACATGAGAAAATATGGATTGACAAGGGAAGAGCTTTCTCTAGTTCCTGTTAAAAACCACAAACATGCAATTAATAATCCATATGCGCAGTTTAACTTTGAGATAACAGTTGAAGATGTAATGAAATCTCCTTTAATCGCAGATCCACTAAGACTGTTAGATTGTTCTCCAATAACAGACGGTGCGGCTGCTGTTATTCTAGCCAGTGAAGACGTGGCAAAGGACTTTGAAAACGCTGTGTGGATAGCGGGTAGCGGTCAAGCAAGTGACACTCTAGCTTTACATGGTAGAGAGGATGTATGTAGAATAAGAGCCGCGGAAAAAGCTGCAAAAATGGCATATCAGCAAGCAGGTGTTGGACCAGATGATATTGACATAGCAGAAGTGCATGATTGCTTTAGTATAGCAGAGATTATAGCTTATGAAGACCTTGGATTCGCAGAGAGAGGTAAAGGAAAGGACTTGCTTGTAAACAAAGAGACAACCATTGGAGGAAAAATACCAGTTAACACCGATGGTGGTCTAAAGGTAGGACATCCAGTTGGAGCAACAGGTATAAAACAAATAATAGAGGTTGTCAAGCAGCTTAGAGGAGAGGCATCAAACCAGGTTAAAGGTGCAAAAATAGGACTAACCCACAATGTAGGTGGAAGCGGAGCAACCGCAATAGTGCATATTTTAAAAAAGGAGTTGGATTGATATGAGCCATAGATCATCGATTCCACTTTATTGGCGTCTTCAGAAGTCTAAATATAGAATAGTAGGAAGTAAGTGTTTAACTTGTGGTACTATTTACTATCCACCAAAGACCCTCTGCCCCAAATGTAGGAGTAAAGGAGAATTAGAGAACATTCAGTTATCTGGTAAAGGTAAAATAATCTCCTATACTGTGATAAGAACACCTCCAGAAGGGTTCGAAAAGTATTCTCCATACGTTGTGGCATTAATACAACTTGATGAAGGCCCAAAAATAACAGGCCAAATTGTTGATAATCCAGAGAAAGTAGAAATTGGAAAAAAAGTAACACCAGTCTTCAGAAAGATATATGAAGACGGAGAGGATGGCATAATACATTATGGAGTTAAGTGGAAAATCGACGAACAAATTTAACAAATAAAGAAAAACATTTCTTTATGGTTAATACATATTACTACGTAGAAAAGGACGGAAGAGTTTTTCTTACCAAAAAAGACGGAGTATTTACATTTCCAACATCTGAAAGTGAAATGCATTTTCCTATAAAGATAAAGACAGAAATGCCTTTTTCTGATTTTAAAGTTTTTTATTGCGAACCGGAATTAAAAGAATTTCCATATGAATGGATGTTAAAAGATGATGTAGTTCTCATGGAAAATGTGGATCCTATTGTAAAAAGATCAATAACAAAATCATACCCAAGAGTGGTTGCAGATGCAATAATAATAAAAGACGGCAAGGTTTTAATGGTCAAAAATAGTCGTGGATACATGAAAGGTACATGGTCTATTCCAGGGGGTTTTCTAACTTATGATGAGTCACCGGAAGAGGCGGTAAAAAGAGAGGTAAAAGAAGAAACAGGATACGATATAAAAGTGAAAGAATTATTTAGAATATACAAAAAAACTTTTAGTGGTTCTGAACTGTATGTGATTGCAATTATTTATTTATGTGAAATTTCAGGTGGAAAATTATCTTTCGATAAAACGGAAATAGCGGATGTCAGATTCATGGATTTGAAAGAAGCAATAAGAAAAACCGGTGGGTATTTTTCCAAAAAGGCCTTGGAAGATTATAAATCAGAAATAAGCAAAGACTAAAAAAATGGAAAATCCATATCAAATTTGTTCAGATTATTCTTTGATATTTTTTCAACAAGCCCTGACAATTCTTTATTAGACATTTCTTTAAGCATCTCTCTAAAGAACATACCGAACCCAATATTTTTTCCAAGTTTTTTTCTCCATTCCGTTTCGTAACGCTTTAAAAAATTTTCCGTGAAATTATTTTTTCGGAACGCTTCATCCAAAATTCTAGACGCTATTTCTGCACATGTAAACCCGTATATAACACCTCCACCAGACCATGGCTTTGTAGTTCCAGCAGCATCACCTATTAACAAAGTTCTGTTAAAATATGATTTAACAGGACCTATTGGTATAGGGGCAGCCTCTTTTTTGTGATTTTTGATTCCAAAAAATTTCTCAAGTATTTCGAAATTTACAGATCCTATGGCGCCATATTCCGTGGTTTCACCTCTTGGTATTTTCCAGAAAAACCCATCACTTAGGATATCTAGATCAAACCAAATTTCAACAAAATCTTCGTAGTTTTTCTCCTCAGTTGTTGCTATCAAACCATTTACTATTTCTTTAGGCTTTTCGTTGAAAAATCTCCTTACAAAGGAGTTTGCACCATCACACCCCAAAATAACTCTTGATTTAAATATTTCTCTTGTTGTGGAAACCTTTACAAATTCACTTTCAAACTTAAGTGAACTAACCTTACTGTGCAGCCTAACCTCTGAACCGAGTCTGGAGGCGAGAAAACGGTCAAATTTCTTTCTATTTACAACATAAACATGCTCATGTTTTTTGAGCTCTATTGATTTGTTAAAAGGAAAATGTACAACTGCACGCTTTACTTTATGATCGACAAAATCTTCTTTAATATGAATGAATTTTTTGAGATTTGAACTTATAAGGCCAGAGCATGGTTTATGTCCAATATTACCTTCTTTTTCCAAAACAATAACATTAAATTTTCTTTCCAATAAGCTTGCAGAGAAAAGTCCAACAGCTCCACCCCCGACTATTACTATATCGTGCATAGAAAATACCAAATTTATAAAACTATAATTCAATATTTCATCTTATGAAAAAAATATTTAAAAACTACAAAATGTTTCTTTTAGTGCCCGTTTTAATGATAACATTCTCTCTATTAATTCTCTTTAACAATTATATCCAAACAGGGGAATGGTTCGAGCGATCTTTTGAACTAACAGGCGGAACACTTATAACATTGGATTTAAAAGAACCAATAGACATTAAAAGAGTAGAAGACGTTGTTTCAGAATATGATGTGAATGTGAGAGAAATAAGAAGTTTTGCCGGTCACAGCATATTGGTGCAAACGAGGGAAGATGTCAATGCAACCAAAATTATAGATGATATAAAGAAATCTGGCATAAAAATAACCCAGTTCTCCATTCAGAAAATAGGACCATCTCTTGGGGAGAGTTTTTGGAGGCAAACACAGATAGCAGTTGTATTGGCTTTTGTGTTTATGAGTATCATAGTTTTCTTACTTTTCAGAACATCTCTACCAAGCCTCTATGTAATACTAAGCGCCGTCTCAGACATACTAGTAACATTAGCTGTTATGCAATTATTGGATATAGAACTTTCTCTTGCCGGTCTTGGCGCACTCCTTATGCTTATGGGTTACTCAATAGATACCGATATATTGCTAACAACAAGATTTATGAAAACTTCTGATCCTTTCGGAGAAAGATTAAGGTCAGCATTGAAAACGGGATTGACAATGAGCATGACAACATTAGGTGCTCTTGTAGCGCTTTTAATATCATCAATTTCCCCGTTATTGACTCAAATTGCAACAGTTCTTCTTATAGGGCTGTTGGTTGATATAGTGATGACGTGGATGCAAAACTCTGTTTTGCTTAGGTGGTATATGGAGAGTAAGGGATTGATATGATAAAGTATTGGCGTGTGTGGTTACTAATAATATTTGTTTTGATAGCAATCTTAGCCATAGGGTTCAAGCAATACCCTTATGGAAGGTATGGGGTTAGAATAGTTTACATTACTGGGGATTCTCCTGCAAAGGGAGTTTTAGAACAGGGAATGATAATCACCGAACTGAACAACAAACAAATAAAAGATGTTGGTGATTGGGAGGAAGAAATTAGAAACATAAAACCAGGCACAGTGTCTTTAAAGGCAAACGGAAAACGTTACACATTTCAGGTTAATGAGACGCTTGGTATAGAGGTTACAGAAATTGAAAGAACCAATTTGGATTTTGGCCTGGATCTTCAGGGAGGAACAAGGGTTTTATTAAAGCCAAAGGGTAATGTGACATCCGAAATTCTAACGCAAACTATAGCAACACTACAAACAAGAGCAAATTTATACGGATTGAAAGAAATAAATTTCTATCCGGTTCTTGGCGCAGAAAATTATATACAGATAGAAGCAGCAGGGATCGGGAACGAGATTATAGACAACCTCTTGTCAAAGCAGGGGACTTTTGAGGCAAAGATAAACAAAACAGCCAAAATAGAAGGAGACTACGCAAAATTAAGGATAGGCGACAATTTTTATAAAATCAAACTACTCGGAAACGATACAATAGAATTCAACGGTACTATAATAAAACCTGGAGAAAAGTTTATTGTTAATAATATAGAGTTTGACTATGTTTCTAAAGGAGCAAACCAGCTGAACCTCCTTGCGAAGGTCTATGATGGAGATGATATAGAGAATGTCTATACAGATCCACAGAGATCAGGGATTGTTCCGAGAGGAAACACATATTTCTTTTATTTTACTGTGGCAATATCCGATGAAGGGGCGAAAAGATTCGCTGACATAACAAAAGGAATGGACACGTATCTAGATGTACAAACTGGTGAGGAATATCTAAAGGGAAAGATGATTCTCTACCTAGACGGAGAGCAGGTCTCGGAACTTAATATAGGGGCTGGTCTGGCAGGAGAAATAGTTCATACACCATCTGTCCAAGGCAGCAGGTTAAGAAGAGACGAAGCAATGGAGGATAAACTTCAACTTCAAACAATTTTACGCTCAGGTGCATTGCCCGTTTCACTAGAAGTAGTGTCCGTTGACGTGATATCCCCAAGACTTGGCAGTGATTTTTTCAGAACAATGACTTATGCCATGCTTTTAGCTGCAATAATAGTTGTTTCCATGGTTTTCATACGTTATAGAAGCTTAAAAATAGCTCTTCCACTTGTTTTTGTAAGCCTATCAGAGGTTATAATAATACTTGGAATAGCAGCCATGAATGACATAGTTATGTGGATTTGTGCTATGATCGCAGGTGTAGCACTTATAACAATAGCTACTCTTAAAAAAGAGAATGTTGATATTTACGCTATGATCGGTGTTGTACTGATACCGCTTTTAGGCATGTTGTCGTGGACTATAGACTTATCTGCTATAGCGGGTGTAATAGCAGCCATAGGAACAGGCATGGATCACCAGATAATAATAGCGGATGAAACTTTGAGGGGCGAGAGAAAAAAGAAGATATTTACATCCATAAAAGACCAAATTAAAAGAGCATTCTTCATAATATTTGGTGCGGCGGCCACCACAATAGCAGCTATGGTACCATTATTATTCCTTGGAATGGGAATGGTAAGAGGTTTCGCAATAACAACTATCACAGGAGTTCTCGTGGGAATCCTTATAACACGGCCGGCATACGCAAGAATAGTTGAAGCTATCGTTGAGAAGCGATAAATTTTTTATTTATAAACCGTCTCCTCACTTTTTCTCTTCATTTTTTCGAGAATTTCCTTTAACCCCTTCTTTATCCGTTCTTTTAATCCTTGCCCCTTTGGTGTGTATCCGTGCTTAACATGATAACCTTCTGGGGGAAGCAGTGCATATATTATAATACCTATTACTGCTACGATTACTATAACACCCACGAGTATCCATTTTATATTACTGTAAAAGCTTTTGGTTGCAATAATTTTTTCGATTTCCAATTCTTTTATCTTCTTTTTTATTCTTTCCAATGTTATGTTTAAGTCTAGAAGCTTGGATTCCGCAGAAACATAATCATCGTTATTTATAGAAGAGTTGATTTCAGATATAAGAGTCTTGCTTGTATTTATGAGAACTTCAACCGCTGTTGCATTTGCCTTGGAAACAAGACCCGATGATTTTATCTCCAAATATTTTTCCTCTGCCTCGCTCAGCTGTGTTTGAAGATCGCTAAACATATTTTTTAAGCTAAGTTTTCTAGACTCTGTTGGAAGTACGTAAACAGTGAAGTTCTTTGAATTTGATATGCTATCATCTCCCAATTTGTACGCTTTGAAAGTACCAGAATGACTGCCCAAAAGCGTTTTGTTGGAAGCGTTAAATTTAACTGTAAACACACAGTATGCACCAGAGGTTAGAGGACACGAGCTAGGAGTTATTGAATAGCCAATATCATCATCTAAAGCTACAGTAATTTTTGCATCATATCTCCGATCACCTGTATTTTTAACAGTGACATATGTACTATTTTCACCACCAACGTCTATGTAGATTAATTCTTCATATTCAGTTATTTCTATCTTATCAACATAAGCAACACATTTATGATCAACTATATGCTCATTTTCTCCACACGTAAGCAAAGTGCATACACCATCCTTACAGTAATAATTTTCCGCACAGTTGGCATCGGAGGTACATGAACTCCCACTGGTTCCTGTGTTGCTGGAATCACTGGTAGTATCCAAATTTACTACAGTAAGTGATATGCCTGTTATATTACCAAATGAATTAGCGTTGTTGACGGTCACATTCAAAGAAGAGCATGAAGTTGAAGAAGACACGTTATTGCCAGTTAGCCTCCATGTTAGATAGCAGGGTGTTGATGTATTACCTGCAAGATCTATAGTCCATACGCCATTCGAACCCCCACCACTAACACTTGTGCACGAACCACTAAACGATGGCGTAGAAATTGTAATAGGGCACGTTCCCTTATGGAATTGTATCTGTGCATTATCCGCTGTGAGAGGACCGTAGTTTCTCACAGCAACATCAAATTCAAAATAGCTACCCTCGTTTATATTGCCTATATCAACACTATCAACACTGGTAAGATGAAGCCCAGTGTCATTTATAATAAGCGGATATTTAGAAGCCGTACCTGTTAAATTAACACCATTTATCGTAAAGGTTAGAGAACCATGAAGATAATAATACCCTCCAGGTTTATTCGATGGTATTGTTACATTAACCCAAAAATAGGGGTTGGTATAAAAATTAATATTTCCTTTATATTTAGATAAGTAACCTGAAGACGGTATCCTGTAACTACTAACATTACCTTCTGTTAACCAAAAACTGAAATTATTCAAATTAACAACAGTCTCACTTGTTTCTTCCGTTCCATTGACGTAAAAGACATTAAGCTTTAGAGTTGCATTTTCGTTGATAGTGTTGTTTTCTTTAAAATTATCGTCATTTGTAGTCTCTATTGATGATATCACGAGTCTTATATAATTTGTAAGGTTAACCCTCAACGTGAGATTAAAACCTTGATAAGGATACGCTTCTGTCGCGTTCAAATAAATCCAACCCGTATATATACCTGGTACGTTTCCAGTATAGTTTGTGTTTATAGATACATTTATAGTCATATTTTTAGTTTCCCCAGAACTTATATTTTCGGGATAAGAATACGTAAAATTAATGATATGACCACTATAAGAAAGATTGCTAGAGTTTAAACTACCATCAAACGTTAGGTTTTTATTACCGCGATTAGCAATTGGCACTGTAACCTGTAAAACATTCTCACCAGTTCTGTTAAAACCTATATTATCTACTAATGTAATCGTATCTGAACCCAAGGTATTGTTAACAAGAAGAGTAGCTGAAGTTACATTTAAATCCACCGGCAATGTCAACACGGCACCATTAGAGGATGTGTATCTAACTAATATTTCATAATAACCAGATAGAGAAGTTTCAGGTACTGTTATGTTTATAGTATAGTTTGTTGTGTAATTATCATTTCCTGTCGTGTTAAATGTTGTTGTGTTGTATGTGGAGTTTAGCCATTCATTTGTATTCACCCAAAATTTTGCCATTACAGTGTATTGGTTTGTTGAATTTGTGTTATTTGCAACCTCAACCTTCCAAACACCTTTTGTTATATTAGTAGTTTCTACAAATTCCTCCATCTCCGCCCCCGATACATTTGAGTTGATATATTTTCTATTAGATGTTCCTGCAATGGACCCATCAGGCCGGTACAGGGTTAAGTTGTAATAATTATCACCAGTCCAATTAACAGAAACTCTTATTTTTGTTGCATAGGGTGGAACGACGAACGTAAAATTATCGTTGCCGATAGAATTGAATATATCCAAGTGGTAGATCTCAGGATTTTCCGCAACGTTTTCAAAAATAATTCCGCCATCATTTTTTAACGTTATGTCTATTTTTCGACTTTCGCTAACATTCATAACTCCCAAATGAACATCTGTTAGCGTGCTGCTGTCTGAAGAGTTTGTTGCATTTAGGGTCATAAAATAAAGTCTGCCAACATAGTTTTCCTGGGAGCTTATATTACCGTAAACTCGTATTTCCCACCACTTATTATTAGGAAGATAATTATATCTCACCGTTTCCGTGTTTGTGTTCGAATCTATAGACTTGGCTATTAAATTTCCAGAATCATCAAATAAGAACAGATCAATATCTTTACTTGAATTAGTCCAGTTCAGTGTTATAACTAATGATGTTTTGTTTTCTATGGAGCTTGTATTGAAATAGTACGAATGATATGTAGACGCATACGCTGGCATTACACCTTTGAATGTTGCAATACCCGTCGTTGTATTAAGCTCATTTGAACTGCTAATAGGTACATCTATAGTTACAGTTACGTTGGCGTATTCAGTAGAATTGGATACATTTAGAATGGTTACATTTCCATAATATTTGCCCGGTGGGCATATAACATTGTGAATGAACGTAAATGTGGTGTTGGTACCATTTGACAGTGATTGGCTGACATTTGTGTAGTAGCCACTCTCATTTTGAATTAAAAGGGGATTATCCTTTGTTGGGTCACCAGGGTAAAAACACCCGGGAGACACATTCCAATAATACTTCGAATCCCATGTAAATGAGTTTTGTGAATAATTTCCAAGTATACCAGTTGTGTAATTATTAACACCAACTATTATGTCATAAGTATTAGTAGAGTTAGCAATAACAGTTACATTTGCTCTATAATTATTAGTCCAATTTAGGTAGATTGCATCTGGAGTTAATAAAAACTCTCCTGTAGTGCTATTAACACTAAGAACAAAACCAGTAAGATTTAAGAGAAGAATGAGAATAACCGAAACATATAATAATTTCTGCATGAAATAAATGTTGCATTTCTGATTTAAATTTCTATGTATACTCTCTTCCCGTTGACAAAGCATTACGAGTACGTGCTTATTTATTTTATCTATTCCAATTATTAACATGGTCTTTGAATTTAACATAATAGAAGAGCTAATAAAATTTTTAAATATAGATTGTGCGCAAGTGAATTGTTATTACCCTAATCCAATAGAAGGCCTTTTTTATCTGATATTTTTCCCAACCGTTTTCATCATACTTTTCATCTATATATTAAGTGCTAAGGTCGTTAGTCACACAGGAGAACCTCATAAAGGTCTCAGGCTTTTAGTTGCAATCAGTGTTTATATATTCATCATAATGCAAGGATGGTATACAATATTCGTTTCCCTTAGCAGAGTATGGTATATGATATTGATACTGCTCTTAGGTTTTTGGTGGTTTTTTAAAGGGCATGGTGGTGGAAGAGGAGGCTCGTTGCCAAATATTAAGGGAAAGGGGTCAGGTCTGCTTGAAGCTGTAAAAGATGTTAAAACGCTTAGTGGTCTCGAAAAGGCCGCTGCAGAACTTGAATCTTTATTGGTTGGTATAAAAGACGATATAATAGAACAAAGCGGACGCGGACTTGAAACAGGAGAACTTCAAAGAGAGTTCAATCATGTTGTGAGCGATCATAAAAAAATCTGCGACGAGATTGAAAGTATTCCAAAAAAATGGGCTAAGGGGTTTGACCCAACGGACATAGCTGACAGACATCATAGAATAAGAAATGAAATAGTTCGTATGAAGAATAGAAAAGAAAAGGGACCACCAAGATTGTGATATAAATTTAAATAGAAAATTACAAACTATAAGATACGTGATATTTATGGAACTAAACGTTGTTGAAAAGACAAAGAATAAGTTGAAAATAGAAGTTAAAGGAGAGACTCATACATTTTTGAATTTACTTAGGGCGAAGGCGTGGGAAGCTAAAGCTAAACAGGCATCATATGTAATTGAACACCCATATTTATCAGAACCTAAAATAGTTGTGTATGGAGATGATCCCAAGAAAATTCTAACAAATGCTTCTCAATTAATGATAGACGAATTGAAAGAGTTTTCGAAAGAATTTGATCGTGCACTGAAAAAGTAAAAACCTATTCTCCTCCCTTTCTGTATGCAGCATAAAATATCATTAGCATCAATATCAGGCCGGTTAAAACAACGAAGTTCTGATTTAATGTTATACCCGTAAATGATATATTGGAATCTCCTCCACTGCTATTAATCATATATAATAGTATCAGGGAAGCGGTCACGACGAAGAGTGTATAATCCTTTTCGGCCTTTTTTTTAAAAATAGAGTATAGAAACCCAACAAAAAAGAAAAATATAAAGAAAACAGTAGCGGGAACAAATATCTGCATTATAAAACTAACTAAAGTCTCGTTAGTTGCCGCAAAAAGCCCAATTACTATTGCTATAATTGCCATTGCAGCTTTGTTTTGAAATATACCACTAAATTGCAACGCTCCGTAAACAACCGCCAGTACAAAGAAAAATGGTATAAAAAATGTAAGAAAATCTGGTGGAATCATATGTTTATTATTTGTTTCTATAAATTAAAATGCTAAATTTAACACATAATTGGTGAATCAAGCAATAGTTAAAGACCATATGTTTTCGTATAGAAAAGTATTTAAATACTGAATTATCACTATTTAATAGTGAAAAATATGGTGAAATTATCTCTTGCTGGCAGGGAATTAGAGCTGTATGATATCCTTAATTCTATTAGAGATGGAACTCTAGTAGATGGTAAAAGACTCATTTCTGAAAAAATTAACGAACTAATCGAACAAAGAAAAAGAAAGCTTTTTAATGGGATTCATTTGCCTTCAGACGAAAAATTAAAACCATACGTTGGACTCGCTGAAAAAATTATTAACGATGATTATAATGATCTTCCACCACCACACTATGTAAACAATAAAGATGATCTAAAGCGCGATGGAAAACAAGCACTCGGTGTTTATGATGTTTTTTATACGGGTGACACGTACAAGCATTATAATCCTAAGAGGCACAGCATCATAAATATCTACATACCGGAAAAGGAATTGATACCAGAACTTCTTGGTGAAAATTATCCAACATTATGTGAAAAATCCGGAATAAAGGATGAAGATAAATTTCTAGATAGGTATCAGAAGCGTATAGCTCTTCACGAATACATAGAGGTGGCTTACAGGTATATTAATGGAATATGGGATCGAGATTTAACAGATAAAGAGCATGGAGAAGTGGAATCATTGGTTCTTGAGACGCTGAGATATCTTGCTCAAAGAAGTAACGGAGAAGCTAAGGAAATCTATAACATAGCACTCGAAGAACACAAAATGAGATATGTGACCGGAGATGCACTAACAGAAGAAGCAGTAAAATTTAGCCCCTCGTTAAACAATTATCTCAAAGAAAGGGTGGTCTTATGAATGGTGCCGAAGCAGAACTTTATGATGA
>CAYYWW010000003.1:0-20825 GCA_964475515.1 uncultured archaeon | reverse complement strand
CCTCTCGCTAGTCTTATATGCGATTCCGCGAGTTCGTAATCATGCGCTTGAGTACCTAAAAGATTTAGCTCTTGGCATGTAACAGCAGCAGCAATAATTTCTGCTAGTTTTTTTGCATTATCACCAGGTTGTTTACCAGGCCCATAACAACCTAGCATCTCTAAACATTCTTTCGCAGTTCCGAAGTTTGTTCCCCCACCCGTGGTTGCTATTTCCAAACAAGGAAGTGTAACACCGAACACAAAGTAATTTCCCTGTATTTCTGCATGTGTGAAGCATGTACTACTCTCAACTATTTGAGCAGCGTCCTGTCCTGTTGCTATAAACATAGCCGCTATAGTGTTTGCAGCGTTCAAATTAAACCCAGTAAGAGTGCCTGAGAGCGCAGAACCTTGATAATTTTTGAGGAAGTTGATTTTAAGCATGTTCTCCGGTTCTACTTCAAAAACATTTTTTATAATATTTAGAGGAATTTTTACTTCTGTTTCAACAGATTTTCCTCTTCCCAGAAGAACATTCACATGCGAGGCCTTCTTATCTGCACACATGTTGGATGAAAGTGTCACAAGTTTAAGTGAAGGAAATTCCTTTAAAAGAACTTTAATAGCATTGGCAGAGTATTTTGTAGCAGAATTCATACCCATGCTGTCGCCTGTCTGGAACAAGAACCTGAGGTGAACCCTCTTTCCTATTTGGAATGGTTGTATGTCAATCAATTTAGACACCCTTGATTCTTTTTCAGCAGCTACCTTCATTTTTTCAAACAATTTTCCTTTGTTTTTTACCTCTTTTGCAATATTACTAGCAGTTTTTATATCCGGAGCCTCAATAAGAGGAGATCTTGTCATCCAATCCCTTGTTACAATGGTTTTCACACCGTCTACTTTATTAACAACGCTGCAACCCCTGTTCAAACCAGCTACAAGAGCAGCTTCATTAGTTGCAAGTGGTATGTAGAATTCACCTTTGGCATATTCTCCATTCACCTTCAATGGCCCTGCAACACCCAAAGGCACAGCAGCGGAACCTATTTTCTGCTCTATACCAGTTGTTGGTGATTTTTTAAAACCAGAAGTATCAACATAACATCTTCGTATATTCTCGAATTTCTTATTTAGTTTCTTTTCAAGAAACCTCAACCTTAACAAAGAGGCATCTTTAGTAGCCTGTGACCATTTTTCTGAATCTTTTTTATATATTTTTTCCCAAATAAGAGCATCCAATTGATAGAGTTTTATATTGCCTTTTACTAATTCATTGAATATGTCTTCCATATCAACCATATTTCATTAATTTAAGTTTATAAATAAAAGTATGATTTCAGAAAAAACTCTGCAGAAATTGAAGAAGATGAGAGCAAAGAACATTCTGATACAAATACCTGAGGGATTAAAGACAAAGGCGTTGGATATCATCACATTTTTAGAAAAAAACGGATTTAATGCAGCTATTTCATGTGAACCCTGCTTCGGTGCGTGTGATTTAAGAGATCATGAAGCTAAAATACTTGGTTTTGACGTTCTTTTGCATATTGGCCACACGGACTTCGGAATAAAAACGGAAATCCCGACAATATACGATGAATATCTCATTGATTACAATCCAGAGAAAATCTTAAAGAAAAACTTAGGGAAATTGAAAAAATATAAAAAAATAGGCCTTCTAACAACAATACAATTCAAAAACTCAATATCCGTAGCTAAAAAAATCTTAGAAAGATCCGGAAAAACAGTCTATGTGTCAAAAAATAAAAAAACTGGAGTAGAAGGTCAGATTTTAGGTTGCGATTATTCAGCTGCTATTGGTATTGAGAAATACGTTGATTGCTTTTTATTTTTGGGAAGCGGTCGTTTTCACCCAACAGGACTTTTAACAAAAACAAAAAAATCTGTGTTGTTCCTTGATTTTGAAAATGGAAGATTAGAGAATCTGAGTGGAGAAAAAAGCAGAATAGAAAAAGTGAGATTTGCCAGAATAGAAAAGGCAAAGGAGTATAAGAGATTTGGTATTCTGGTTTCAACAAAGAGAGGTCAAATGAGAATAAAAACAGCACAAAAAATAAAGAAAAGTCTTGAAAACAGGGGTAAGAGAGCGTATATTTTAATTATGGACCAAATAACACCGGAGAAGATAATGGGTATGAAATTAGATGCCCTTATAAACACAGCATGCCCAAGACTATCAGATGACTATAAGATGTTTGGAAAAATAATTTTAAACCCAGAGGACGTGAGTAAATTATAATTCTACGATGTAACCTTATCCCACACCTCGGTTTGATATCTTTTTAGATATCTTTTCAGCTCCTCGAACTCCTCGATTGTCGGTCTAGTTCCAGGTTTTCCAACATATACAGTTACGTTACGATACAATGAACCAAAACCAAGTCTTATTCTTATGCCAGGGTCATCTAAACCTAACACCTCAAAGTAGGCTCCTTGCTTTCTTCCTTGTCTTTTTCTGTAATGAACTCTATTCTCAATACGTACATTTCTAACGAGAGAACAGTCTCTCAGAAAATCTTCCATCTCTTCAAGTTGCTTTAGCATTTCTCTTTCTACCTTTTTCATGGTTAATTTTCAAATATATTTTAAAATCATGTTATATAATTCAAGCCACGTTTCTCTGCATATTTTATAGCACTGTTAAATTCTTTTGCTTCCAACCTTCGGTTTATTTCTTTGTGTTTGTATGCATTGTAGCAAGGTCTATACTGATCCATTATGTTAACGATTACTTTGTCACCAAAATTTTCTGCAATAAAATCAAATACAGGTTTTGTGCAGCATTCTAGATGGTTAGGTAAAACCAAATGCCTTATAACCATTTCAGAATCTTTAAAAGCCAATATATGATTCCTACTTACAACATCAAAATAGTTCTTTACTTTAGAAAGCCTCTCTGCGCACTTGTTATTACCATATTTGAAATCTGATAAGTAAACATCAACAATAGATGCTAGCAAACTCATGGATTTTTCAGACATGTAAAAATTTGAGTTCCAGATGACGGGTAAGTTCTTATCTACATATTTGAGAGTTTTGAGAATGAACGGCAACTGTGGTGTTGGTTCGCCACCCACAAAGTTAATATTTTTACAATTACATGCATTAATCATCTGTGCCAAAGATTCTGATGTTACAATATGCGGTTTTTCAACTCTTTGGGATATACTCCAATTTTGACAGTACTGACAAGAAAAGTTACAAGACCAAAAAAAGATTGTGAATGACGGTACAAAAAAGAATTCTTCACCCCAATGATCAAAGGCAGAAGATATATACATTTTATCATCTAATTGACAAAAGCCCAGTTTACCCTTGGTCCTATCTATATGACATTTTCTTTCACAGAGTTCACAATTTTTTAGACAATCAAAAGCACGTTTAATCTTTTTATCAAGAAGCCCAGAATTTTTCGCTTTTAAAAATTTCGCTTTTTCTTCATTTTCTAAAATTTTAAAGTATCTGGACAAGGCATTGATATTCATGATTTAAAATTAAAAAGAAAATTTTTATGTTCTAGCGCTTTAATTCACTGTAGACAAAATCTATGATTCTTTGCGCGACATTTATATTCGTCGCTTTTTCTATACCCCTCAAACCAGGATTTATGTTAACCTCTATAACAAATATGTTACCTTTTTTGTCCTGTATCATATCAACTGCACATATTTTTGATTTTATTGCTTCTGCAGATTTGAAAACAATTTCTTCCATCTCACTGTTAAGTTTAAAAGAAACAGCTCTACCGCCAGAATATATATTTGCCCTTTTTTCACCCTCTTTTGCTATTCGTTTAAATGAAGCTATTATTTCATCACCTGCCACTATACCACGTATGTCTTCTCCGGGATTTTCCACATATTTTTCAAGAAGTATTTCCTGCTTCAGAATTCTCATAGCATCTATAGTCGTGTTAACAGCTTCTTTGGTTTCGATAAACATTACACCTTGCCCACCGAAGCCAGAGAGAAGTTTTAATATTATGGGGAGTTTCTCTTTATCAACAACACTTCTTGCGGACTTTCTCGAGGCTGTCAAATAAGTTTTAGGAACTGGTACATTGTTTTCAACAAGATTTTGTAGCGTGAGAAATTTATTATGGGCCACTATTATAGTTTCAGAAACATACGGCTTTTTCACATTCATTGAATCAAGAAATCTTATTACAGGATACCCCACAACAGCGCGTTTGGAATCTATTCTTGGGAGTATGTAGTCATAATCACCAAGGCTTTTGTTGTTATAAAGCACATCAATCTTATCATCTATCTTTAACACAACCTCTATAACAGGGACAAGATCAACTTTCTTAAAAACCTTTTTTGCCTCTTCTATCAATCTTTTGGTTGTATACCCGATACTTTTTTCACCAGGCCCTAAAATGGCCAATTTCATATCATTAATCTTAAAGTTTATCTTATTTAAATGATAATAAAAAATTATTTTGTAACTTCCCCTTTGTAATATTGATACTCCTCAGGTCTGCTTTTTAACAAAGCTTCCACTTCAGCCAAATCTATTTCAACTTCCTTTGAAATTTTTGCTCTTAAAATACGGTTCATTTTTTGTTCTTCAAGTGTCCTAAGGTTGTTTTCTATAGCATCCAGCTTCTTTAAAATATCAGTTCTTATTGGTTCTTCTTTTTTTAGGCTCTTTTCTCTCAATCTATCCCAACGTTTTCTTAGTCTTCTTATTTTCCATTTCCAACCAAATATAAAGGTGATAATGCCCATTAATTTAAATTTAATTCATCAAATTTAATAAAATTATAAGAATGCGGAGGTAGCCAAGAAGCTCTGATACCAGAGATGTCAGAGCTTGGTAATGGTCAAAGGCGCTGGACTCAAGAATTATCCCACGTAAGTGGGACATTCCCCATCATTGGGGATGTGATCTTGAGTGTTGAGCAATGCAATGAAATTAAGAAATCCAGTCCCTTAGTGGGTTCGCAGGTTCGAATGGCACTTTCCTTTCCAAGGAGAGCGCCCAAAAAACAGGAAATCCTGCCCTCCGCATTGTAAATTTAAATATATAAAGACAAATATGGGTTTATGAAGGTCAAAAATAAATCCCCCCATTTAAAGGAGATAATAAATAAGCTCGTATCAATGGGTGTAAAAAATCCTATATGGAAAGCAGTAGCCAAAGGTTTAAACAGACCGAGAAGAAAAAAGTACGAAGTTAACCTATACCAAATTGAAAAATTTGCCAAAAAAAACGAAACAATTATCGTCCCAGGAGCTGTTTTGGGAGTGGGCGAGCTGACAAAACCACTAACTGTAGCCGCTTTAAAATTTTCCCGAAAGGCTGAGGAAAAAATAAAAAAGGCTGGAGGAACATGTTTATCAATAGAAGCATTAATTGAGAAGAACCCAAAAGGATCAAATATTAAAATAATGGGATAATTATGAAAAAAATAATAGATGCTACAGACTGTATTGCAGGAAGGCTTGCGAGCCATGTAGCAAAAGAACTCTTGAGAGGAAACGAGATATACATAGTAAATGCAGAAAAGGCCGTGATAACAGGGAATAAAAGTTTTGTTATAAACCACTTTAAAGAGAAAATAAGCAGAGGAGATCCATATCATGGTCCATTTTATCCAAGAAAGCCGGAAAGAATATTAAAAAGAATAGTAAGAGGGATGCTGCCTTATAAAAAACCTCGGGGAAGAGAAGCTTTTAAGAGGCTTAAAGTTTTTATTTCCGTTCCAGATGAATTGAAAAACGAAGATAAAATAAAAATCAAAAACCTAATCAATAAAAGTGAGAGATATATAACACTTGGAGAATTATCCGAAAAATTAGGAGCCAAGAAGTTATGGTAGCAAAAAAAGAAACAGCCAGTGAAGAAGGAAAAAAGGTAATTGAAAGTACAAAAACCAAAAGCAAAAAAACAGAAACTAAGAAAAAGAAGCCAAAAATAATATTTACCGTGGGAAAAAGAAAGAGAGCAGTCGCCAGAGCAAGGTTTAAAAAAGGAAGTGGTAATATAAGAATCAATGCAAAACCGCTTGATTGGATACAAAATGAACTCGCTCTACTGAAAATAAAGGAGCCACTTGTGCTGGCCGGCGATTCATGGAAATCGTTCGATATAGATATAAATGTGAAAGGCGGGGGTGTCATGGGACAAGCAGAAGCCTGCAGACAAGCAATAGCAAAAGGTTTGGTTGAAATATTTGGTGATGACCTCAAAAAAACATTCTTATCATATGATAGAAATCTTTTGGTTGCAGATCACAGAAGAACAGAACCTCATAAACCTCCAAGATCAAGCAAAGGAGCGAGAAGATATAAACAAAGAAGTAAGAGGTAGATAAATATGGTGGAATTTGCCCGAATAACTTTGGCAGGAAGGGATTTGAATAAACTTAACCAGATATGCGAAGAAATAAAGGAAATAGCAAAAAAATACGGTGTAAGTTTTAAAGGTCCAATTCCACTCCCAACAAAGAAACTTACTATAAGAACATTGAAAACACCGTGCGGAGATGGGACTGGCCATGGAAATGCGACATGGGATAAATGGCAGATGAAAATTCACAGAAGGGTTATCGATATAGGAAGCAATGAGAGAGTTTTAAGACAAATTGTTAGAATACAAATTCCTGAAGATATAAAAATAGATATAGAATTTAAAGAATAACTACATACCTTGCTCTTGCAATTCTAACACAATCTCGTTCATTTTCTTTACAACTTCATTTATTTGATCATCCAAACCTTTCTTTACATTTTCTACATTTTTTTCTTGTTTATCAAGAATTTTTATAACATCTTCTACGGCCTTTTCAGTCATAACATTTGAACCTACATTAACAAGAATTTTTTCCAATTTGTCAACTGAACCATGAATAAAACATTCAGAACCGATCGGTATCATTATATCGTTTGGTTTTTTGGTTTTTTTCAAATATTCCAAAGCATTTTTTGTCGATTCAATTTCCATAGATTTTCTATCCAGGAGTGATTTCTGTCCCAAAAGTTCTTCCAGTCTGCGTTGCAAAAGCTGGTAAAGTATAACATTCTCCTGCTTTTTTTGTTCATTACTCTTTTTTTCCATTTTATCATATTCTTAAAGTAGTTTTAAATGCTTTGTTATTTTGTCTATTTTTTCTTCTTTTTCAGGTCCTATGCCTAAACATGTAATGGTTCCCGCCTTAAGCTGAGTCTTGCCCGCATCTCTTATTATGCAGCACGGCAGCCCACTTTTTTTCACCTTCTTATATATTTCAAGAAGCTCTTCTAAAGAGCCCACCTTTAAAACAACTTTTTTAGCACCTTCCTTTTCCCAGTTTTCTAATATTTCTTTATCAGCTTTCTTACAAGAACACAGAGAAGCATGGGCTATTTGTGCGGCTGTCTTTCCCAAAGACATCTTAAGATCTGAACGCACGATTACAACTTGTTTAAACATATGTAAAAATTGTTTAAGTGGTTAAAAATTATTTACAACGTATTCTATGGCAGACCTCTTATATCAGTATTAAGCAATATGTCTTGAGCACCCACACATTTATAGCATGGTGGTTCACAGTCTATTGATTCAATAGATACTTGTTCCAAATCTGGCTCCACATTCGGTATAACATAAGTTACAATACTTTCGGATGGGCTGTCTACGGTAACATCTGAAGTTACACTTCTGTTATAATATTTTAAAACAGCTCTAAATCGCAGATCAACATCTCCATAGTTATAAAGAACTAGTGTCAGGTTTTTAGAAGAAGAATCATATGTACCGCTTTGAATAACAACACGGGCATTTGTGCATCTCTGAGCATATGCTCTCTGTGTTTGTGTGAATTGGGAGACCCAAGCTGCAAGAATTCCACCAGTAATCAAAGTAAAGGCTATCAACATTATAACTGCAACTAACGGAGAAATACCTTTTCTTTTCATTTACAACCCCCTTATATTATCGCTTAATAACACATCTTGCGCGCCTGGGCACTTGTAACACGGTGGCTGACAATCTACAGATTGTATGGTTACCTCTTCTAAGTTTGGGTTTACATTCTGTATTGTATATGTTACTATACTGCCCGCCTCAGAATATATAATATCATCTGTTTTAACAGTAACGTTTTCAGTTCCAATATACTGTAAAATCGGCACAAAAGTCAGATCAACATCCCCGTAATTGTAAATAACTAGTGTAAGATTTTTAGAAGCGTGGTCATATATACCACTTTGGAGAATAACCCGGGCATTTGTACATCTTTGTACGGCAGACCTTTGTGTCCTAGCAAATTGGCTTACCCAACCAAATAATATCCCGCCAACAATCAAAGTAAAGGCTATCAACATTATAACTGCAACTAACGGAGAAATACCTTTTCTTTTCATTTCAATTACCGCTTCTAATTAAATTATGATGAATTTATAATAAATATTTTCACGTGTTTCTTAATATGTATAACTTAAGATTGCATCGTTATACTATCACTTTTTGCTGAAACAGCATTGCATACACTATTTGTGACTTTAACTTCAGTTAGTGAGGAGCCTAGAGCAGAATAAGATGTTAAATTAACAGTTATGTATGCGCTTTGCTCTCTTTTCAGCCTATTGGATGATGTAATTGAAGGACTTACTGATAACTCACTCGCTGAAGAATTAAACGTTTGCGTTGTCGTTCCATTATCTAATATGACACCGAACCCATAAAGCTCTCTAGAATCTTTATTTGTTATTTTTATTCTAAGTATTTTTGATGTTGAATTGTACGTCACGCTGTCTATCTGGTAATTAGTGTCTAAAACACACGACAGAAGTTCAGTTGATGTTTGCTCCATAACCCAATTTCTAACCCAACCTGTTGCCAAAACACCAAGAGAAATTGAAATGGCTATTAAAAGAACAACAGCAATTATAGGAGAAATACCCTTCATCTGCATATTTTATAATTGTTACTTTCAATTTAAATATGAACATGAGCTAAAACAGTTGTATTTGAAATTGTGATGTCAACGAGAATATTGTATATCCTATTATTATAAAAAGTATAGAATGCTTTATACCTGCTATTAGACTCCCTTCAGCCATTTTCCCGGTTACGAGCCCAGAAAAAAACCCTTGTATGAATATAAACCTTATAAAACTTTCTGTGAAAATTTCAGTGGGCATTGCAGTGGATTCACCAAGCGCTACTCCAGGTATTTCTTTTTGTGGGGTTAGTGCTGGTATTAAAAATATCTGAAGCACAACAAGAATGAATATGAAAACAAAGAATATGAGATAAGTTGTTGCTATTTGACCTCTAACACTTGCAGTTCTCTCCCTTTTTATCCTTTCTATTGTAATAAGTGACGTTCCTATTGCATTCAACGTGTCTGATATTTTACCACCTACTTTATACGCTTCTATTATTGTATTGACAGCTCTTGTTATCGTTTTCGATCCTATTTTTTTTGTAAAGTTTTGGAGTGCTTTCTTGAATGGTATCCCCCAGTTAACTTGAGATGCTAGCTCGTTAACATAGGGACTTAAAGCAAGATAATCTCTTTTTGAGCAGTGTTCTAAAGCCATTGGCAGTGTCATTCCACTATCTATAGAATCCGTCAAATCCCTTATGAAAATAATAAATTGTTGTTCAATTTCCTTTTTTCTGGTGTATTCCCTATAAAAAATAAGAATCGGTGGTATAACAACTATTAAACCACCTATCACATTGACTATCGGTGCTAGAAGTGGTAAAGCAGGTTCGATAAAAGTAAAATTTATTAAGAGAACAAAAATACCTATGCATATGTATATCACTTCGTGATAGTATTTAATAAATGTCCCATAAAATTTGAGCATACAATTAATTATTTCTTGTTTTCCAGACTTATATATCACTTTTTACCCTTGAGTTTTGGCAGTCTCATTAGAAAACCGCATTTCTCACACTTTACAGAAAAGGGTCTCTTCCAAGGTTTAACCATATGTGAAGAATGTTGACATTCAGGGCATGTATAATCCACTTCGGCATCATCGGAACCAACCCTTACAACAACAAGTATTTTACCCTTTTCCTCACCTTTCTTGTTCTGCAGCACCCTCTTTGTTATGTATCTGAATTTCTGCATATTTGAAATTAACCTAGAACTTATTTAAATTATAACATTCTCAGACGATTTTAATACTATTTTCATGAAGTCCTCGGCGGCCACGGTGTTTGGAAATATTTTTTTGGCCTCTTCCACCAAAGGTCTGACATCCACATACCTTCTTGAAAAGTGAGTAAGCACAAGTTTTTTAACTCCCATCTTTTTCGCCAGTTTCGCGGCATCTTTAGCCCCTGAATGCATTCTTGTTTCCTGTTCCTCTTCAAATGTAGCATCTGTTATGAGAATATCCGCATTTTCTGATATTTTTTCAAGATTTTCACATGTCTGAGTATCACCAGAATAAACAACCTTAACACCCTTTCTCAATATACCAACGTCCTCTAGTTTTATAGTTTTTCCTTTGAACTTCAAGATACCATCTCTTTTCAGCTTACCAACCAAAGGGCCTTGTTTCAGACCATATAGTTTTTCTGCCTTTTTTATATCAACATTCCATCGGTCATATTCTTTGAAGCAATACGCCACAGCTGGTACAGAATGTTTTACAGGTATTGATTGAATTTCAAACCTTTTCGTTTTAAAGATTGTTGTTATTTCCCTGCCTTCGTAAGGAACATTCTTGGCAATAACTCTGAATCTTGGTCCCCAGTAGTCCAAATCAAGAATGTCGTTAACGAATCTCTCTGCATCAGGACCGTATATATAAAGGTTTCTCCTTCTTTTTTCCAGATTCATCGTTTGCATTAAACCAATTATACCTGCCCAATGATCAGCATGCCAGTGAGTAATATATATCCTGTTTATTTTCATAAAACTCAACTTGGCTATCATTAACTGTCGTTGTGTACCCTCCCCGCAATCCCATAAAAAGCTTTCGCCTTCGTAACGCAACCATATGGCTGCATGGTTACGTTTCTTTGTAGGTATACCACTTCCTGTACCAAGAAAAACTAATTCCAACATAATAGATAATTGTATTCCAGAAAATATTAAATAGAGTAAATTTTATAAAAATCTTAGATAAATGATAAGAATGACGCGTATTAAAATAAAAGAAAAAAGATGGGACAAATCCTTTGAGGAAGAAATATACAAAGAATGGTTAAAGAATGGAATTTATAGGTTCAATGAGAAAACCAAAAAACCAGTTTTTTCTATTGATACTCCACCACCGTATGTCAACACACCGATACATATAGGGCATGCCACAACGTATTCTCTAATGGACATGTTTGCACGGTTTAAAAGAATGATGGGGTATGAAGTGCTTTTTCCGCTGGGTTTGGACAGGAACGGGCTTCCGATAGAAATGGCAGCCGAAAAAAAGTTCAATGTGCGTCTTTCTGAAGTTGGAAGAGAAAGGTTCCTGGAAATGTGCAAAAAAATACTTGAACAAACAAGCTCCAAATCCATAGAATACTTTCTTAAACTTGGAATAAGTTTTAATTCTTGGGAAAGGGGAAGCAAAATAGGTGATATGTATTATACTGATTCAGAAGAATACAGAAAATTGACACAGGAGACATTCATAGACCTATGGAACATGGGCCTTATACACGAAGACGAGAGAATAAACAACTACTGTCCAGGATGTCAAACAACCATAGCTGATGCTGAAGTAGAATATGCGGAGTTACCAACAACCTTCAACTACGTTAAATTCAAAGTCAAAGAGACAGGAGAAGATTTAATAATAGGAACAACAAGACCAGAACTAATAGCTACATGTGCAATGGTTATCTTCAACCCAAACGATAAAAAATACAAGCATCTCGAAGGAAAAACAGCCATAACACCCATTTTTAACAAAGAAGTTCCGATAAAATCACATCCCATGGCAAAGATGGAAAAGGGAACAGGACTTGTTATGATGTGTTCTATGGGCGATCTGAGTGATATAAGGTTCTTCAGGGAAATGAATTTAAAACCAGTAATAGCGATAAACAGAGACGGCACAATGAACGAAAATGCAGGGTTTCTAAAAGGTCTGAAAGTGAGAGAAGCGAGAGAAAAAATGATAGAGGAGCTCCGGAAAAGGGGATTACTTGTTAAACAAACAAAAATAGTACACAGAACCCCCATATGTGAAAGAAGTAAGCATGAAATAGAGTTTATAGCCATGCCTGAATTTTATCTTGAGCAAGTTAAATTCAAAAATAAATTAAGAGAAATCGCGAAAAAAATAAATTTTTACTCAAATAAGAGCAGACAAATACTTCTGGACTGGATAGATTCGATAAATATAGATTGGCCAATATCGAGAAGAAGGTATTACGGCACAGAGATACCGTTGTGGTACTGTAAAAAATGCAAGAAAATTATAGTACCACCTAAAGGCAGATATTACAGACCATGGAAGGAGGATCCACCTATAAAAGAATGTCCTGATTGCGGGTCTAAAGAATTTATCGGAGAAACAAGAGTTTTTGACACATGGTTTGATTCATCAAACACACCACTTTATATATTGGGATACTCACAGAATCCGGAATTTTTCAAAAAACATTTTCCATGCACACTAAGACCACAGGGAAAGGAAATAATAAGAACATGGCTTTATTACACCCTTTTGAAGGGTTATCTTTTAACTAAGGAAAGTGTTTTCAAAGATGTTTGGATAAATTATCACATATTAGATGAGAAAGGAAAGAAAATGTCAAAATCTTTGGGTAATGTCATAGACCCGGGTGAAATTCTTGAAAAATACGGCGCCGAGCCTTTCAGATTTTGGATAGCAATGGAAGGCGACTTGACAAAAATAGATTTCAGATTTTCTCTGGAGAAGATAGAAGGTGAGTCCAAATTTTTAACAAAACTTTGGAACATAGCAAGGTTTGTTTCACAGTTTGAATATAAAAAGAGTGAAAAGTTGATAGAAACTGATAAGTGGATAATAAACGAACTTAACAAAATAATTTCTTATACAAGAAAGAGATACGAAAAATATGACTTTCACAGACCGACTGTAAAACTGAGAAATTTTATTTGGGAAATATTTGCTTCCCATTATATAGAACTTGTTAAGAACAGAGCATACAATGAAGATTCAAAATTCACAGTAGAGGAACAGAAATCTGCCTTGTACACATTAAATTATGTTTTAGATACTGTATTGAAGCTACTGGCGCCTGTAATACCGTTCATAACATATAAATTATACAAGGACCTTAGAGGGAAGAACATACACAAGGAAGACTTTCCAGAAGTGAACGAGAAATTTGCTAAGTTAAAAACGCATTTCAGGACCGACGATATTGTAGAACTAAACAGCACAATATGGAAATTCAAAAAAGATAAAGGCCTTTCTTTAAGATCAGAAATTAAGAAAATAACAATTCCAGAAAAATTCAAATCTATAGAAAAAGACCTAAAGGTAACACACAATATAAAAGAAATAAACTACGGGAACAGGATAAAGATAGAAAGCTAAATCTTTACCATTTCTATGAGGCTTTCCCTCAGTACACCCACCTTTTTTGTTCTGTTTTTGAGAGCGTAACGCTTATTCAAAACAAATATTTTTCTAACTTCAAATCCCAAATCTTCAGCTATTTTAGATATGATAAGATCGCATTCTACGTTTTTGTCGATGTAGGCATTAGCAACAACAAAAGCAATGGGAGAATCGAGTTTACAAACCCTGTGAAGCTCTTTGAGTACAGCATGCATATCCTTAAAATAACCTTCAGAAGATTCTGAATCAATAAAATTTGGAGAGGATTTCTTACTATAGTATTCAATAAAAGTATTCTCTATCTCATACGCGCGTTGATAGTCTGGTTGACCTAAATACGGAGGAGATGTTATGATAGCGTTCACAGAATTGTTTTTTAATGGAAGCGACCTTGCATCGCCAAAACCAACGTAAGTTTTCGTTTTGAATATCTGATTTTTTGTGAAATATTTATATTCACGTATCATCCTTTTCAAATTTCTTTTCAAGGCAACTTTGAATGGCATTGTTTTCCTTTTTCTGAATTTTATCACAGCACCATCCCTGTAAGCGAAGCTCACACTCATAGCAGCGTTTATGAGAGCCAGTTTCAAAAAACCCCTAACATAGAAGTCACCTATTTCATTTATCTTTTCATGATAAAAGAATATTCTTTTGAGTGTTGTAGAATCAAATGCTTTTTTTAAGATTAGTGGAATTGCATAATTTTTTACATCAGAAAATTTCATTTTCAGCAGATTTTTTATATGTTCTTTCAAAACATCAATGTCATAGTCCCGTGTTTTAACAACAGCTGAAAAAACAGATACTGGAAGAACATCGAACCCTACAGAATTCACTCCCATTTCCTTGCACGTAAGCAAAGTTGTTCCTGCCCCGCAAAATGGATCAAGAACAACACCATTTCTAATTTTATATTTTTCCAATATTTTAACAACCAAACCTCTCGAAAAAGCTTCTTTGTAGTAGAACCAATTGTATACAGGTAGTTTTTTGTTTTCATAAAAAGTGGCAAGTTTCCCCAACTCTGTTTTGTCAACAAGTAATTTTTTGTATTTTTTTAGCTTATGGTCATCATATGTAATCATAATTATAATCAATTAGTATGTATTTGCGACATACCCAATAATATCAGTTTTCTTATTGCAGATTACACACTTGCCATAATTTGTTTTTTTAAGATCTGTGCCAAAAAGTTCAGCACCTTCATCTATCGCTTTTATTTTATCCCAGCACTCACCTGATCCGCACCAATAAACTTTCGCTATGCATTTTTTATCCAAAACAGTTTTAATTTCTTTTTCATTCTTGGCAGTTTTTATTGAAGATTCTAGCATCTCTTTAGCTCGTTTCAAAAGATTATCTTGAATATCAGATAATGTTTTTTCCAGTTTCTTAAAGATGTCAGCTTCTTTCACCATGAATTTCTCTCCAGTATCTCGTCTAACAACGGTTAATTTTTTGTTTTCCACCTCCTTTGGGCCGAGTTCAATTCTTAGTGGCACTCCTCTTAATTCCCAATCATAAAATTTACTCCCTGGGGTTACGTCATCCCTCAGATCAATTTCAACATTAAATTTTTTGGAAAGTTTTCTCCACATTTTCTTAGCTTTATCAATAACCTTTCTTTTAGTGTCATTGTTGTAAATTGGAATCACAATTATCTGTATGGGTGCTATCTCTGGTGGTATTATAAGACCTTTATCATCCCCATGAACTCCTATAACAGCTGCCAAAAGTCTCGCTCCATTTCCAGTACAAACCTGCCACACATATTTTTTCTTTCCGTCCTTATCGATAAATTTTATATCAAACTTTTTGGAATACGCCTGACCAAGATTATTAATAGAACCGTTTTCAAGTACTTTACCGCTTGGCATCAAATTATAGTATTCGATTGCACCAACAGCTCCAGGAAATATCTCCCACTTTGGTTTATTTACCCTCAGAGGATATAAAGCGCACTTCTTCCAAATCATATCGTACAACTTCACGTGAAGCTTTACTTCCTTCTCAGCGTCGTCTTTTGTTGCATGGGCAGTATGTATTTCATGCCAAAGAGTTATCTCTCTATCCCTTATTATCGGTCTCGTGTGTTTTGTCTCATATCGAAAAGAAGACACGTTTTCGTATATTCTAAATGGAAGATCGTTGTAAGAACGTATCCATATACTAAACATGGGGTACATTGCTGGTTCGCCAGTCGGTCTAAGAATGTGATCCCAGTCCTTTTCACCTGCCCCTTTCACCCAAAATGCCTGATCTTTAAAACCCTCCCACCAATCTAGATTCTTTTCACAGTATTTGATTGGAACAAACAGAGGAAAATACATTTCTTTTATTCCAACATCTCTAAAAAGTTTATCCCAATACCTCTTTATATTAAGCATGATTTCGTATCCGTAATTCATCCAAACAAAAAAACTCTTTGAACCATACCTTTTATCAATTATCCCAGCGAGCTGCAAAATCTGGTTATACCACTCAGAAAACTGCGATTTCCTGTATTTCAAACTTAACCCTTCTTTACCTTCTCTTTTTTCCATTTTATAAACTTGTTGTTTTAATTTAAAAATATGAAAATTATCAAGCGAGGAGCAGAGGCTGTACTATACCTTGTTGATAATAAAGAAAAAACAATATTAGTGAAGGAAAGAGTGAAGAAAGGATACAGAATAAAAGAGTTAGATGAAAAAATAAGAAAAATGCGAACAAAAAGAGAAATTAGGCTTTTAGAAAAAGCATCAAGAGCAAAGGTAAATGTACCTCAAATCTTCGATCATGATAAGTTTAAAATAATAATGCAATGGATCGACGGAGAAACACTAAAAGACGCATTAAACCACATGAAAAAAGACGAGAGAACAGAAATTTATAAAAAAATAGGAAAATCTGTGGCATATTTACATTCTTCTGGCATAATACACGGTGATTTAACAACATCAAATATGATAATGGCGGGCGGCGAGATATTTTTCATAGATTTTGGACTGGGTAAAGTCAGCACAAGAATAGAGGACCAAGCTACTGATTTATACCTTCTTTACGAAGCGTTCAAATCAACACATTTTAAAATACTTGATGAAGCATGGAGTATGGTTTTAAAAACTTATAAACAAAATTATTTGAATGCTGATAACGTTTTAAAAAGAATAGAAAAAATAAAAACCAGAAGAAGATATAAGTAATAAAGGTGAACTATGCCAACAGACGAATGGATTCCCAAAACAGAACTCGGAAAGCGTGTGCTCAAGGGAGAATTTGAAAGTTTAGATGAAATTCTAAAGAAAGGTTATGTTATTTTGGAGCCGGAAATAGTCGATGCTATGATACCTGATTTGAAACAGGAGATAATATATATAGGTGGAAGTCCGGGAAAAGGTGGCGGTATAAGAAGAACACCAACAAAAAGAACAGCGAGAATGCATAAGTCCGGTAGACGTTATAAATTAACAGCATTGGTTGTCGTCGGTAATTGTGATGGCATAGTCGGTATAGGAAAGGCAAGTTCCAGGGAACACAGAACAGCTATAGAAAAAGCATCCCTACAGGCCAGGCTGAACGTAATAAGGGTCAGAAGAGGATGTGGAAGCTGGGAATGTGCTTGTAACGAAAACCATTCCATACCTTTCAAAACTAGAGCAAAAGTAGGCTCTGTTGAAGTCGAACTGATGCCAGCACCAAAAGGTGTTGGGATCGTTGCCAACAAACCAGTAAAAAAGATTCTTGAATTAGCAGGCATAAAAGACATTTGGATTAAAGCGCTTGGAAAAACCGAAACGAGAATGAATCTTGCTTCAGCTGTTTTTGAAGCATTGAAAAATTTAAACAGAACAAAGGGTGACTTATAATGTACGCAGTTGTAAGATTAAGAGGATCTATAAACACAGAGAAAAAAATAAAAGATACTCTCAACATGCTTAACTTAACGAGAAGAAACCATTGTGTGTTAGTCCCTAAAAATAAAAGCTATGAAGGCATGCTTATGCGCGTTAAAAGTCACGTGACTTACGGTGAGATAAACAAAGAAACACTCAAAGAACTTGTGAAAAAACGCGGAAGAAAACCTGGAGATAAAAAATTAACAGAAGAGGAAGCTGAAGAAATTGCTGAGAAAATATGGAAAAACAAATCTGTGAAAAATACTGGTATAAAACCTGTTTTTAGGTTATCACCACCATCCAAGGGACTTAAATCAATAAAAAAACCATATCCCAAAGGAGACTTGGGTTACAGGGGTAAAGAAATAAATAAACTTCTCGAAAGAATGATTTAAGGTGATACTATGGGTAAAAGAAAAAAAATAATCAAAAAAAGAGGAAGCAAAACATGTGGGCATGGAATGAAGAAAAAACACAGGGGAAAGGGTAGTAGAGGTGGAAAAGGAATGGCAGGCCTAAAAGATCACAAAAAATTTTACATGCTCAAATACATGCCCGATCATATAGGTAAATACGGTTTCAAAAGCTTGAAAAAAAGAAAAATTATACCAGAGGAAAAGGCTATAAATTTAAGAGATATTGTAAAAATTGCCAGCGGAAAAGAAATTGATGTTGTTGAACTCGGATTTGATAAAGTTTTAGGCGCTGGAAAAATAGAGAAACCTCTTATAATTAAGGCAAAAAGTTTTTCTAAAAAAGCCGAAGAGAAAATATTAGCTGCTGGTGGGAAAGCTATAAAGGTGTAGATAATGATAGAGGAAGGATATATAAAATTTTTAAAATCCCTCCCAGGAGTAGAAAAGCCTCTTGGAAGAGTCACATTTAGAGATAAACTTAAATGGACGGCTCTTGTTTTGTTCATCTACTATGCAATGACACAGATATCGATTGTTGGCATAGCACCCCAAAGCTTTCAGCAATTTCAAGTTTTCCAGATTATTTTGGGTTCGAGATTCGGCTCGTTGATGACATTGGGTATAGGCCCAATAGTAACAGCCAGTATAATACTACAGCTTTTGGTTGGGAGTAAAATTATTCCATGGGATTTGTCTTCTGAAAACGGAAGAATCCTATTTCAGGGAACTCAGAAATTGTTAGCAATATTATTTTGTTTTCTCGAAGCTATGATATTTGTCACTATGGGAACCATACCACCACTATCTCCTGATTGGACATTTCTCGTTGTAATCCAGTTAGCAATCGGAGGCGTACTTGTAATATTTATGGATGAACTTATTTCAAAATGGGGATTTGGCTCCGGTGTTAGCCTTTTCATAGTGGCAGGTGTCACATCTACAATAATCCAGGGTATGTTGAATCCATTCGCTGCATGCGTTACGGACGAATTCGGCGGCGGTTGTCTAAGTATTTTTGCACAGCCCAGGTCAACAAGCATAACATTTCCATCTGCTAATAACCCGCCGCTTGGGAGGATTCCGCAATTCATATTCTATCTAGGAATGGCGGATATACAAAATGCTATGTTATCATTAATACCTGTGATGGCGACTGTGCTGGTTTTTCTTTTGGTCATATATATTAATGCTATAAAGGTTGAGATACCACTGGCTTTTGGCTCTGTAAGAGGTTTTGGGAGAAGATGGCCGCTCAGATTCCTGTACACATCAAATATCCCGGTTATACTTGTTGGAGCACTTTTAGCAAATTTTCAGTGGATGGCGAGATCATTATCTGAAAAAGGTTTAACTTGGTTAGGGATGTACGACGCTAACGGAGCTGTTACAGGGGGTTTGGCTTTTTATTTATCTGCTCCAAGAAGCGATGCACTTTCTGGGTTTGCTATAAGTATAGGATTTTTTGTCCTTTTAGGCGTGGTGTTTGCCTATTTCACCAAAAAGAAAGCATGGAAAACAGGCATTATTTTTGCAATCTTGGGGGGTATATTCTGGTACCTAGCGGCCTTATCAACAGGTGCTACATCACTTGTTTCAATACCAGCAGCAGATATGATGAGAGCATTAAGCTATACTATGTTTATGGTTGTAGGCGCAGCCATATTTTCCGTCTTCTGGATGATGACTTCAGGAATGGATCCGCATTCTGTCGCTACTCAAATATATTCAACAGGTATGCAAATACCTGGATTTAGAAGGGATATAAGAATAATAGAACGTGTTTTGAATAGATACATACCAGCACTTGCTATATTGGGCGGAGCATCTGTAGGTTTTTTGGCGGCATTTGCTGATTTTACCAATGCATTAGGAACAGGAACAGGAATATTACTTTCCACGATGATAATACATCAACTATATGAGGAAATAGCAATGCAACACATGGAAGATATGCACCCTGCTTTAAGAAAGTTCATGGGAAGATGATTTCTTTATATATACATCAAACCAATTTTTTATATACATGCTCAAGTTCTCGGTCATGGTGAATAGATGAAAATAATACTAATAACAGGAACAGAAGAAACAGATAAAGACGTCATAATGGATCTTGCATTGAAAGGGGCAGAAAAAATTCTTCCAAAATTTCACTATGTTCATTTTGATTTTAAGATCAAGAAAAACATAGAAGAATCGCAAAAGGCATACGAAAGAAAAATAAAAGAGAAAATCAAGAGGATGAAATCTAAAAGAATGAAAAACTTAATAATCAACTGCAATTTTGTAGAAAAAATGGGTGATTGGTATATTATAACAGTGACTGAAAAGTTTTTCGAAGATGTGAAACCAGACTTCATAATATTAATGAAAAACTGTAAGAGACAGTTTGATAAAAACTGGGAAAAAATAACAGAAACTTATATTTTATCACGGTTAAAAAAGAAAATAAAAATAATAAAAGTTGAAGAAGGAAATATTAAAGAAGCAATAAAGTCTTTAAAGAGAACGTTGAAGCTCATAATGGATTAGTATGTTTGGACTTGAACCTATAACAGAAGTGACAATATTTACGATACTCTTAGCCTTTATTATATCTTTAATATACAGGGTTCTTGTAGACCAAAAAGAAGTTAAAAGGATAAAGGAGCAGCTAAAATCATACAGTGAAAAAATAAAAAAAGCACAAAAATCAGGGAACATGAAAGAGGCAAATAAATTTACAGATGAAATGCTCCGTCTCCAAAGAGAACAATTTGGAAAGACTTTCAAACCTATGATGGTAACACTTTTGGTTTTTTTGGTCGCAATTGAATTTTTTAAGGCACATTATAGTAAAGTTGTTATAACTTCACCATTTAGCCTGCCTCTTGCAGGGACAGAATTTGGATGGTTCGTATGGTACTTCCTGTTGATAATACCAACAACAATGGTATTCAGAAAAATTCTTGGTGTTGAGTGAGTCGGGATAAGAGATTTATATTATTTAAATAATAATATTGATATCCGGCGGTA
>CAYYWW010000002.1:24967-41198 GCA_964475515.1 uncultured archaeon | reverse complement strand
GTTGTTTTTTCTGTTATGTAACCATATTCCGAGCTAACTTCTATTAATTTTTCTTCAACCCCTGAAATTTTAGACGGCGCGGTCAAGCTGCATACTATTGTGTTTGACTGACCCTTCCAAAGCTGTATTTCTTCCTCTTTATTACAATCACTCAACTTCATATCTGTTTTTATATTCAGTTTTATTTTATTCCATTTTCCCTGGTTACAACTCCCTTCACAAACCGTTCCACCACCGTTGTTTTTCACTTCTATTTTTATGGGAAATGTAACACCACTATCAGACAATTTTATAGGACTTGTTGTTATTACGTTTATTGACACAGGCCCTCCTGTAGTTGATGTCTTTATCGGTATTGTTTTTCCCGTTGTCTTTATTCTTCTCAATTCGTCTGATGTTCCTATAACAACAGAGCTTATTGTCGTTGTCTTGTAAAAGTAGGACAATCTGAGTTTTGGTTCGTAAGATACTGATAGACCTTTGTTTAAATTTGGGCTTTTAAATTCCCATACACAATTTTTTCTTGAATTTGGTGCTAGGACCGTGCCCAGTAGATTTTTACATGTGTTTTCAATTTCATTCCACCCCAACTCACCAAGTTCTATACCCACTATTTCTATGTTTTCGATTATTGCGTTATTACTTCCTTGGTTTGATATTCTTATTTGAAACTGTACAGGCTCTCCTGAAAAATAACTGTTAAAATCTGTTTGAAAAGTTTCTATTACAACTCCATAATTCTTAGTAACACTTCCAGTTTCTACACAACCCGATATACAAATTAAAATTAAAAATATTAAGATAATTCTTCTCATATTATCAGCGCTCTATCTTTATCTTGTCCTTGTTCCCACAACTTCAATTTCAGTTGATGCTTCAACTTGATATCTGTAGTCCAACTCTATGTTTATTAGCTTATCCTGTCTATATTCAGGTGGTCTTGTTACTCTAACCTCACATGTTATCTCTGCGTCCTTTCCTTGCCACAAATCAACTGTTACCAGTCTTCCACAATCGCTTCCATAACCTGTATGAACAAATGTTGTTCCCTGTGGTAATGTTATCTTGAGTTGAACTGGGTAGTCTCCTCCTCTAGTTGTTTTTGGCACAACGGTACCACCTTGCTCCCACAATGTGTTTATCACTTTAATATATAACGGGAATATATCATAGTCAACATCTCTCCTTCCAGTTCTTACGAATTCGCCTGTCTGTACCTCAACATCTAATGGTCCAGCCGAAGTTTCTACTGGTTTAACTTCTAGGCGTCTACCTTGTTGTATAATTCTTCTGAGTTCGTCACTATCAACTAGCGTTATGGCCTTAACTGCTGTGGTTTTATAATCATAACTTACCTTTACTATTGGTTCATACTTGAATGATGTTCCAGCTGGCAAACTGGGTGCTGTCAGCTCCCAGTACTTTGTTCTCACTGCACCCGGTGTATTTGTTGCTTTGTCCACGCCCAGTAAATCACCCAAGTTTTCACCTGTACTTCTACCCCTCCATTCGGATAAATCTATTCCTGCAATTTCTGCTTTAACGTTCCGGGCTTTGACCTCACCAGTGTTTTGTACCCTTAACTGAAGCTTCACTTTATCTCCGGAATGAACCTGTGTAAAATCAGGTTTAAAATCCAAAATAACAACACCTTTTCCTGTGGTTGTTGTCCCTCCAAGACCTTTTATACAGCCAGAAGTTAGAAGCGCTGCAATAAGCAAAACTGCCAAAATTGCGATTTTAAGCGAATTATTTCCATGCATTTTATCTATTTTAATATTGTGCTCTAACTAATTTATAACTTTACCAGCAAAGGCCTATATTTTTGGTCTCACGCCAAGAACTACAGACTTTCTAAATTCATATTCGTACTCAACAGACACTTCCACATGCTCTGTGAATTCTATTTCATCTTTACTTGGTATTTGAATATCACCACAAAGCAGTTTTGAAGTCTCTTTGTGTATAAATCTGAATTCTTTCACCTTGTTTCTTATACAATCAAAGAGGGGACCTCCTATATCAGGGTTAGACGACCTTATAGTTATTTTTTCTACTGGTACTTTGGAGTCTGTAACAAAACCGCTTCCTCTATTTTTCAATTGGAAACCCAAAACTGTTGTTTCTGATTGACTACCACTTTCTCCGCCGCCAACTGGTATGGGTTGTCTGTCCTCTACGGTAACATAGGGTTTTACTGGACCCTCCCCCAGGACTATATAAGACTCCTTGGTTTGAAATTTGCCTTCCTCTATTCTTCTTTGCATTTCTGTATAATCTATAAAACTTATCGTTGTCAACGATGTTGTTTTGTATGGATATTTAACTCTCACCTTTACCCCGTCTGGCGGGCATGTTGTTCTAAGTTTTACATCCTCTTTAGCTCTCAAAAACCAGGAAAACATTTTGGTTTCACCTGGTAATATTTTCTCTTGTGATGTGATTTTATATGCTGCAGGTCCGTTGAGCTCAAAAAGACCTGGACAGTAATCATACAACTCTATCTCTATATCACCACCAACATCATCCAAAGGCATTGGTTCGCTTCCAACATTTTCCACATAAACAACTATTTTTGCTTGTTGTCCCGGTGCTACTTCATTTGGTAAGGCTTCCATATCCTTTATTACCAAAATGTCATTTTCATAACTAACAACCTTTGGACCAAAAATATTGGGTAAAAACGGTATTTCTATTTCTGTTCCCGGAACTGTACATCCTGAAATTAAAAGAAGTGGAATAATGCACAAAATAATTTTGATATGATTTCCCATAATTAAATATTGCACACAACAATTTTATATATGGGCCATTTAGCGATTAGTATGAAAGGGCAAATGATATTTGAATTTGTAGCCGCTGCTATGATATTTTTTGGAGTGCTTTTTTACACAATTTCGCTTTTGAATAATAATGTCAGGGTTTTTAGCAGTGATTCGTTTGAAGATGTAATGAATGGTAAAATAATTACACTATCTGAGTATATTCTCCATAATAAAGGTAATTGGAGTGTTGATCCACCGAGCATTGGATTGGCTAAGGAGTGGCCTGTTCTGAGTTACAACAAAATAGAAAAATTTTCTACCTACTGCAATGAAAGTTATAATGATTTAATAGAAACGCTTGGCCTGTTTGAAACTTATTACGGAGTCGGAAGTTTGAGACATAATATAAGAATTGAGATTGAAGATAATGGTAATGTAATTATGACCTGTGGTCCCGAAAAAACTCCTAAAAGATATTTTGGTGTTAGAAGATTTGCACTTTCTGAAAACAACACAATTCTAAAAATAAATTTTAAGATATGGTAATTCAATGTTTCAAAATTTTATCTATTTTCTTTTCTATTCTATCAAGTCTTTCAGTTAAATCTTTCCACACATCTAACATAATTTCATGCGGTGGTTTGGGATGAAAATCTACAGGGACTGGTTTTTTCTTTCTAAGAAATTCGAGTATTTCTTTGTTCTTTAATGTGTAATATTTTTTTCCTTCTCTCCACTCAGATTCGACGAGTCCTATTTCTTCTAACAGTTTTAAATGAAAATCAACTGTCTGAGGTTTTCTTTTTATTTCATCTGCTATTTCTGTTAAATATTTACTCCTACTTGCAAGACTTAAAAGAATTTCCCTTCGAACCTCACTAGCTAATGCTTTGTGCACAATATCTTCAAATAAAGGCATATTAATAATTTCGGTTTGTATATAAAAATCTACCTTTCGATTATCTTAGAAAAACCGAAAGATTTATAAATCTGATTGTTTAATAATTTCATAGGAAACTCGAAATAATACTATACACTCAAAATATGTGGAGGCGAGAAGATGAGAGATCACCATCTATGTTTTCATCGTGTTCCACCACATCTTTCAAAAAGAAGGGGCATAGAATATGTTACTATAATGAAATCTCTTGGAATTGGATTTAGTGTAACTGTTATGATTACACTTTTCATGAGCGCTATCGGTATGCCTTTAACTGTGATATTTCCAACATCAGCACTATATGGATGGGGTTTTCAACAATGCTTTTCATGGCCATGAAAGATTAAAAATAAAGGGGGTGATAAATATGCCAAAACCGTTGCCGCATGAAAGACGTTACTGGAGAGAAGAACCAGCACACTCTGAAATATTAGATGCCATAGAAAATGGTTTTGAGCAAATTTTCGAAGCAATAGAAGATATAAAGAGAAGGTTGAAATAAGAAGAAATAGTGAGCGCTCACTTTATTACCTTGCGTATATTCTCTATAACATTGATTGCCATCAAACTTTCTTTGTACTTTTTTGCAGCCATTTGACCTGCTTTACCGTTTATATAAGCAGCTGCGCAGGCAGCATAAAAATGCTTAACACCTCTTGCGAGCAAGGCTCCGCATATACCTGTTAATACGTCACCGGTTCCCCCTTTGGTGAGATACGGGGATCCCGTTTTATTGAGCATCGTTCTCTCACCATCGGAAATGATGTCTATATGGCCTTTCAGTAAAATTATGCAGTTGTATTTTTTTGCTGCTTTTTCAACCGCCTTTATTCGTTCTTCAATTTCTTGGGGCGGTTTTTTTCCTGTAAGAACTTTAAATTCAATCGCATGCGGAGTTAAAACAAAGTTATCATTTAAAATCTTATTTTTACTAACAGCGTGAATAGCATCCGCATCCACAACGCATGGTATGTCTTTTGATTTTAAAAATTTTATTGTTGAATTTATGGCCGATAGTATTTTACTTTCTCTACACATACCGTTTCCTATTGTGACAGCATCATATTTTTCTATAACTCGCCTTACATCGTTAACATGCTTTTCAGAAAAATAATTGCCTTTTAACGGATAAGTTATTATATCTGGTCCGAATGTTGCCGCTATATTAGCTGCTCTTTCGGGCGCCATTATCATCGTTAGATCAGAGCCAGAATTTATAGCTGCCATAGCAACTAAAGCGGGACTTCCTGAATATATCCTGCTACCACCTATTACAAGAAGGTTTCCAAAATTACCCTTGTGGGAATCCACAGGTCTTTTTTTGTATATTTTTTTTATCAGTGATTTTTTAACTAAATTCATACTAAATTCCTCTTCATTGCGTATTTATACAGTGCTTTTAAGGCAAGCACGGCTCTATCCGGATAGGAAAAACATGGGACACCGTTATCTTCAAGTGTTTTCTTCAATACTTCTGTAAATTCTCCACCAGCCGAGATAACAACCATCGGTTTTTTCTTGTTTCTTGATGCCTCTATAATCACTTCCGTAACTTCCGGTGTTAACTGTGGTGTTTGGAAAAGCGCAATAACTATTATCATATCAACATTATCATCTTTAATTGCAGCGTCTATCGCAATCTTATACATTTCCGGGGTTGCGTCACCTGTTAAATCTATTGGGTTTCCAACAACAATATGCTTTGGAAATATTTTTTTCATTTTATCCAGATTTTCTTTTTTCATTTTTGCCATCTCAAGCCCATTTTTTATGACAAAGTCTGTAGCAAGAACACCAAAGCCACCACCATCTGTTATTATTTGTGTTCTTTTTCCTTTTGGTAGTGGCTGTTTAGCCAAGATTCGGGCATAGTCAAAAACTTGTTCAATATCATCTGCCTCTATTACACCGCTTTGTTTAAAGGCAGCTCTATAGGCTTCTATTTTGCCAGCGAGGGAACCAGTATGTGATGAAACTGATCTGCTACCTTCTTCGGTTATTCCTGCTTTTATTACTATTATTGGTTTTTTTCTCGAAACTTTTTTTGCAGTGTTATAAAATTTTCTTCCATCCTTAACGCCTTCTAAATAAACACATATTACCCTGGTTTTCTTGTCTTTTCCTATGTATTCAATCAGATCTGATTCGTCAACATCTGTCGCATTCCCATAGGAAACGAATTTTGAAGCTTTATACCCCTTGGCTCCCATCCAATCCATTATTACTGACATAACTGCACCTGACTGTGATATAAATGCTATTTCTCCTTCTCCGGGCCTCCCTAATTTGTAGCTAGGATTGAATATGGTGTCAACTCCAGAATGAGGGTCAAATATACCTATACAATTAGTACCAATAATTCTCATTTTGTATTTTTTTGCGATATCTTTTACTTGGTTTTCTAAATCAACGTTTCCAACTTCTTTGAAACCACCTGAAATTATAATAGCGCCCTTTATTTTTTTCTTTCCACAATCTTCAAGAATTTTTGGAACTATTGGGGCTGGTACAACTATAACGGCAAGGTCTATTTTTTCTTTTATATCAGTTGTTTTTTTGTAACATTTTTGGCCAAGTATTTCCTTTGCATTGGGATTTACAGGAAAAACCTTTCCTTTGAATTCACCCTCTAAAAAATTTCTGAATATTACGTGTCCTGGTTTTTTAGAATCTCTTGAAGCTCCTATAACAGCAACTGTTTTAGGATTGAAAAAACAATCAAGGCTCATATATATTAATTGTTTTTGATTTAATTAATTTCAATGAATCTGTTGATGATAGTCACTTTAATCCCACTTGAAATTATTTAATATGAAATACGAGTTGATTCTATTCAAAAGAAAATGTGTAAATAGAGAACCTCCACATTGTAGAAATATAAAGAGGTTAATACATTGGTGTAATTGTTTTCATGAGGCTGGTTTTGTAACTCCATATAAAGATCTAACCAGTGAGCAAAGAAAAATAAGAGAAAAATTCATGGAAAAAATCCCACAAAGTGGCTCCGATGGTAACTTAAGCTTCAGAATTAACAATAACGAATTCATAATAACAGGGTCCCAACTACCTAGTAAAAAGAATCTCAAGAGAGATGACTTCGCCTTGGTTCATTCTTGTAAATATGAAGGAAATATGTGTGAGGTAGAATATTCAGGTGTCGTTCCTCCATCATCAGAAACTATGCTCCATGATCTTCTTTATAAAAAACTTCCGTATGTAAATGCTATTTTTCATGGGCACGATGACATAGGATTGTTGATTGTAGATAAACTAATAAAAATGAATGTTTCGCCTGATCTTCTTAACGGTGTTGTGACTAGAAATGCACCGAAACCTGGGACAAGAGAGACTCCAGATGCTGTTCTTGATGTAGTGGGTGATAATGTGAAATATGTATTAATTCTGGGGCATGGATTTGTTTCATTTGGGAGAAGTGTGGAGGAAGCAGGAGAAATTGCATTAAAAAATAGTGAACGCTTGAGAACACATGCCAAGAAATTAGGTATACTCAAATAAACTCTTTATTCCTCTGACGCTGGCTTTAACTATTCCTCTTTCTGTTATTATTCCTTTGATATATTTTGCTGGTGTTATATCAAAAGCAAGATTCAGGGCTTGAGACCCTTCTGCAGATGTTCTTATTTTTTCTACTTTACCTCTTTCTGTAAGACCTGTTTTAAACAAAACCTCTTCTTGATCCCTTTCTTCTATTGGTATATCCTCTCCAGACGGACAATTTTGATCAATGCTTGTTGTCATCGCAGCAACATAAAATGGGATTCCATTTTCTCTTGCTAATACAGCAGAAGAATACGTTCCTATTTTATTTGCAACATCACCGTTCGCCGCTATTCTGTCAGCTCCAACAATAACAAGGTCTATTTCTCCTCTTTGCATTAGAAATCCTGTTGTGTTATCATCTATTATTTTAAAGGGTATTTTCTCGTTTATAAGCTCCCACGCTGTTAGTTTAGATCCTTGGTTTCTCGGTCCTGTTTCATCCACCCATACAAAAATTTTTTTATCCATTCTTTTTGCAACATATATTGGCGCCAAGGCTGTTCCCCAATCAACCATAGCAAGCCAGCCGGCATTGCAATGTGTGTTTATTTTAAATCCATCTTCTATTAATTCTGCTCCTAACTCACCTATCTTTTTACAATCTTCAATTCTCATTGCGAGGTATTTCTTTGCAGATTCAACTGCTTTCACTTTGGCTTCTGCCACATTTTTTGAGGTCTTCATTTCTCTTTCGATAAAATCTAATGAATAAAATAAATCATAAGCAGTTGGCCTCGCCGTTGCGAGAAATTTCTTTGCTTTTTCCATATGCACAAAAAACTTATTCAAATCATTGCCTTTGAAATTCAATGCGGCTAAAGCCATACCACACGCTCCAGCAGCTCCTATGGCTCCAGATCCTCTTATAACCATTGTTTTTATTGCTGTGTGTATTTCTTCATAATTTGTGTAGGTTTCTATCTTGAATTTATGTGGTAGAAGCAGTTGATTTATCATCTTAACTTCATTGTTCTCAAACCATATGGTTTGGTAATGCTTACCATTTACCAACATACTCTACATAGTGAAATTACCAGTAAGTTTTAAACATTTAATTCATAAATTCAAAAGATTTTCATGAAAATAGGGCTGCTGGGTGGTTACGGATTACACGATCTTCTTGAGAATCCAATTGTCAATGAGCAAAAGGCAATTTTTAACGATGAAAAAATACATGGTAAATTTCCAAAATTTCATGTATTTCAAGGTGAAGTAGAAGGTAAGAAGGTTGTAATTATACCGAGGCATGGAGTAGCTCATAACATCCCACCACACAAGGTTCCGTTTAAATCAATAATTACGAAGTTTATTGAGTTAGGTGTAGATAAAATTATAACAATCAACTCCGTGGGTATCCTTAACACAAAATACAAAAAACCGTCCTTTTTTATCATATCTGACTTTGTAAACATGGGGAAAGAGGTTACGTTTTTTGACCTTTTCGAAGATGAAGCACATCACACAAACATGAGCAAACCATATGACGAAGAAACAAATAAAGTTATAGAAGATGTTATGAGAAACCTTGGATTGACTTTTTACAGAGACGTTGTTTATGTAAACTCTCATGGGCCAAGACTTGAAACACCATCAGAAATCAAAAGAAAATATGCTCCTTTAGGTGACATTATAGGTATGACAAATGCATACGAGGTTATCCTAGCGAATGAAAAGAACATACCTATATCATCGATAGGCATTGGTGTTAACTATGCTGAAGGCTTGGGTGAACGTGCAGATTTTAATGAAATGAAAGCGATGATGAAAAAAATGCAAAGTGATATACACAGAGTCTTAAAGGAAGTTATAAAAAGATTGTAACAATTTATTCTCCTTAAGATAATAATTAATTGATGTTAAGACATATATTATCCGAAAGGGAAAAAGAGCTTCCTGTCTCTCGCATGGGAAAACTAATAAAAATAGCTGCGGAAAGTAAAGACATTATCTCTCTGGGGCCCGGAGAACCTGATTTTATTCCACCGAAGCCCGTTCTAGACTTTATTAGCAAAAATGTAGATAAATACACGCATTATTCTCCACCGGGTGGTATGACTAGTCTTAAGAAAGAAATAATAAAAAAATTGAAGAGGGAAAACAATATTTCAGCTTCTTCTGATAGAATTATAATAACAACTGGTTCTACAGAAGCTATATTACTTGCCTTAATGTGCACTATAGATCCTGGAGAGGGTGTAATGATAACTGATCCCAGTTTTTTAGGGTACAAACCTACCGTTGAAGTACTAAACGGCATGCCTATTTGTGTGCCACTTTATGAAAAAAATGGATTTCAGTTAGATGTTGATTTAATGGAAGAGTTGATAGTACCTGAAAAAACAAAGGTTCTTTTAATAAACACACCAAACAATCCAACAGGAACTGTTTTAAAAAAGAAGGTTCTAGAGGAGATCGCTGATTTCGCAATAGAGCACGACCTGCTTGTTATTTCAGACGAAGCGTACGAAAACTTTGTTTATGACGATGCGAAACATGTATCGATGGCTTCTCTTAACGGAATGGAAAAGAATGTCATTAGTTTATTTACATTTTCAAAAACTTATGCCATGACGGGATTTAGAATAGGCTATGCTGTGGGTCCAGAAAGAATAATAAAGGCCATGAGTAAACTTCATCTTTACACAAGTATATGTGCGCCAACTGTTTCGCAGGCAGCTGCATTGGAGGCGTTGAGGTGTGAATACAAATTCGATAAAATATTAAAGGAATACGATAAGCGAAGAAAATTCATTATAAAACGTCTAAAAGAGATGAACATACCATGTACAAAGCCCAAAGGAGCTTTTTATGTATTTCCGAACATAAGTAAATTTAAGATGAGCTCTCTCGAGTTCGGTGAGTTTCTTTTAAAGAAAGCAAAAGTTGCTGTAACACCTGGAACTGAATTTGGCAAACATGGAGAAGGATTTGTAAGAATGAGTTATGCAACTGCTTATGAAAAAATTGTTGAAGCGATGAACAGAATTGAAAGGGTGGTTAATAAAATGTCAACGCGTTGAGTATAGTTTTTTATATATTTTTCTCCTATGAGCAATGTAGATCACCATTATAATCATGCTGCTCTTTTTTATATCGAGAATGACTCTATAATTACCGACTCTGAGTTTAAAATACGGTTCTCCAACTAGTCGCTTCACAAATGATTCCGGACGCACTCTTATCCGCTCAATTGCTGCAATTATTCTTTTTTGCACTTCTCTTTCAAGTTTTTTAAGTTGTCTAAACGCTGTATCTGAGAAAAAAACTTCATACATCAAGCTCCCTCTTAACTTTACTTAGACTGTGTATTCTACCTGCTTTTATATCAGCCTCAGCCTTACGAATCATTCTTTTTGTCTCTTCAGAGAGTTCCGTTACATCCTCCAACATATCCCATATTACATCTTCATAGCTTTCACTATCAAAAAGCTTGCGTTCTTTAAGTTTCTCTTGCAGCTCTTTAGATATCTGTATAGTTGTTGCCATAGTTAATTATAGTTAGCTATAGTTTTATAAATTTAACTTTATCGGCGGGAAGTCTCCTTCCTTTAGGTTAGGGTAGTTCACTACTAATACATTTCTACTTCCATGTATTTTCCTTGTCTTATAAGTTTCCATTCTTTGTTTACCATTTCCTGTATTTTTTTAATATGTTCCTTTTTGAGGTGTTTGAATCTTCTTTGTCGTAGCAAAGCTCTTTCCACTGGTATGAACTTTGGTTCTATTGTTATCTTTAATTCCTTATTTTCATATTCATAGACAGGCCATAATCCTGCCTGCACCATGAGTTGGTTTATCTCTATTGATTCTGATGGGTCTGTTCCCCATCCTGTTGGACAAGTCGTTAGCAGATCTATGAACTTTGGCCCCTTTATCTCACTTGCCTTTCTCAATTTGTTTATGAAATCCAGGGGATATCCTATCGCGGCTGTTGCTACATAGGGTATATCATGTGCAGCCATTATTTTTGCAAGGTTCTTTCTTGGCATTATGTTGCCTATAGGTTGTTTCTTACCTGGAGGTGTGGTTGTCGTCATGGAACCTGTTGGTGTTGATGTGCTCCATTGGAACCCCGTATTACCAAAGGATGAGTTGTTATAACAGATATATATTACGTTTTCACGTCTTGCAGCCATTCCAGACAATGATTCAAAACCAACATCATAAGATGCCCCATCTCCAGCATAAACAACTATGTTTACATTTTTGTCCTTTTTCTGAGCCCTTAGCCCCATTAATATCCCGGTTGCAGCAGAACCTCCTGTCTCTATAGCGACATGAACCCATGGAACTTTAAATGGTGTGAATGGGTATATAGGCGTTAAAGTCATGCATCCCGAAGTGTTGATTATTATTGTTTTTTTCCCCAATGCTTTCAGGACTAATTTTTGACCTAATTCTGCACCACAACCAGCGCATGTTGGTGGGCCTCCTATAAGTAGGTCTTCTTTTGGTAAATCTTTAATTCCGATTCTTTTTTCAGGTTTTTTGCTTTTTTCTACCATTCTCTCACCTATATTACGAATTTTCTAAACGGTTTTTTCGTCTTAAGTGTTTCCAAAGCAAATTTTTCATAAATTTGTTGTGATATTGGTTTTCCTCCCAAACCTGCTACATAGTTACATACTATGGCATCAGAGTCATAAAGACATGATTTGATCTCAGGGAACATTATGCCTCCTATACCAGGTGATATGTTTTGGTCAATGACTGCTATCTTTTTTATATCCTTTAACATATTGTATATTTCGTCTTTTGGTAATGGCCTTATTACTCTTAATCTCAGCAATCCTGCACGTATTCCCTTATTTCTTAAAGAGTCTATCGCTGCTTTCATCACAGTTGCGTTTGCGCCCATGCCAACTAAAGCAACATCTGCGTCCGAAAGTTTGTATGATTCCACAAGATCATATTTTCTTTTTGTGAACTTAGCCCATTCTTTTTGCACTTTTTTAATTACATGTAAAGCATTCAGCTGTGCTTTGTGGAGATTTACTCTGAAGAAGGAATATTCATCCATAACAGGAACGCCAAGTGAAAGGGGGTTATCAACATCAACTTTTATTTTTAGGTTCAATTTCGGAAGAAACTTATCAATTTTTTTCTGGTCTGGTATGTCTACTTCCATTCTTGTATAGGAATGTATAAAACCGTCCATGTTTACGAGAGAGGGTAACAACACATTCTTATTTTCAGATATTTTGTAGGCCATTATTATTGTATCCAAAACCTCTTGGTTGGTCTCACAACAGAACATAAGCCATCCACAATCCCTGACGCTAAGAAAGTCATTGTGGTCTGACCATAATGTTATTGGGGCTGATATACCGCGGGAAACGTTGGCCATAACTAACGGGTTTCTTGTCCCTGAAACTATTGGAAGTATTTCATGCATCAATTCCAAACCCTGAGAAGAAGTCGCAGTAAATGTTCTTGCTCCTGTCATTTCAGCTCCTAAAGCAGCAGCTAGAACCCCATGCTCTGATTCCATTGTTCTAAACTCGCCATTCCATTTTCCTTCAGATTTCCATTTAGCTAATGTTTCTATGAGTTCTGTTTGTGGTGTTATGGGGAAACATGGAACGCACTTTACCCTTGCCAGTTTAACAGCCCATGCTGCTGCAGTGTTTCCATCCATTAAGTCTTTCATATTTACCTCAAATGCTCTGCATGTAGATCTTCCTTTTTTTCTATAGCTCTCACAGGACAGTTTTTAAAACAAATTAAACATCCCTTACAAACATGATAATCTATTTTAGGATAGCCCTTTTTGTCTATTTTTATAGCTGCTTCTGGACAAAGCAACCAACATGTATGACATTTTATACATTTTTTCTTGTTTATTACAGGTTTGAATGTTCTCCAGTCACCTGTTTTTGGGATCTTACCACCAAAGCGTGCAAAAGGTATGCCTTTCAAACCATGATCCTTCAACTTCTTCTCATCCACTATTTTCACTTCACTCATTAACTCTCACTCTTGACTTAAAACTTTCATATCCGAGCTCGGCCGCTTTTTTGTTTTTTAAAATAATATCTTCTGGCATATGACCTTTAAATTCCGTTTCTATTGCTTTTTTAAGATGCTCCAATGTTATTGGTTTTATTAGATGAACAAGAGCACCTAAAATAACACAGTTGGGTATTGGCTTTCCTATAACCTCTAGTGCTATTTTTGTTCCGTTTATCCAAAACGCTCTATTTTTGTATTTTCCTCCCAAAAAATGTGGGTGACTGCCCCTATTTATTACCACGTAGCCGTTGGGTTTAAGCCCTTTCAACATTCTGTTAAAATCCAGTGAATCATCAAGCACCACAACAATATCAGGCTCAAATATATATCCTCTTGTTTTTATTTCATCTTTATCAAAACGGACGAAAGATGTTACTGGCGCTCCTCTTCTTTCAGCACCGTACATGGAGAAATCCTGCACTTTAAAACCAGCGAGATAAGCAGCCCGACCCAATATCTGAGCACTTGTTTTTACACCGTGACCTCCGCGACCATGAAAACGAATTTCAAGCATATTTTAATTATTGTTCTAATTTCCCTTTATTTTTTGCGAGTTTTGAGAACTAAGTTATGGGTAATAAGGTAATTTACCTGTTTCTCGCCATATTTAAAGCACTTCTCACCAACAACACTTCTACTTTAAATTCTCTAGGCAGTTCACTTCCGCTATATATATTCTCCTTCAATAACATAACTTTGTCGACTCTTTTCTTTCTATCATCAATTCAAATAACCTTTCTCATACTACCTACCGCTCCGCTACCTATCCATTCTATAACCCTCTTATCACACTAACGAAATTTATATAAAAGTCAGGGTTATGGTGAAATGATTGTCTTTATAAAAGAAATGATAAATTTTAAAGAATGCCCCAAGAACCGATTCAAAGAAACTTTTTAACTGTCATGAAGTGAAAATGTCATAAAATAAGACAGAGTTCTATTCGTTTTGTAAGGTTCTTAATCGTTTTCTTCTATCTCTGTTGGATAAGAGGGTTCTGGAGACTTCACTCCTAATAAATAATCTGGAGGATTATCTGAATCGTCAGGTCCAAGATAGTTAAACTTTCTCATATTTTTCCCTCCACATCGTAAAATTTCATTAATATTTTTATCATAAAACTATTTAAAGGTAACAAAGATTTTGCAAACTTTCCTTCTACTTTGTTTAGGATCGATATCAATATGTTAAACTACAAATCCTTCATCCATATAAATCAATCAACCTTAAAAAATCATTGAGGGAAAACCAGTTTTCATCTTCATATTTGTTTTTTTCTGCATCTTCTATTCTTAGAAATTTCCATTTAGCATTGTTGTACCATGCTAAAAACCCCTTTGCACCGGCTCTTTCACACCATTTTTTAAATTCCCTTAGTTTTTCTTTTTTTAACTTTGGTTTTGTGGACCATGCCTTACATTCTATTGCTATTATAAAACCCTTTTTAGTAGCAACTATGTCAACTGGAGAGAAAAATCCACCACTTGATGCTGATCTCACACAACTGAATCCCTTATAATCCAAAAATTTTAACAACTCTCTTTCAGATCTTGCTCCCTTTGCATACGTTTTCATAATTACTTTTTCACTCACTGTAATATTAAGTTTATAAAACAATAATAAAATATGGAAGATTCTGAAGATAGATTCGCAATGATTAAAAATAAATTATCGAAAGATATAGTAAGTGAAATTGTTTTATCAAAGAATCCGGAGAATGTTATAAAAAAATGGAGAAATATATTTAAGATTTCTCAGAGAAGGCTTGCGGAGGAACTTGGCATAACCCCTTCTGTTGTCAGCGATTATGAATCTGGAAGGAGAAAATCACCAGGTGTTAATATAATAAGAAGGTACGTCAATGCACTTCTTGATATAGATACGAAAAGAGGTGGTAAAGTTATAAGAAGTTTTGGTGGACTAATGTACAAAGAAAAAATATCAACTGCCATTATTGATATAAAAGAGTTTTCAACAGGAATCAAAATTGGTGATTTTTGTAAAAGAATAAATGTTGATATGATAACAGGAGTTGATCCAGAAGAAGAAATATATGGATACACTATAATAGACTCACTTAAAGTTATAACAGAATTTTCATATACAGAACTTGTTAGTGTCTACGGCGCAACGAGCCAGAGAGCACTTATATTTACAAAAGTCTCTACGGGAAAAACACCCATGGTCGCACTAAAACTCACAAACCTAAGACCAGCACTAACCGTCTTACATGGCCTTAATGAAGTAGATGAAATAGCAAAACGAATAGCAGAAGTGGAGAATATACCTCTTGGTGTATGTAGGTTGGAAAAGGTGGAGGATATAATTGAAAAATTAAGTGATCTTGATCACTGAGTTATACTTCCACTTCCTTTATATCACATTTAATCTCATTTCCCCTTATCTCAACTACACCGTAGAAACCTTCAAAAACAGGGCCTGGATAAAACAAAACAGTGCTCCCTAAATTATCTATTCCCTTTGCTTCATGAATGTGCGCAGAAACTGTAAGAATGGGTTTTTTATTCAAAATAAACTCTCTTATAGCAGCTGAACCCACATGAAGTCCACTTGATGTCGTGTCCAGTTTTGTATTTTTAGGTGGGTTATGAACAATTAAAACAAATTTGTTTTTTATTTTTTTCTGCATTTTATTAAGGCTTTCTTCTATTTCCTTTTCACCTGGCTCGAATTTTGTATTGAACGGTGTATCAGCACCGCCAAAACCTATAAAATCAATTCCATTAATCGTTTTTATTTTTTCATGAATATTCACACCGTAATCATCTAGTATGGGGATTATTTCATATGGATCATGATTTCCAGGAACACAGAGCAGTGGCTTTCCAATAGAAAGGAGTTTTTGTATAACAATATCCGCAACGTCAAGCTGTGAAAATTCCTTTGGTACATTAAACATATCTGTTATATCACCATTACAAATAATAACATC
>CAYYWW010000002.1:0-24867 GCA_964475515.1 uncultured archaeon | reverse complement strand
TTATGCTTATTTATTATAACACTGTTATACTATATTTTATCCGAAGACAATAAGATAAATACATTTTCCATAGGAAATTATGGTGTCATAGTATTATATTTCCACTTGAAAAATAATTTAAACCTCTATTTCATATAGAAATTATGGTTCAGCAAACATTGAAAGATATATTTTCTAACTACGTTAGTTCAGCAAACATTATTTTTAAAAATAAAGACGTGTTAAGCCATAACTATGTCCCAGAAGTTACATATCACAGAGAAGAGCAGATAAGACAACTTGCAAATATTCTCGCCCCATCTCTTAAGGGTCATGGTGTTTCTAATTGTTTTTTATACGGAAAAACAGGAACAGGGAAAACTCTTGTTGCAAAGAACGTAACGTCTGAATTAAAGAAAACCAACAATAATATCAATATCCTTTATATCAATTGTAAAATGAAAAAAATATCTGACACCGAGTACCGTTTACTTGCAGAAATGTCCCGTTTGCTTGGAAAAGAAGTTCCACCAACGGGGTTACCGACAGATGCTGTTTACAATGTGTTTTTGTCTGCAGTGGAAAATTTGGGTGGAAACCTTATTTTAATATTAGATGAAATAGACGCGCTTGTTAATAAAATTGGTGATGAAATACTCTACAACCTTACGAGAATAAATCAGAATATAAACACAACTAAAGTATCTATAATAGGAATTTCCAATAGTGTCTCTTTCCTAGAAACATTAGATCCAAGAGTGAGGTCAACTCTCTCTGAAGAGGAGATAATCTTTCCACCATACAACTATAACCAATTGAAAGATATATTAAAACAAAGAGCGGACATGGCTTTTAACGATGGTGTCATACAGCCAGGTGTTATAGAGAAGTGTGCTGCTTTGGCCGCGCAGGAGCATGGTGATGCAAGAAAAGCTCTGGATTTACTAAGGATAGCTGCAGAGTTAGCAGAGCGAGAAAAAAGTCCTAAAGTAGAAATAAGACATGTCGATATGGCTGAAAGTAAACTCGATTCTGATAGAATAATTGAAATTGTTAGGATGCAACCTAAACAATCCCTTGCAGTACTAGCTGCTATAATAAGGCTTGTTGAATCAAAACAGGAAGATATACAAACCGGTGATGTTTTTTCCATCTATGAAGAAATATGTTCAAGAACAGGGTTAAAGATTCTTACACAAAGAAGGGTTTCAGATCTTATAGCAGAGCTTGACATGCTTGGAATAATAAATACAAGAGTGATATCAAAAGGACGATATGGAAGAACAAGAGAGATAAGAATAACACTTGGAGAACCAATAACTGAAAACATTAAAAAAATATTAAGAGAAAATTATCTTCTTTAAATCTTTTGGTTTTATGGAAGAGTGGTATGGACAAAAAAGAAATAATAAAAAAATTAATAGAGAAAGGCATTATACCAACACCTGAAAATATAAAAAAAGCAACGGAGAATGGATTTGAATTTCTTAGTGCTGAAAAAGTGTCAGGGGAGAGGAAGCCTGTAGAGAAAAGAAAAGATGAAATAGAATTTTTTGTAAAAGAAGCCAGGGAAAAAGAAAAAATATCAGCAGCAGATGTTGCGAATTTTTACAAAAACAGATACGAAAAAATACGAAAAATTCTTTTAGAAAAGGTGGATGCTGTTTCTATAAACAAACTAAAAAACATTTTTTCTGAGGTGTCTGTAATAGGCATGGTCTCTGAAAAAACCCAGAGTGGTTTTTTATTAGAAGATTTAACAGGGCAAATAGAAGTTGTTTCTAAGGAAGAGGTTGATTTAGACGATGTGATAGCTGTGAAAGGTTATGTTCGGGAGAATAAAATATTTGCAACAGAGATTATATACCCGGACATACCATTTAACAGAAAGATAGGTAAGATAAAAGCTAGCGTGCTTTTAACAAGAAAAGTAGAAAACACAAAGAGTGTGAATGATGTTGATATCATAATAACCCCAAGAGAAATAATAAATGAAGAAAGAAAGATTGATATTACAAATAACCCTGCATTTATAAAGTTGAAAAAAGGAAATGATGAACTGAGTCTATTGATTTTTGAAAAGAATAAAGACGTGGAAATGAACGAACCCCTATCTATACTGAAAAAAAGATATTTTCCAATTAAGAGAAATGAAATAAAATGGAGCATCGATCCAAATATCATAGAAGAGGTACCTGATATTTTCTGGATAACGAGTAAAGACAGCAAGTTTAAAGTTCATAAAGGAGTTTTACTTATTTTTGCGGAGAGAGCTAAAGTGGATATGGAGACCAAAGAAGTAGAATTTAATTAGAACAAGATTTAAGACAGTACTGCTATAAATAAAATCTATGAAGATTAGGTCCAGAGGAATTGGCCTTAAAAAAACTTTAGGACTTTTTGAAACCTCACTTTATGGAATAGGAATAATACTTGGTGCTGGTATATACGCCATAATAGGTGAGGGAGTAGGCATAACTGGTAACTCTTTGTGGCTATCCTTTATAATAGCAGCTTTTATAGCCTCCTTTACAGGACTTTCTTATGCTGAATTGTCCTCAATGTTTCCAAAAACAGCCGCCGAATATGTATACACAAAAAAGGCATTTAATAAAGACTCGTTATCGTTTCTAATAGGCTGGATTTTTATATGGGCTGGGGTAGTCTCTGCTGCCACAGTCTCTATAGCATTTGCGGGTTATTTTTCACGTCTTTTTGGAACAGAAATAATACCTGTTGCAATAGGACTGATAATATCACTGTCCATATTGAATTTTATTGGGATAAAACAGTCTTCGAGGTTTAATATAATTTCAACCATTATAGAAGTCTCCGGGCTTTTGATAATAATTGCATTGGGAATGAACTTCATAGGAAGTGGTAATATTAATTATTTTGATATGCCAAACGGTTTAAACGGTCTCATCACATCAGCAGCTCTCATATTTTTTGCTTTCATAGGATTTGAGGATATAGTAAATATATCTGAAGAGACAAAAAACGCAAGGTCAGTAATACCTAGAGCACTATTAATATCTTTAGCAGTTTCAACCATTCTATATGTACTTGTTTCTATATCCGCTGTTTCCATAATGGATTGGCGCCAGTTAGCAACATCCAAAGCACCACTAACTGATGTAGCTGTTAAAGCAATGGGTAGTGAGGCCACGCTTCTACTATCTTTCATAGCGTTATTTGCAACAGGTAATACTGTACTTATAATGTTGATAGCAGTTTCAAGATTTTTGTATGGTATGGCAAAAAATAACACCCTCCCGAGGTTTCTATCTAAAATACATTCAAAAAGAAGAACACCATATATCTCTATATTTGTTACGATGGTATCTGCGTCATTTGCTGTCATGTTGGGAAATTTAAAAACAGTGGCTGAACTTACAAACACAGGAATATTTATAATATATTTTTTCGTTAACGCGTCATTGATATTCTTGAGATTTAGAAAACCTTACCTCAGGCGTGAATTTACATCACCCATAAATATTGGAAAATTTCCTGTTCTTGCTTTTTTAGGTGCCATCACATGTATAGGTATGTTATTTTATTTTAACATTAGTGTTATTTTAATGGAAACAATAATAATAGCTGCCGGTCTCGTTTTTTACAAACTAACACGAGAAGTGTTAAAATAAATAAAAATTTATACCAAAATAAAATAACATTATTGGCAACATCAATACACCCATCCCAAAAGTTCTTTTTATACCAAGCAATGGGGGAAGCATTCCGATTGATGTTGATGTAAAAAGTAGTAAAAGGCCGTACAACCCATTAAAAACAGTTACCATTGCAATGAGAAAAACTATAATAATCAATGAAATCTTCTTATAATCAAATTTTCGGATAAAAGAAGAGAACGCTCTTGTCATTTTTATTGTTATTATAGCAGCGAGCCCCGTCGCGAACACAGTGGCTGCTAAGAATAGTAGCAAGTTGGAAAAAGTGATGGTTCCGAGTATTTTTTCAACTGCAACAGCAACACCACTTCTCGGTTTTCCTATAAAATATAAGGCCAATAAAGAGAAAAGCGCTGCTACAGTATTTATGGCCCCCAGTGAAATGAGAAATTCCTTCACATCCTTTTCTTTCGTTAGTTGGTGTACAAGAACAGCCGCTTGTGCCGAGCCAATACCAGGAAGAATTGCTAAAACAAGCCCTGAGAATAAACCCTTAATTATACCCTTTATAGAAGTTTTTGTTGATACAACGACGCTTTCAAGTTTTTGTTGCGGCATTTTAAAATTAGATAGGAAGCTTATAATTAATGTTGGCATTCCAAACAAACCAGTGAATAACGGAAAAAGCACATTCGAACCAGATAAAGGAAAATTGAGAGTTATAATCCCCAAAATTCCAGAAAAAAGAAATATAAGGACTCCGAGTAACTTTTTCTTTCCTTTTTCACTTAAAGTCATCATTAAAAAAATTGAAAAAATAAGAAGTGCTATATAGTTTTTTATATTTTTATAAAAAAGCGGCAAAGTGAAGAAAAGAAAGGGAAAAAACAATAATGAAAACAAAATAACGCCAACACCACCTATAACTGTTAAATAAACAGCTTCATAACCCCTTCCCTTTAACAAAAACTTATGCCCTGGAAGTACTGATAGTACTGTACTTGATTCATCTGGTGCTCCTAAATAAACCGATGGGATAAAGCTTAAAAATGTATGAGTTATGGCTGTTGTTATAATACACACTGCTACTGCCAATGGAGAAAAGAATCCCATGAGAACAGGGCTGAGTGAAACCAACAATGTAGCTAATGTATTTGGATGCCACCCTGGGATAATCCCTGTTACTATACCTGATATTACACCAAGAATTGCGAGGAAAACAACATCAAGGGCCATATGTTTCAACCCTATTTGCTATAATTTCCAACTCACCTCTGTAAATATTTACTTTCCCTGTTATACACACCCTGTTCAATTCAATTAAATTAAGATTAAATTTTGAAGCAGTTTGATTAAAAACAACAACCTTTATCTCACCTGTCTCATCCTTTAAATTCATAAAGACGTGTTTATTTTTTGTTGTATATTTATTTGTGACATTACCGCATAATTTTACAATTGTTCCGATATCACTCGATGTTACAGATCCTATATTAATAGAACCCTCATCTACAAAACTTGAAATTAAGAACAATGACACCAATCCTATTATAGAACAAGAGAAAGAAATCTTAATAAGAAAACTTTCCTCCATCTAGATGTTTTAAAACTTTTCTTTAAAAATGAATTTCACAGGTTAATATGAATAGTATAAACAAGAAAAATCAAAAAGACAAGGAACGATTTCACAAAATAGTGCATATTAATATTCTTATTTTTCACGAAATTGTGAATAATTCTTAGGGGACCCCTCTACTTCATGTGCAATTCACACAGTTTGTTCATTTCTAGAAAGAGAAAGGGGTTTTAGAGCCTCTTGCATTTCTTTAAGTTTTTTTTCATTTGAAAACCCAATAATCTTCAAGAACATCTCAAGTCTACCTTTTCCTTCAATATCCAAACAAAAATGATTGCCTATCCTATATACAACTGACTTTATTCCTTGTTTTTTTAGAAAATACTGAACATTTCTTATGAATTTTATATTTTTATCCACTAACCTCAAATTTCTGATTTTTGATTTTTTCTTCCCTCTTTTTCTTATTCTAACTCTTATATAACCCTTTTTATCAAAAACCTCGCGAAGAAATTTTATTTGTTCATGTGGATCTTCATAAACCCTTTTTGGTATTTTTTCATATTCATTTTGCATACATAATATTGGTTTTTATTATTTAAATTTTAGGGGACCCCTCTACTTCATGTGCAATTCACATTAACTTCTCACGTTCAAATTCACAAAAAGAATGAAATCACTAAAAATCACATATTTTTAAGAAAAAATCCATATCACTTTTTAGGAATGTTAATAAGGAACTTAAAAAGACCCTTCGGGGAGGAAAAAACAAGTTCACCACCGCATTCACAATATCCTGTTAAAGGAGGCCTTCTATAAAAATTATTACACTTAGTGCAAACAAACCCCTTTATGTCGCTCGCATTTCCATTTTCTTTTATCAGTGGCTCTTCTTTTTTGTTGTTATTGAGAACATCTAATAACCCAATTTGTTTTCCATTACCAAGTAGTTCGCTCTTCGAAACTCCCATAGCACTAAAGATACGCTCCAACGGTGGAAGGAGCTGGTTTTCTATATAATACTTTGAATCTATTTGAAGACCATGCTCCATAACATACACGGGGTCTTCGGCACGTTTTGATAGCATTTGCGTTCCTTTAACAATAACGTAACCTATTCTATCGCCAATACCTGGAACTTCTGCAGGATTCCTTTTTTGCATTTTTTTAACAAGTTCTATGTGCGGTTGAACTCCTGCGTAACTTTTTGGCGATTTTGTCATAGTTTTTGTAACAACAAGTTTTGTGATGGGTATTTCATTATTAAGAAGTTTCTTGATAACATCTTTGAAATATTTAACAGCTCTTTTTTTGTCATTTTCCTTAAGAATAATGGAGAGTACAGTCATCAATGTATCGCTTATTAGTGGGCACCAATCACGTCTCACGGTTTCTATCCCCTTAGTTTCTATTTTTTCTTCCCACCCATCACTCCCTTTAACAAATTGCCATGCAGCATATCTCTTTTTTGTGAGTGGCAAAAAGCGCTTGAATATTTTTTCAAACTCAAGCTCTATGCCCTCTGGCAGTCTCTCGTTCATGTATTTCACAATTTCTTCGGCCTTTTTTGATATTTCCTCCAAATCGTCTGAAGGTATTTTTACAAAAACACTGTCGGTATCACCGTAAACAACTTCATATCCAAACCTATCTTCAATCATCTTTTTAGTATCTCCTATTATCTTTCTTCCTGTAGACGTTATGGCATTCGCTATATCCAAATTAAATAATCTTGAATTAACATATCCAAAATAACCGTAGAATGCATTTGCCATAATTTTTAGAGCCCATTGCTTAGCATCGAGAACTCTAACCCTTTCTTTTTTCTTGGTCTGTTTCATCTCTTTCTTAACTTTTTGTCTTGTTTCAACCAAATATTCTAGTATTTTTGGTATTATACCCTCCCTGACACTCTTCTTAAGAAACCTTGCACCTGAAGGCGTTTCAATTGAGTTTTCTTTTTCTTTAGTTAACGTTGTTGGGCATATATTAAAACTTCTAATAATCGATGGATACATTGATTTAAAATCAAGAACAGCAATTGAACTGTGCAGACCCTTCTTTGGTTCCAAGACATACCCACCAATTAATTCTTTTGCACTTACTCTTTCTGGTTTAGAGGGAAACACATAGCCATTTTTATTGAATTCCCTTAGAAGATAATTTTCTATTCTCGTTGCTTCTCCACCCTCAAGTGTGTCTTGAAGAAGTGTTCCCGAAACTTTAGAAAGAGCTATATATTTATCTAAAAGATTTAATTGAAGTAAAAGGTTCAGAGCCAATTCCGAGTCTTTTAAACAATAACTAACAAGCCTCCCGTAATCATCTTCGTTTCCCTTCCAAAGTTTTTCTATCTCCGAATGTTTAACATCCTCCTTTTTTTGTCCGAGTAGATTTCTGGCTACATAATCAAGGCTGTATCTCTGCAAAGAAAAGTCCTTTTTAACTACCTCATAACTATCAACCAATATTCTGCCTGATATATAATTTCTATACCTTGCTCCTACTTTTCTACACATTACTGCTTTTTGTTTGCATCTACCCATGTATGGTCTTAAACCATTCTGTTTCATTCGTTCTACTACATAGGGTATGTCGAAATTATTAATGTTAAAACCCGTTATAATATCAGGGTCGTATTCATCAATTATCTTAATAAATTCTTGGAGCATCTCTTTCTCTGTTTCAAAACTCAGAACGTTTTTATACGGTCTAAGTCCAAGAATAAGCGATTTTTTTCCTTTGTAGTGATGGCTGAAAACTATGGATATAAGTATTATAGGATCCCTTTTTGCATCAGGTATTTTTGTTTCAGTTTTGGATATACACTCTATGTCAAACGCCATGTATTTTAAGTCGGCATTTTCATCTTTTTCTATAGGTTTAAGTTCAGAAACCTCCAATTTTTTATCAGCCATTACAGCGTTTGTAGGGACTCTTTTACCATCGGAAACATTCACCCACCCAAAACCAGCTAAATTATGATCACTCATAAATCTGTATTTAAAAAGTATGTCAGCTTCATAGACTTTGAATCCCATTGATTTCAGTTTTTCTCTGAATTCGGGTGTTTTTGCGGGATTTCTTAAAGTTATTTTATAGAGTTCCTTTTCACCTTCTTGTACAATTTTTCTTTTTACTTTCTCGGTTTTTACAATGTCAGGATCCTTTTCAAACCCTTCGTAAATATCAGAAGCATAAAAATAGGGCAAATAGTTGCTGTAAAATAGGCATACCGACTCGTTTTTTTCATTCTTGCCAAAAATTCTTATTATAGGGTTTCCGTTAATGAGAATATAATCAACATCTATAATTTGGACATCCATAAGAAAATCTTGTATAAGAAAAAATAAAAATAAGTAGAGACGTTATTATATATTACGTAATAAAGATTTTACAACTACATTATTGGGGTCAATACACAGGGAAATCCTTTACAAATTCTCTAACACACTCGCGTATTTTTTTCAATCTGTCCTCATCATTTCTATTCTCAATTGCATCATTTATCCATCTTGCTATCTCTTTCATTTCAGACTCTTTCATACCTCTTGTGGTCACTGCGGGTGTTCCAAGACGGATGCCGCTTGGATCCCAAGGCTTTCTCGGATCATACGGTATCATGTTTTTGTTTACAGTTATTCCTGCCTTGTCTAAAGCGTCTTCAGCTTCTTTCCCTGTTACGTCTTTGTTTTTTAAATCAACTAATATCAGGTGATTGTCCGTCCCCCCTGTAACGAGTCTAAAACCATAATCCATCAAAGCATCAGCAAGTGCTTTCGCATTTTTTATAATCTGCTTTGCGTATTCTTTAAATTCTGGTTGCATCGCTTCATAAAAACAAACGGCTTTGGCAGCTATCACATGTTCATGTGGCCCACCTTGCAAACCCGGAAAAACAGCCTTGTCAATAACATCTGCAAACTCCTTCTTACACATGATCATTCCACTTCGTGGCCCTCTGAGCGTTTTATGTGTAGTTGTTGTCACAACGTCCGTAAAAGGAAATGGTGACTGATGAACACCAGCAGCTATAAGACCGGCTATGTGTGCTATATCGGCCATCGAATATGCACCAACATCTTGAGCTATCTCATGAAATTCCTTAAAATCAATTTCTCTTGGGTATGCTGTCGCACCAGAAACTATGATTTTTGGCTTTTCCCTTTTTGCAATCTTTCTAATTTCATCATAATCTAACATTTCGGTTTCTCTATCAACACCGTACTTTACGGATTTGTAAAGCATCCCACTAAAGTTAACGCGATGGCCATGTGTTAAATGACCACCCATATCCAATGACATGCCCATGAGTTTATCTCCGGGCTGCAAAAGTGCAAAATAAACAGCCATGTTTGCCGGACTTCCTGAATAAGGCTGGACATTAACATGTTCTGCTCCGAAAAGTTTTTTGGCCCGCTCTATAGCAAGCGTTTCGACAGAATCAACAAATTCATTCCCTCCATAGTATCGCTTTTTTGGATACCCTTCGGAATATTTATTGTTAAAAACAGAGCCTAGGGCCTCCAAAACAGCGGGACTCGCAAAGTTTTCAGATGGTATTAGCTCTAACCCGCTGTTTATTCTTTCCTTTTCTTTCTGAATGAGATTGTAAATCTCTTTATCGTTCATTGTTTCAACCATAAAACTACTAATTAATTCATTTTTTGTTTTTTATTTATTGTAAAATTCAATTTTAAAATAGAGGTGAAAAAATGAAACTTAATCCCAGGAAAATAGAAAGAATGATGAGACAAATGGGCATGCAGGCAACAGAGATAGATGCTGAAGAGGTAATTATAAAGACACGCGACAAAGAAATAGTTATTTCACAGCCTCAGGTAACGAAAATAAACATGATGGGGCAGGAAACATTTCAAATAATTGGTCAGATAGAAGAAAAACCAAAAAAACCCTTTACAGAAGAAGATGTCCGTCTTGTGATGAAACGAACCGGTGCAAGTGAAGAAGAAGTAAAAAATACACTCGAAGAAACAAATGGCGATTTAGCACAGGCCATTTTGAGACTTAAGAAGGCCACATAAGATTTTATGATATAAATACAATCTAATAACTATGTTTTTAGATATTTTGGTGTTTGTGAGCGGGCTGTTTTTACTTGTTACTGGTGCACATTTTGTTACCGAATATGCATCTAAACTGGCCAAGACATGGGGAGTTTCAGAATATGCAATTGGAATAACACTGGTTGCTCTGTCAACATCACTCCCTGAAATAGCAATTTCAATTATATCCGGAATTACGAGCTTCATTGAACCATCAACAAATGCAATAAACATAGCTACAGGGACGGTAATAGGTTCTAACATTACTAATATAGGTTTGATTTTAGGGGTTAGCGCGTTATTAATGCCGTTGGGGCTGACAAAAAAATACATCAAGGAAGAGTACTTTATGGCTTTTCTGTCTGTTTTTCTTTCTATAATCTTGTTTATTGGAATGGACTGGATAGGCGGTCTGATCCTGTTAGCAATAATTATTGGATATATTTTATATCTCCTTTCACACAGAGAACATAGTATTGTAATAACAGCTGAAGAATTTTATTATAAAATAACAACAAAGAAAACGTTAATAGATGTCATTTTATGTTTTATTGGTGGAATAGCCCTAGTAATAGGCTCCACGATCACAATAAAATCCGTTCTTAATATTTCCTCATCCTTTGGTATTTCAGAATTCGTAATAGCACTTGTGGGTATATCATTGGGCACGTCTCTACCAGAGTTACTCGCATCAGTGGTTGCTGCTATTAAAAGAATGCGAGGAATCTCAATTGGAAATATCATAGGAAGTAACATATTTAACATTATAGGGCTTTCCATGGCATCACTTTTTTCACCATTACTTACAAATACAATGATGTTTATAGTTGACATTCCAATAATGCTCATTTTATCGTTTTTGATAATTGTTTTTGCAAAAACAGAAAGGTATATATCGAAGAGAGAGGGAACAATTCTTCTTGGAATATATATCTTGTTTATATTATTACAAACTGTATGATTATTAGTTGATAATCTTTCCTAAATGTTCTAATTTTTCACCATTTAAAAACCGTCTTAAAACATCTGATACTTTGTTTATTGGCACCCTTATCTGTTTCATACTGTCTCTATCTCTAAGTGTTACATCGTTATTTTTTAGAGTATCGTAATCTATTGTTATTCCAGCTGGGCACCCTATTTCATCCATTCTTCTATATCTCCTTCCTATTGATCCAGATTTATCATAGAAAACCACAAAACCTTCCTGCTCCAAAATTTTTTGAATTTCCCTGGCTTTTTCCGGCAGGCCATCTTTATTCACAAGAGGAAACACCCCTGCATCAAAAGGTGAAACCATTCTCGGAAAACGTAGTACTACCCTTTCTTCTTCTTCATCATATGCTATATCCAAGAGAGCATATACATTTCTGTCAACACCAAAACTTATTTCTAAAACATGAGGAATAAAGGATTTACCATCTATACTAACCTTCATATTTTCTCCAGACAACTTTTGGTGATTTCCAAGGTCGTGGTCAGTTCTATAATGAAGTCCAGCAACCTCTTTCCATCCATTAAGACTTCTTAAATAAAGCTCTATGTCCCAATGATATTTGTTGTAGAAGGCTTTTTCTTCATCACTTAACTCTTTCATTCTAAAACTTTTAGGGTTTATTTTGAGAATATCTAAATAAAATTGCTGTATTTTTGCCATGTGATAAACATAAAATTCTGGCAGCTTCAGTTTTTTTATGGCATCACCGCATGTTATTTCTATTATTTTTTCTGATTTTCTATTCTTTAGCGGAAGGACTCTTAGTCTGTATTTTTTTATGGTTTCAAAATCGGGGTGTTCATTTATTTTATCAGGATCAAAAAATATCTGCAGTTCTGCCTGAGTAAATTCTCTCATTCTTATAAGAGCATTTCTGGGTGATATTTCGTTTCTGAAGGCCTTTCCAACTATTGCCAAACCCATTGGGAGCTTCCTTCTTATACATTCAAACTCCTGTTTAAAATTCAAATATGCACCCTGTGCAGTTTCACCTGTGAGATATCCCGTTACTTTATTTTTACCTGCACCAATGTTCAGAGGAAATAGCATGTTGAAGAAACCAGAACTCTCTAAAGGACCTTTACATTTAGGACATTTTATTTTATGTTTTTTAATTATTTCCTTTATTTTCTTTTCAGAAACACCCTCAAAACTTTCCTTGAGTTCGTCTTCTAATATATGATCAGCTCTCTCAACATTTCCACATCTTTTACACTTTACAATAGGATCTACAAAGTGTTTTAAGTGACCGCTTGCTTCAAAAACAGCTTTGGGTAGTATTAAAGATGTCTGAATTTCATAAAAATTTTCATTTAGACCAAGAAAATAGCGTCTCCACGTATCTTCAAATTTTCTTTTCAAAAGAGACCCAAGATGACCGTAATCCCAAAATCCACTTATACCCCCATAAATAAGTGCGCTTTGCCAAAAAAACCCCCTCCTCTTCGCGACATCCAGCAACTTTTCCATTAGCATAATAAAGTATTTTAATTAATTTATAAAAAGCATCATTACTTTTAATTTTATAAGAGACCAAGAACTATAATAAAATACGGTGTTTATTATGTTTATGGATGTGTGGTTGCCTACAATACTTATATGCACTGCTATTGCTTACTATTTAATGGGTAAAGTGTGGGAATCCAATAAAAAAAGACCAATTTTTAATAGAAACAAAGCACCTTTGGTAAGCATAATAATACCGAGCTACAAGAATGAAAAGAGAATAGAGAAGGTTATAAAATCTGCGATAAGGGTTGACTATCCAAAAAAAGAAATAATAGTTGTTAATGAAGTTAAAGACAATACACCAAAGATATGTGAAAAATATGGTGTTTTGTGTATACAAAATAAAAAGAGAATGGGAAAGCCAAATTCCCTAAACAAAGCCGCAAAAATAGCAAAAGGCGATTTATTGTTTTTCGTTGACGCCGATACAGAGCTTTCTAAAGAATGCCTAAGAAAAATGGTTCCGTGGTTCGAAGATGAAAAAATAGGCGTTGTAACACCAAAAAATGTGGTGAGGAACAAGAAAAAGAGCTTCATAACAAAGCTCTCATCAATAGATAGTTATTTCGTAGCAAATCTTTTGAAAACACATATGTTTTTTGGTTCTCTTTTAAGTTTTAGAGGATGCAGCGTTCTCGTCAAAAGAGACGTGTTTAATAGGGTTGGAGGATTTCGTGACACGATGACAGAGGATATTGATTTCTCTGTGCGGGTATTAAAAGCAGGTTATAAAATACATTTCGAGTCCGAGGCCGTCACGAAAACAGATAGCCCCGAAACAATATCATCGCTTAAAAAACAGAGGTTTAGATGGGGAAAAGGCGCAATGTTCACATTTTTAAGGTATTATGATTTTTACTTCAAGAACCCCCAATTTCTTGCTTATTTCCTACCGTATATTTTCCTTCCTGTAGCTGTATTTGGGTTTGTTGTTTTCAGAACCTATTTATATATTATTCCAATGCTTTCGCTTTATTTCTTGTACACAGTTTCATTAAAGGAATTCACACTCTTCCTTACTATGTTACTAATGCCCTTGATATCCTCTCTCACAACAAAAATAACAGCAGCTGGAACAGCTGGAATAATGCACACACTTATAGTTGCATATCCTGGAAGAAAAAATTCAAAAGATATTTTGTACATAATTCCTTACATCTTTTTCTATGTACCTCTCATAACGGTCTTTTATATAAAGGGCATAGTTTCGGCTATTAGGGACAAGAAAAACGGAAGACCTGAGCTCAATTTAAACGAGTGGTAGTTCTTCATATACAGATAAAATAAATGTTAATAAGTATAAAATATTAACATATTGCTTATGTACAAAATAACAAAAGAAGGTAAAAGGTATTTGAAAGAGGGATTCCCAGAAACAAAACTCATGTCAATTCTGAGGAGGCCAATGAAAATATCAGAACTAAGAAACAAGGTTGAGAACTTCAATATAGCATTGGCATGGGCCAAGAAACGCGGATGGGTAGATGTTAAGAGCAACGTTGTGATACCTGTTAAAAAATCAGTGACTGAAAAATTAGAAGAACAGATAGCTCTGAAGAATTTATCCGAAGGAAAGAAAGTAGAAGAGAAGATGATATCACTTCTTCTTAAGAGAAAACTTATTGAGAAGAAAAGGAGACCCTTGCAAGTAAAAAGAGAAGTTTCAAAACTAACACAGGATTTAATAAAAACAGGTCTTTGGAAAAGGGTGAAATTAAAACCATACAATGTTGAAATAATAGGTAAGAGAGTATATCCCGGTAAAAAGCATGTAATAACCTATTACATAGAAAAAATAAGAAACATATTCTTCGATATGGGATTTAAAGAGGTTGAAGGACCTCTTGTCGAGTCATCTTTCTGGAACTTCGATGCACTTTACCAGCCTCAGGATCATCCTGCGAGAGAATTAGCTGATACGTTCTATATTAAAAAGCCATCTGTTTGCGATTTGCCTGAAAAAAGAATTGTAAATGCGGTTAAAATAGCACACGAAAACGGTGGAAATACTGGTTCTACTGGGTGGAGATATGAATGGAGCGTTGATGTCGCCAAAAGACCTGTTTTAAGAACACACACCACCGCCGTATCTGCAAGGGCGCTCACATCATTGGAACCACCCGCCAAAATATTTTGCATAGGCAAAGTTTTTAGAAACGAAACTATCGATTACAAGCATCTTTGTGAACTTACACAGGTTGAAGGTATAGTAGTTGATGAAAATGTAAGTTTTAGGGACCTGCTAGGCTATCTTAAAGAATTTTATATGAGAATGGGGTTCGAAAAAATACGCTTCAGGCCTGCGTATTTCCCTTATACAGAAATGTCCGTGGAGCCAGAAGTATACTTTAAAGACAAGAAGGAATGGATAGAACTTGGGGGTGCTGGGATATTTAGACCAGAAGTCACAAGACCATTAGGCATAGATTGCCCTGTGCTCGCATGGGGGCTTGGTCTTGAGAGAATAGTGATGCTGAGAACGGGTATAAATGATATAAGAGAATTTTATTACAAAAACGACCTCAAGTTTTTAAGAGGTGTGAACCCGTGGCTGTAGTAGAATTCAGGATAAATGATCTGGAGGAGTTGATAGGCAAAAAGCTTAGTAGAAACGACTTAGAAGAACGAATACCCATGTTAGGGTGTCCTCTTGAAAAGATAGAAAACGGTAGAGTATGTTATGAGATATTTCCAAACAGGCCTGATCTTCTTAGTCCAGAGGGTTTCTCAAGAGCAATAAGGTTCTTTTTTGGTATATCAAAAGAATTCACAAGATATAAAACAAAACCGAGTGGAATAAAACTATATGTCGACCCTTCTGTTAAAAATGTTAGGCCTTATGTTTTATGTGCTGTTGTAAGAAACGTGGAGTTAACTGACAGTGTTATAGAGTCTTTAATGCAGTTACAGGAAAAAATCCATGAAACATTCGGAAGAAAAAGAAAAAAGGTTGCGATAGGAATCCACGACTTAGATAAAGTTAAGCCCGATTTTGTTTATAAAGCCGTTGGTCCGGAAGACATAAGCTTTGTCCCATTAGGATATAAAAAGCAAATGACACTTTCAGAAATAGGAAAAAAACATGAAAAGGGTATAAAATACATACATATTTTAGAAAACTTCGAGAAGTGGCCTATAATAATGGATAAAAACAACGATGTTCTGAGCTTCCCACCAATAATAAATGGCGAACTCACAAAAGTCACAGAAAAAACGAAAAATTTATTCATAGATGTTACAGGAATAAACGAAAGGGCTGTTGAGCAGGCGCTTAACATAGTTGTTACGTCATTGGCCGAGCGCGGGTTTGACATAGAAACGGTTGAGGTGCATAACAATAAAAAACGTGTAGTACCTGATCTGTCACCAAAAAGAATGAAAATAAGAATAGAATATGTTAATAAACTTCTTGATACTGACTTTACAAAAAACGAGATAAGTGAGCTTTTATGTAAGATGGGGCTTGGTTTTGATAGAGATGTTCTTATACCTCCGTACAGAGTGGATATAATGCATGAGATAGATATCGTAGAAGATATAGCGATAGCGTTCGGTTATCAGAACTTTGAACCCAAGGTACCGAAAATACCAACAATTTCGTCCAGAATTTTAAAAAACGAATTTTTAGGAAAAGTTAGAGAAGTTTTGATAGGTTTGGGTCTTCAGGAGGTTTCTACCATGATATTAACAAATAAGGATGATAATTCAAGAAAAATGGGCGTAGAAGAGGAGCCATGCGAACTTTTGAATTCAGTCACAACTGATAGAAATATTTGCAGAACATGGCTTCTCCCGTGTTTGATTGGTGTTCTCACCCAAAATAAACACAGGGACTATCCTCAAAAAATATTTGAAATAGGCAAGTGCGTTCTTCTCGATAAAAACAAAGAAACTAAGACAATTGATGTTGATAAACTTTCGGTTGTAATTACAGACAGTGAAATATCTTACGAAAGCGCAGCCGAGGTTTTAGATGCACTGCTTAGTAGTTTTGAAATAAAATATAAATTAAAGAAAAGCAAATACCCGTTTCTGATAGAAAACAGAACAGCAGATATAGTTTTGAATGGCGGATCAATAGGTTTCATAGGAGAGATACACCCCAAAATACTGGAGAGATGGAATATAGAGAAACCGGTTGTTTGTTTTGAAATAAATTTAGATTATATAGTACCAAAATAATAATTTACAACAATTCTTCAACTAAACAAGAAAAACATATAAAATAGTTTATACTATCTGAGAAATCTTCAAATTCTTCCAAACAATCAACACATATGAGCATATTCTTTATTATAGAAGAAAAAAATTTAAATTTTGCTCTTCTCAACTGGTTATGCTATCTTAACCAACCGAACAGTTTACTGATAAACGAGGACGTTTCACTGTAGCTTTCTCCTATTAACCTAGCAGCTATTGCTTTTATCTGCCTGGATGCTTTAGAGTTGGGTTTGTGAAGAACCACTGGTATTTTCTTTGCTACAGACACTCTTACATGGTGATCTTCCTCTATCTTACCAATAATAGGTAAACCAAGAAAATCCCTTATTTCGTCATCAGATACTTCGTGTTTTTCATTTCTTATTCTATTAATTACAACACCGAGGTTTCTAGTGCCAAACTTATCTGCTATCTTCCCTAATTTCAAAGCATCTATCAATGCAGGCATTTCAGGGTTTGTTATTGTTATTACTTCATCTGCAGCTTCTATTGCAGCTTTCGCTTCTCTACCCAGACCAGCTGCAGAATCTATAATTATAAAGTCCACTTTATCAGCAAGATTATAAAGTATATCCATCAATTCATTTTTCTTAGGAATCAATATTTTTTTAACAGAAAGGTCTGCCGGTAAAACTTTAAATCCAGCATGGTGGTGATATATTGCTTCATTTATTTTTACTTTCCCTCTAAGTACGTCTTGAAGTGTTTTTGGATATAAAGGAATACCCAAGTGTAAACCAAGATTCGATGTAGTTAAATTACCGTCAACTGCTATTACGGATTTCCCATACTGGGCAAGAGCAGCAGAAAGATTGGCAACTAGTGTTGTTTTTCCTACTCCACCCTTCCCAGAACTAACTGCAATTATTCGACCCACGATTAAAATATAGCTTGGAAACTTTAAATTTCTACGGGCCTGCTGGGATTTTCAACTTTTTGAGCACTTTCTTTTCCAAAGAAAGCACCATTCGAACCCAGGACCTACTGCTTAGGAGGCAGCCGCTTTAGACCTATTAGACTATCCGACTGAGCTACAGGCCCGCTTTCCAATTAATATTATTTTTACGCATTATTTTCTTTGCTATCAAAATTATTAAAAACAATTTAGTTAAAATTTATTTTATGAAACTAGGACAACCATTGGTTTTTATAATTACGATTTCATTGGCATTGTCAGGATATTTCGCTTTACATTTCATTAACTTGAAAACATCAGGAGGCATCGGCCTTCTAAATATAACAGATTCCTGTGAAGGTGTTATATGTCCTGACTCTGTTAGAACATGCCCTGATGGTTTAAACTTTACATGCCCAAACGTTTGTATAAGTGGAAAATGTACGCAATGCATTCCAGACTGCAGTGGACACGAAAGAGAAAATCTATGCAAAAATGTTGTTTGCCCTGAAAGAGAAAAAACATGTCCGGATGGTTATGTCGCAAAATGTCAAAGCACGTGTGACCCAAACACAGGCGAATGTATAATATGCACACCTGACTGTACAGGACACGAAATCTTCACTACTTGTAACGAATCGTGGGTATGTTCCCAATGGAGTGATTGTATTAATGGTTTCAGAACAAGAGAGTGTGTGGATGAAAACAATTGTGGAACCACTGAAAATAAGCCATCTGAAAAGGAAGCTTGTGAGCCTTCCATTCCAGTTCCAAATCATGTCATTTTTTCAGAAATATATTATGATACAATTGGAAAAGAAAGTGACAATGAATGGATAGAATTTTTTAATCCTACAAAATCAAACTTAGACTTATCTGGTTATATAATAGAAGATAATGCCGGATCTTGGGTAATACCTAATGGAACAAGCATAAAGGCAGGTGGTTATCTTGTTATAGCCAGAAACGCCACATCATTCCAAAAGACATTTGGATGTGAACCAGATATTAGTGGACTTACCTTATCTTTGAGCAACACAGGTGATAAACTAGAAATTTTAACCTCAGACAGGGTGGTTATAGATTTTGTGGCATGGGAAAATTATGTTGAAGGATGGAATTTGGAAGCAAAGGAAGGACAATCCATAAAAAGAGACCCAATAAACATTGATACAGACTCTCCTGATGATTGGATAATCGCTGAGACGCCATATCCAGGACTTTGTTATTAAGTGTTATTATTTACTGCTTCTACATTCTTCACAGAGCCATCTACCATCTATATTCGTTAAATTGTCCGAATATGCTTCACAGTTTTCACATATACCAGAAATTGTCTCTCCAGGCTCCGCTACTCTTTCTATTCTTGCTTTCAACTTTTCTGAGAGAATATCTATTAGCTCTGGGGATGTAGATAATATTTCTTTATCAGAAACTATACCAACAAGTTTCCCTCTTTCAACTATAGGAACTCTTTTTATACCCTCTTTCACCATCATTTTCGTCACTTTTAGGACATCCTCATCCGGTGATGCAGTTATAAATTTCTTTTTGTCTTTCTTTTCAAAGTCTTTTATTTTTGTTTTTTTGGGGTTAAGCCCCCTTGCAACAAGGGTCGTTATATCTTCAGTAGTGATTATGTCAACAGGTTTATCATCTTCCATTACAATAACAGATCCTATTCTGTTGTTTGACATTATTTTCGCAGCATCTGACATTGTTACATCAGGATCAACTGTGATAACATATTTCTTCATTATTTCCCTTACTTTTACCATCAAAACCACCTCAAATTTTAATATTTACCTTTCAAATATAAATTAGTATGTTTGATTGGAGAATGGTAAGCGCGGCTTTTGTAGCTTTTTTATTTGTCTCTGGGATGTTTGTTTCAAGTTCTGGTATCAAGGATTTTTTAAATTCCATAATAGAAAAAATCAGCGAGTGGATGAAAACATCCCCATTTGGTGGTTTTTTCGCATCACCTACCAAAAAACCCAAAGAGGTTGAATTTTTTGTGCAATCAAAAAACCTGATTTTAACTCCTGATTCAAAGGTTTCCATCCTTTCTGATAGGTTTGCGATTTCAGGTTTCAGGGGAGAGATAATAATAGATATGGATAAAAGAAAAATGAATCTTGTTGAGTCCACATCTTCGGTACAAATTAATCTAACTATAGATGATGAGATAGTGGTAGATAACCTCAAACTTAATAAATTTTCAATAAAGAATGCGAAATTTGAGATCAACGAAATAAAAACAAACAACGGTAGCATATTTTTAAATGATTTTTCAGGAAATTTACGTATAAAGAACAGCAATATTTATTTTAAGGGAGAAACAACCTCACTTAAAACGAAGATAGGAGAAAACGTTTGGGAGCTTGAATAATTATTAAATTCTTACTTCAAAAGATTTCATTACTGAATTTAAATAAGTTATTGAATAATATTTTAGATATTGTGCCCTGGTAGCTCAGTGGTACCTTCCTCACGTAAGTGAGAATGGCAGGAGAGAGCAACTGGCTGTTAAAGTATTGTGGTGACCAGTAGGCCGCATCCGAAAGGAGGCTAAAGGTTCGAATCCTGCCCAGGGCGTGTGGGTTCGCTGCCCACCCAGGGCATCCTCACGGGACAGTTAAACTATGGGAACATGGTTAATCCCATGCCACAACAGTAGCTCAGCCCGGGAGAGCAACCGGCTGAAGACCGGTACGTCGTGGGTTCAAATCCCACCTGTCCCATTGTATGAAAGGAAAAAAAACCGTTGAAAATGGAAAAACAATTGAAGCCAAGCTTTTAGAAAACAAACTAATTATAAATAAAGGTTTTGAACCGCTTACAGAGAAAGATTTCGGTAAAAGGGTAGACAATAGATTAGAACTTTCCATGGTAGAGGGGCTTTACCTTTTAGAAAAGGAAAAGATCGAGGTAAAGAAAAATAAGAGAAAAATGAAATTCGATGTTTTAATGGAACATGGACTAAAAATGGATAAAAGACTGCATGAGAAATACATTGTTTATAGAGATCTCAGAGACAGGGGACTTGTTGTTAAAACCGGTTTCAAGTTTGGATGTGACTTCAGAGTTTACCAGAGAGGGGTTAAAGTGAAACGCGGACCGAAGTCCCCAGCAGAACATACCAAATGGATAGTTTTCGCTGTTCCTGAAGACTATGTATGCTCATTCCAAGAGCTTTCGCGTGCAGTAAGACTTGCACATTCAATAAGAGCTAAAATGTTGTGGGCTATAGTTGATAACGAAAACGATGTCACATACTATCAAATAACAAGAGTTAAAGTCTAATAAAATTTAAATCATTGAAAAGTTCAAATATAATGATACGGAGGTTGAAAACATGGGAAAGGTAAAAAATACCGCAATAAAGACGTTAGCCGAACAGCTTATAACAGAGTATGGGGAAAAGTTTAGTGACGACTTTGAGCATAATAAAAATGTACTTAACGAGGTCAGGCCAATACATTCCAAGAAAATAAGGAATATTGTTGCAGGGTATATAACAAGAAAAATGAAAAGGTTAAAACAAACAGGAGTCTAATAATTAAGGTGTTTTATGATGAATATTCTAAGTTTTTCTAGAAGGGCCATAGTTTTTGATTCTGGGGAAACCATAAATAAGGTTGTCTCAAAAATGATGCAAACCGAGACAGAAGAAGTTGTCATAACAGAAAAAGGCATATACAAAGGCATGGTTTTCGCAAAGGATTTGATAAAAAGAAAGATAACCAATCCGGAAAAAAGCAAAATAAAGAATTTAGTACATAGCGTCCCCCTTTTTGATAGCAAAGTTAAATTGGAGGAAATTTTGAAATCCATTATGGGTGACTATCCGTCTATTCCCATTAAGGTAGACAAGGATTTTTTTGTTGTCGGAAGAACCGATATCTTAGGTTACGTAAAAAATCACCCGCTATTTAAAAAGAAAACAGCTGGGGACATAATGTTAGACCCTATTTATGTGAGCAGTGATGATACGCTATTGACGTCGGTTTCTATTGCGAGAGATTCCGGTGTTTCAAGATTACTAGTTGTTAATAAAAAAGGGAAAATAGAAGGAATGCTAACACCATTTGAACTTCTTAGAATATGTATTGAAAGAGAGAGAATAAGTTCTGGCGGGGCATCGGGAGAAAAAATAAAGCTCGGTGAGGTCGTGGTTTCTTCTCTCATGAAAAAAAATATTCTAACGGCCACCCCAGAAACAAAAATAAGAGAAATAATAGAAATGATGCAAAAAAACAAAATATCAACGATTGTCATTGAAAAGGACAGAAATCCAATTGGCATAATCACACCCAGAATTATTTTGAAATTGGCATTAAAAGAAGCACCAAGAATCTATACAAGAATCTCTGGTATTGAAGAAGAGGATCCTTTCATAAAATCTATAGTAAAAAAAGAAATAGAGAGAACTATGACAAAAATTGAAAGGTTCTGGCCGATCAGTTATTTTGTTGTTAATGTTGCAAAACACAGAAAAGAAGGAAAGAAAAGGATGTATTCAGTTAAAGGAAGATTGGTGACAAAAAAAGGTATGTTTAACGCAGAATCAAATGAGTGGGACCTGACAAAGGCCATAAAAAACATTTTAGACATAATAGAAAGAGAGGTTATTAAGAAAAAAGAAATGAAAAGAAATTAACCGGTTTGTTTTTCATAGCATTTGACAACATTCCACAGAACATTAGCTATTGTTACTGGTCCCACACCACCAGGAACCTTTGTTATATAAGATGCTTTTTTCTCTACGCTTTTAAAATCAACATCACCAGTGATTTTGTTATTAACCCGTGAAGTGCCAACGTCTATAATAACAGCGTTTTTACTTATCATATCACCTTTTATCAAATCAGGCTTGCCAACAGCTGATATAATAATGTCTGCTTTTTTTGTATGCTCTGCAAGATTTCTCGTTTTTGAATGACATATCGTTACCGTAGCGTTTCTGTTTAATAACATTATAGCAAGTGGTTGGCCTACAAGGTAACTCCTACCAACCACAACGATATTCTTTCCACCAACTTCTATGCCATACTTCTTCAAAATCTCTAAAACAGCAGCTGGGGTACACGGTGCTATATCTTCTAAACCAATAAGAAGTTTCCATCTATTTGAAGGGTGAAAACAATCAACATCTTTCAAGGGACTTATTGTTTCAAAAATGCGTTTCTCATCTATGTGTTCTGGTAGAGGCAGTTGGACTATTATTCCGTTAACATCAGGTTTTTTGTTCAACCTGTCTATAAAATCAATAACTTCATCTTCCTGCACGTTTTTTGGAAACCTATAAAGGTTGAACTTTATACCAACTTCATTGCAAGCTCTTTCTTTCATCTTAACGTAGATCTCTGATGCTTTATTATTTCCCACAAGAATAACCGAAAGAGAAGGTTTTTCTTCTAACGGTTCCAATTTTTTCTTTAGACGTGCTTTCATTTCTTCCGCAATTTTTTTACCGTTCATTATTTTGGCCATTTTTATCACACTCTATAATTCTATTTTCTGTTATAATTTTTTTAACCGGAATATCATGCGTTTCATTCGGTATTTTTTTTACTATCTGAAAATCGTAAGCTAATCCTATTGTATGTTTATCGAATCCGTTTAGGAGTTTATCATAATACCCCATACCATACCCTATCCTGTACCCTCTTTTATCAAAAGCAATGCCAGGCACTATAACAAGTTCTATATTATTTATTTTTACAGGGTTGGTGTTTTTTGGTTCCAGTATACCGAAAGCCCCTTCAATTAAATCATCAATAGTGTTTATTTCAGATATTATTAGTTTATGGTTTTTAACATCGGTAACCGGAAGAAAAACTCTTTTGCCCAATTTTAGGCTCTCCTCTATCATTTTTGTTGTGTCTACTTCGTCTTTTATTGGATAATAAAATAACACTAATTTTGAAAACTTAAACTCCTTGGTTGAAAAAAGAAGTCTTTTTATTTCTTCGTCTTTCTTTTCTTTCTCCTTTTTACAGTGACTATTTCTTAAGCGCATTATTTTTTCTCTTAACTCCTTTTTCATATTCAATAATGTTTTGTCAATGAGATTTTTATTGATACAAATTTAGGTGAAACACACCTGGCGGTAAAAATATTTAAATCTTTGCCCCCAATATTTTTGGTATATTATGAAGACTAGAGAGTTGGGTTCAGTTATATTGTATGTTCTTTTTGGTGTTATTTTGGCACTTGCTATAAATTTTGGTTTAGCACTCGCTTTAAATACAGACCTTCCTATAGTTGCTGTTCAATCTAATAGCATGGTTCCCACTTTTCATAAAGGTGACATATTAGTTTTAGTTGGTGTCTCACCAGAAGAACTCAAAGTTGGAGATATAATTGTCTTCTCACCTTCTGAGAGGGCAACACCAGTTGTTCACAGGATAATAAAAATAAATGATGATGGAACATTTCAAACCAAAGGCGATGCAAATAACCAACAACTGCCTTTTGAAAAGAGAATAAAACCAGAACAAATACATGGTAAATGTGTGCTTATAATACCTTATCTCGGCTGGATAAAGATAATATTTATTGATTTAATAACATTGGGAGGGACAATAAAATAGACCAATGAAAGTACAAAAGTATTTATATATATGCATTTCATATAAAGGATGCGTGGTGTTTAAATGAATTTTTGCGAAAAGTGTGGTTCTGTACTTGTGATGGAGAAGGATGGGAAGAAAACATATTTAGTTTGTAGAAGATGCGGCCACAAAGTGATGAAGTACAAACCGGTTGAAATAGAGGAAAAATTACATAAAAAACCAATTGATGACGATGTAGTGGTTATTGAGAAAAATGAAGAAGCTCTTCCGAAAACAAAAATAACATGCCCGAACTGCGGACATAAAGAAGCTGTGTGGTGGTTGAGACAAATGAGATCCGAGGATGAGGCACCAACTACATTTTATAGATGCACAAAATGTAAATATTCATGGAGAGAATATGGTTAA
>CAYYWW010000001.1:52355-57968 GCA_964475515.1 uncultured archaeon | reverse complement strand
TCCAGCAGTTCTTATCCTTGAAGAAAAGGGTAAGGACACCAGTAACAATGAAGTTAAAGATGCTATAATAGTAAAAGTTCAGGACGGTAGTGGTGCAGGCGTTGACTTAACAATAAGCACACCTATTTTGACAGCTGCTACAAAGTATAGTGCAACAATGGAAAGTGACAACTCTGTTACGATGTACATGGACAGGTACGGAACAACAGTAAAGTACGATTCTGACAGTCAGGGTCTTGTTGAAATAACATATCCTGACGAGCAATCAGTTGCTGTCGTTGCTGTTGGAAGCGATCCTAAATTCACAACAGCTGCAGGTGGAACAACCGTTGAGACAGCGGTTAAAATTACAGAACCTGTAGCTAAATTAGACACAGAAATCGATACAACAGCTTTGACAGGAGATCTTATATTGGTTGGTGGACCATGTGTCAATACACTTGTCGCTGAGTTGTTAAAAGACACAGTGACATGTGAAACATGGGCCTACACAACTGGTATAATAAAGGAAGTTGAAAATGCATTCGGCAGTGGTCACAAAGCATTGATAGTAGCAGGTACAACAAAAGACGACACAAGAAGCTTGGCAGCTAAAGTAATGAAGGGAACCTTGTCATTCGAGGCTTAAACCTTATAGATTAAGGGAATTGTTTATTTTTCCCTTAACCTTATTTCTTTTTTGTTTTCAGCTCATACAGACTTACCTCTATGTAGATTCATACGAGTTCTGAAATACTAAACGAAAAGGTGAAATGTTTCGATAAATTTATAAAAATCTACAAAAAACTATGAAACAGTTTCAACAACATTTTTAAATTTTTTCTCTAATTTAAATCTATGAGACGATTTGAGTTATTTTCTTTAACAATTCTGGTGGTTCTTGTTTTAGCCCCGAAAGCATCCTATGCGCTCTATCTTGAGTATTATGGAATAGAAGATACAATAAATCATGATTTTACTGTTGATAATTCTATAACCCTTCGTTTTTCTGAACCCATATCTCATTTAGATTACCAACTAGATTTCAGAATAGAAAATCTGACTACAAAGAGTGATTTTGAATCAAATTGTGAAATAAAGTATGTTAATGGGAAAAGTGTGATATCGTGCGATTTTATAGGAATGAATGAAAAAAAGAGACAAATAACTTTGAGTTTTAGGGCCACCGATGTTATAAGAAAAGTTGATGGTAACTATAAATTTAATGTTAATTACGGTATATCATTGCCTATAAATAGGTCATTCGTTTTAATAAGTCTGCCAGAAAAGGGCATACTGGCAGGAGAAGTTGCAAATAAATCATATTATCCAGAGGATGGAAAAACAATAACGGATGGCAAAAGAATAATGGTGTACTGGGAAAGAGAAAATCTAACCGCTGGTGATAGTTTACAATTTTCTGTATTGTATGCAACACCAAGTATAATTTCCAATGTCCTCGTAATCAGCCTGACGCTGTTGGTCATAATAGTAATGATATCAATTGCAGTTTATTTAAGAAAAAGTGCCAGTGAAGAAAAAATAACATCCATTTTAAATGAAGATGAAAAGAAAATAATCAAAGTACTTAGTGCACACGACGGTAAAGCTTTACAGAAGATTATAGTGAGAGAGACAGACTTTTCCAAAGCAAAGGTCTCAAGACTCGTTAAAAATTTAAAAGAAAGGGGAGTTGTTGATATAGAGCCTGTTTCTGGAAGAGAAAATAGAATAATACTTAAAATAAAAGGTGTTGAATAAATCTTTTAATTTATCCAATCTCATTTAAATAAATGATTACAAAACGCAACAAAAGAAGGAAAAAACCGAGATATCAGAGAGATATAGCAGTAGAGAGGATAAATATACTTTTCAAAAGGGCAGAGGAAATGTTTACAGAGAAACCGGAGCTTTCAAACAGATACGTTGAGATGGCGAGAAAAATTTCAATGAGATATAATATACCAATACCGAAAGAATTAAAAAGAAAATTCTGTAAAAAATGTTATAAATATATTGTACCAGGAAAAAACTGCAGGGTAAGAACAGACGCATCAAAACAAGCCGTAATAGTAAAATGTCTTGAATGCGGCTATGTAATGCGTTATCCTTATATAAAGGAAAAAAAGGAGGCCAGAAATGCCAAAAGTAAGCAATGATCCAATAGGTAAAATAATAGAAAACGCAGCAGAAGAGTTAAAAAAAGTTAAGGCAGTTTCGATGCCGGAGTGGGCAAGATTTGTTAAGACAGGTGTTAGTAGGGAACGACCGCCTGAACAAGAAGATTGGTGGTACATAAGGGCTGCAAGTATTTTAAGAAAGATACAAATAAAACAACCTATTGGTGTCAATAGATTGAGAAAGATATATGGTGGTAGAAAAAATAGAGGTCACAAACCAGAGCATAAATACAAAGGATCAGGTTCTATAATAAGAGAAATACTACAGCAGCTGGAAGAGGCAGGTTTTGTTAAAAAAGATAAAAAAGGAAGGGTGCTCACTCCAAAAGGCAAAGAATTTTTAAAAAACGTATTGAAGAAAGTAGAAAACAATTAATTCTAGGTGTGATTTAGATGAACGGAGAAGATATTAGGGAGCATTTAGCTCAACAAGAAAAGATGGAGGAGATTAAGAGACAAATACTTAGTTCGATCCTTACAAAAGAAGCATATGAGAGATTGGGAAGGGTTCGCATTGTAAACCCACAGCTTGCCGCACAGGTGGAACTTTATTTGCTACAAATATACCAGGGAGGAGGAATAAAGGAAAGAATAAATGACAGTAAAATGAAAGAAATATTGAGAGCAGTTTCAAATAACAAAGAAATAAATATTAAAAGAAAATAATATCAAACAATTTAATATTTACCATGCTCTAATGGCCGGTGAAACAAATTTGTGTAATTTTTTATTTGTTTCACCATAAAAGATAATGTGATATTTATGGCAAGAAACAAAACCCTTGGATTGAAGTTGAAGCTCATAGCGAGAAAGACCAGAACAGCACCAAGATGGGCTGATATACGTAAATTCGGCCTTAAACGTGCAAGAACACGAAGAATACGTGTAAGAATAAAACACTGGAGAAGAAATAAGTTGAAATTGTAGGTGTTGATATGGCAGAAGAAAATAAAATAGTTGAAGAAAGAATATATACAGTACCTTTAAGAAAGGAATGGGTAAAAACGTCAAGAGTGAAGAGAGCAAAAAGAGCAGTTAATGTTTTAAGGTCATTTATATCAAGGCACATGCATTCTGAGGATATAAGAATTTCTCCTGAGGTGAATGATGTTATCTGGAACAGGGGAGCAAAAAAACCTCCAGCCAAAATAAAGGTTAAAGTAACAAAGGATGACAAAGGGCTTGTTGAAGTAATGCTTCCTGAGACGGAAAAACCGAAGGTGGAGAAAAAAGTTAAAAAAGAAAAACCAGAAGAAAAACCTGCAGTTAATAAAAAGTCTCAAAAAAGTAGAAAAGAAAATAGGGAAAGTAAAACTCCAGAGAGTAAGAAAAATAATAAAACTGCTTCTAAAAATAAGTCATGAAAAAATTTAAGGAATTTTTGAAAGAACAGTTGAAAGACGATTTAAAAGGGGACTTACTTGAATTGCTACCTAGCGGATTTCAGCGGGTAGGCGATATAATAATATTAAATCTGAAGCCCGAGTTGGATTCGTACTCCAAGAAAATAGCTGAAATTATAATAAAACACTTTAATGGTATTAAAACGGTTTGTCAAACAGAAGGCGTTCATGGTCGATTGCGAAGACCAAAAGTAAAGGTACTTGCGGGAAATGGAACAGAAACAGTGCACGAAGAAAATGGATGTTTATATAAACTTGATGTAGCAAAGGTCATGTTCTCCAAGGGTAATGTAAAAGAACGTGGTAGACTGGCAAAATTGGTTAAAAAAGGCGAGACCGTTGTCGATATGTTTGCGGGTATAGGGTATTTTTCGATACCCATTGCGAAAACAGGAAAACCAAAAAGAATATATGCAATAGATATAAATCCGGTTTCTGTTCATTACTTGAAGGAGAACATAAGACTGAATCATGTCGAAAATATTGTAATACCGATATTGAGTGACTGTAGAAAGGTACGTTTGGGAAGTATTGCGGACAGAGTTATAATGGGATACCTGCCAAACACGCATGAATATCTACCTTTCGCGTTCCAGTCTCTTAAAAAAGAGGGTGGAATCATTCATTATCACGACCTGGCATCTAAAGGAGAGGCGTGGGACGATATAATAAGTAAATTGGAGATAGTTGGTTACAAACACGGTTATGAGTTGAAAAGAATTACACATAAAAGAGTAGTTAAAGAGTATGCTCCTAATATATTCCACGTGGTGATTGATGCAAAATTCAAGGCTTAGATCTTTTTGAAAACAAAAAAATACATGCATCCGTAATCCTTTAATGGAATTATTTTTTCTAAAAAGAGCCTGATTTTTTCTATCAGTGAAAATGGTGTGAAATCACCCCATCTTGGGTTTTGAAAGATAAATGTTGAATCAAACTTTTCGATTATCAAACCATTTCTTTCGAATTCCTCTATAATTTCGTTTTTTCCCAACAACCTCAATTTCATCTTTTGTTTATAGATACGAACGTGTTTCTCTTCGGGCGGAGAAACCTTCAATTTTTCAAAAAAGGAATAATGATTGTCGTAAACACTGGCAACAGATATTATACAAAATCCATGTTTTTTCAAAACCCTTGACATTTCTTTTATTGTAGATTTCCAATCGCACACATTCAAGACAGAAAACATGCAGAGCACTGTTTTGAAAGTTTCATTTTTAAACGGCAGGTTAGAGGAATCTGCCTGTATAACTGTACCGTGTTTTCTTGCTATTTTCAACATTTCCTCACTTATATCAATACCAATACAGTTTTCCAATTTTTTGAGATAGTATCCTGTTCCACAACCAACATCAAGAGCATTACCCTTTACATATTCCAATAAAGAGCATTCCTTTTCCCTAACTCTTTTCGTAGAAGGATTCTCATGTCTAAGATCATATATCTTCGCTATTTTGTTGTAGATTTTTCTTAAGTTCATTTTTTGTCAGTTTGCATTACTTTTTTCCCTCTTTCTTGAGGAATTATAAAAACTTTGGCATCTCTGAATTTTTTGTGTAGCTCTTTACCTTCAAAATATCTGTCAAGAAATAAAGCCAACGCTGCGACCTCACTGTGGGGCTGGTTCGTTACGGATATGTTCCAATCTGAAAGTTGATAAACCTCTGGAGGTACTTTTTCACCTCCTATAATGACCATTAAATCATACTTTTTAGCAACTTTCTTCACTTGTTTCTCCAGAGGTAAACCATACATTGTTAAATGAGCAATCTTTCCTTTACTTTTCCACTCCTTCAATAAACTTTTCCAATTAGACACATGTTTTATTTCAAAATTACCGCCAAATTTTTTACACACCTTTCTAACAGAATTTTCAAGGCTAACGTCTTTCTGTCCACTGTAAAAAATACCATCTGCCCCAAAGGCCCTCGCTACCAACGCACAATGTGTTGTTATTCTTTGGTCTCTAAATATGCGATGACCAAGCCTTAATACGTAAACTTTAGCCATAATAAATATTTTCTTAGATTAAATATTTCAGAACA
>CAYYWW010000001.1:12610-52255 GCA_964475515.1 uncultured archaeon | reverse complement strand
AATACGTAAACTTTAGCCATAATAAATATTTTCTTAGATTAAATATTTCAGAACATCTACAGATTAGACCATAAGTTAACATGTCGTGTGCATAATTGCGACAACTTTTTTACCTGTTTTCACAAAAGCATTGAATATGTCCGCTGCTTTTGGTGTGGTTTCCACGAAAATTTTTATTTTTTTATCTGACGCAACTTCCTCAACTTCCGGGGCAATTTTTATACCACCTTCCTGACCAGTTCCTATGACTATAATTTCAGGGTTTTTTTCGAATATCCCAATAAAATCATCAATTGTTAGAATATGTTTTTTTGTTTTTAAATCAACTTTTCCATTCCACCACACAACAACATCAGAATAATATGTTTTTTTACCTATGGTTATTTCACCAAACTTTGTTGATCTTATCTGTGTCATCAAAACCTCCAATATTATTTGTAAGCATTTTAACATTTCTTTATAATAATTAATTGTCTATGTACTCTAAAAAAATCCAAGTATTTCTCAAAAAGAAGGGAATACAAATAGGCGACAGGGTAAGTATAAATAAAAATAATAGATCGTATGAAGGAATATTGATGCCCAGACCCGAATTAGGGGATCCTAACTGTTTGATTATAAAGTTGGACTCTGGTTACAACATTGGTATAGAATTTGATAGTAATGTGGAGATGAAAAAGAATGATGAAAAGAAAAGTGTTCCCAAGGAAATAGGAAAGGTCAGAAAAGAACTTCTGAAATTAAAGTTTGACAGAAAAAAACCACCTATATCTCTGATTGCAACAGGAGGAACCATTGCCTCTAGGGTAGACTATAGGACAGGCGGTGTTTACATGCTCATGGATCCTAGAGAATTTCTTTTCAATGTTCCAGAACTTAAGGATATAGTAAATATTAAAAAGATATCTAGACCTTTCACCAAAGCAAGCGAAGATATGGATTATACTGACTGGCAGACTATAGCAAAAGAAGCCGCTAAACACCTTAACTCAGATATCAACGGTGTGATAATAACACATGGAACTGATACTCTTCACTTTACAGCTGCTGCTCTTTCTTTTATGCTTAGGGATTTATCCAAACCTGTTGTACTAACAGGTGCCCAAAAATCAAGCGACAGAGGTAGCAGTGATGCAGGAATGAATATTATATGTTCTTCTTATGCTGCAATAAGTAATATAGCGGAAGTTGGGATATGCATGCATGGTTCAATGAATGATGATTATTGTTTATTAATCCGTGGGACTCATTGCAGAAAGATGAATACAATTAGAAGAGATGCTTTCAGGCCTATAAATGAACTTCCATTAGCAAAGGTGTGGCCTGAGGGTAAAATGGAGATCTTGAACGAAAGTTTCAAAAAGCGTGGCAAAGGAAAGGTAAAGGCAGATGTAAAATTTGAACCAAAAGTGGCTCTCTTGAAAGCATATCCAGGTAGTGAACCAGGCATTATAGACTTTCTTATAAAAAAGGGTTACAAGGGTTTTGTCGTTGAGGGTTTGGGTTTAGGTCATGTACCAACATTTGCAAAAAAATCCTGGATTGAAACAATTAAAAACGCTGCAAATTCTGGAATTCCATTTGTTGTAACTTCACAAACAATTTACGGAAGGGTAAACCCGAATGTTTATACAAACCTCAGAATCTTATATCATGAAGCAGGTGCTATACCAGGTGAAGATATGTTGTCAGAAGTTGCATATGTAAAATTAGGTTGGGTTCTTGGACACACAAAGAATATGAAAAAAGTCAAAGAAATGATGCTTACCAATTATTCTCATGAAATAACAGAGAGAACATTACCTGAAACATTTTTGTATTAGGTGAAACAATGGATTACAAAAAACTTGGATTGAAATGTGGAATAGAAATTCATCAGCAATTGGATACACAGAAGAAACTTTTCTGTAATTGTTACTCGAGACTTTCCAAAGAGAATGTAAAGATGGTTTTGAAGAGGCGACTCAGACCTGTTGCCGGTGAACTAGGAGATATTGACGCAGCGGCAGCTTTCGAGGCGCTGAAAAACAAGGAATTCCATTACAATGTTTACCCAATGGAAACATGTACGGTAGAAATGGATTCTGAGCCTCCTCACCCCGTGAATCAAGAAGCATTAGAAATTGCTTTGCAAATAGCGCTTATGCTTAATTGTGATATCCCAGATGAGTTACATGTTATGAGAAAAACAGTTATAGATGGAAGCAATACATCGGGTTTCCAGAGAACTGTTATAGTGGGTCTCAATGGTTTTTTGGAAACATCTTCTGGAAAAGTAGGAATAACAAATGTATGTCTAGAGGAAGATTCTGCACAAATAATAAAAAAAGAGAGAAATAAAGCTGTTTTTGGTTTAGACAGACTTGGTATACCACTCGTTGAAATAGGTACAGATTCATCTATATCAAACCCACAACAAGCCAAAGAAGTGGCAGAAAAAATAGGTATGATTTTGAAATCCACGAGAAAGGTTAAGAAGGGTCTTGGAACAATAAGACAGGACTTAAACGTCTCTATTAAAGGTGGTTCTAGGGTAGAGATAAAAGGGGTACAAAGCCTTAGTATGATACCTCAAATAATAGAAAAAGAAATTATAAGACAAAAATTAATGGTCGAGAAAGGAAAAAAAGTTCCAAAGGAAGTGAGAAAAGCATTATCCTCTGGTAGTACATCATTTTTAAGACCTCTACCGGGCTCCAGCAGGCTCTATCCAGAAACAGATTTACCGCCAATACGCATTGATAGAGAATATATAAAGAAGCTAAAAGATAATTTACCTGAACTTATTTCTGAAAAAGAAAAAAGAGTAAAAAGTTTTGGCGTGTCAGAAGATATTGTGAAACAATTGAGGAAATCAGATAAACTTGATACATTTGAGAGATTATCTAAAATATTTGATCCAAAAATAGTTGCCATTGTGTTGACTTCGCTTATGAAACAATTAAAATCCGAGGGAGTTGAAGTAGAAAAAATTACAGAGAAAAGACTTGTAGAAATGTTTCAGTTTCTCAGGAAAAAACCACTCCCAAAAGAAGGTATAATGGACTTAATGAAACAAATGGTCGAAAATCCATCTAAAAAAATAGAAGAATTAGCGAGTGACAAAGATGTTATGGATGAGGAAGAAGTTAGAAAAATAGTGAAAAAAATTATTTCTGAGAAAAGTGATATTTTGAAACAATATAATGCGGAGAAAATATTCATGGGTTTAATAATGAAAGAAATAAGGGGAAGAGCTTCCGGTGCTCTTGTCATAAAAATATTAAGAGAAGAGATGAAGAGCTAGTCTTCTATCTCTCTCATCTTTAAATACTCACCTTCAGTTCCACTCCCTTTATCCGGTGGGCACAGTGGGTATGGTTTTCTTTCTGCTCTGACTTCATATACATCACGGCTCCCATCGTCATATTTCATTCTTTCACCCCCTCTATAGCTTTAGCTCGCCCGAAAATTTTTAGAAAATTTATAGTTTATAGCCCAGTCACCAAATATGAAACAAGAAGAAGGGCGAGCAAGAGCCAATGCTAGAAATTTATCGCATAATATGCTTGTGCCTAAATGTAAAGCACTGGCTCATTCCATTTAATTGGATACAAACACTTTTAAATCTTTATTAAAATCAGAATGATAAGTTTTTAAAATTTACCACCAAACACTCTTCATGAGTGATACTCACACAGGTTCAACATCAGGCGAAGGTGGAGAAAAAAACATAGAAGAGAGATTAGTTGAATTAGTTGAGGGACTGCTTGGAAAATCATCTATTGACGGTGAGATTGAAAAAGTAGAGAATATTGAAAGAAAATTTAAGGAAATGTACGAAAAGCATAAAATTTATGAAACCCACGAGCAAATAGCTTCTGTAGGAGATCTTTCTGAAGAATACAATGATGTCATCAGGGCTTTGGAGAGATATAAAGAGAAGCTAATAAGATATCGCGAAGAGTTAATGTCATAAATCCACTATCCATTAATTTTTGAGTTAATGAAATCCAAAGTAGTGGAGTTTCTAAACCATAGGATTACAAAACATTTTAATTAAAGAAAAAATAGCCCCGCGCGGATTCGAACCGCGGTCGCGAGGTTTCACCGGCTTTATACCACCAGAGCCTCGCATGCTTGACCACTACACCACGGGGCTATATTATTGAAGTGTTGTATAAAAATATAAGTTTATAAATTTAATATCCTTTAAATAATAAAGTGGTTAAGATGAAGGGTGGATGTCGGACAGTACGTTGAACCTTGTCTTAATTCTCTAAATTTAAACTATCATAAATGTTTTATAAGCAATATTTATTCAATATTTAACAATATTTTAAGGTTGGGTGGTGAGTTATGAGAATATTGTTAATACACTCGGATTTCATTGAATGGGAACCTAAGAAAAAGGCGATAAAATCGGCAGAGGATGTTCCAAAAAAACCGGTTAAAGTGGAGGAGTCGCTTGTAGTTTTCACTGCTGTTGAAAAAGGGGACGAGAAAGGAAACGTAATCGATAACTCTGTAAAAGAAATAATTAATGTTTACAAAGAAGTGAAAGCAAAAAATGTTGTTTTATACCCTTATGCTCATCTTTCATCAAATTTGGCTTCACCATCCACTGGAATTGAAGTCATGAAGAAAATGGAAGAAAAAATAAAGAAACAAAAAATTCCTGTCCAGAGAGCACCTTTTGGATGGTATAAGGCCTTTGATTTGAAATGTAAAGGTCATCCTCTTTCAGAACTCAGTAAAGAGATAACAACTGAGAAAGAAAAGAAAGAAATATCCGAGGCTCTGAAAAAAGAGGCAAAGTTGAAATCAGAATGGTTTATAGTAGAACCTAATGGAAAAATGAACAAGATAGAAATGAAAAATGGAAAGGTTGTTGGTTTTAACTTCTCAAAGTACCCTGAGCTTGAGAAATTAACTCTATATGAAATGGCAAAAAACAGAATCGTCAAACAAGAGCCGCCACACATAAAACTAATGAGAAAGCTTCAGCTTGTTGATTATGAAGAAGCTAGTGATCCTGGAAATTTTAGATTTCTTCCAAATGGTAAACTCATTAAGTCTTTGATGGAGGACTGGGTTACCAAAAAAACTGTGGAATATGGTGCCATGCAGGTTGAAACCCCAATAATGTATGACTATGAACACCCCTGCCTAAAGAGTTATTTAAACAGATTCCCAGCAAGACAATACTCAATAGAGACTCCGAACAAGAGAGTGTTTTTACGTTTTGCAGCATGTTTTGGACAATTTCTACTTTTGAAAGATACAAGTATTTCATACCGTAACCTACCTCTTAGAGTTTATGAACTCACTCATTATAGTTTTAGAGTAGAGCAGAGAGGCGAGCTTGCAGGACTTAGGCGGCTGAGAACATTCACCATGCCTGATTGTCATGCGCTCTGTAAAGATTTTGACCAAGCAAAGGAGGAGATGCTCCGTAGATTCAATTTGGCGAATGAGATCCAAGGCGGGTTGGGTATAGACCTCAAAAGAGATATTGGATTTTCTATTAGAGTTGTGAAGGATTTCTTTGAAAAAAACAAAAATTACATCTTCAATTTAGTAAAAAGATGGGGTAAGCCAGCCTTGCTCGAAATGTGGAGTGAAAGATTTTTCTATTTTGTTTTAAAATTAGAGTGGAACTTCATCGATGCATTGGGCAAAGCCGCATGTTTGGCAACAGATCAAATAGATGTTGAAAATGCAAAGAGGTACGGCATACAATTTACTGATAAAGACAACAAAAAGAAATACCCATTGATTCTTCACTTGTCACCGTCCGGTTCGATAGAAAGGGTTATGTATGCATTGTTGGAAAAGGCATATATGGATCATAAAGAAGGAAAAAACCCCACATTTCCACTATGGCTTTCACCTACGCAGGTAAGAATATGTCCAGTATCTGATAAATTCTTACAATTATCTGAAGAAATAGCAGATAAGTTAGAAGCAGAAATGATAAGGGTGGATGTAGACGATAGAGTAGAATCAGTTGGTAAAAAGATAAGAGATGCAGAAATAGAATGGGTTCCAATAATAGTGGTGGTTGGTGAAAAGGAAAAAAAGGCAGGAAAATTAGCAGTTAGGTTTAGGAAAACTGGAAAGGTTGAGAATATGAGCGTTGATAAACTAATTAATATAATTAAAGAAGAAACAAAGGGAAAGCCGTTTAGACCATTAACTCTGCCACGATTGATCTCCAAGAGGCCTGTGTTTATAGGCTGAATGTTACCTTTCCAATACAAAATAAGAATTGTTTTTTTCCTTTGGTATTTTTGCAAGCATCATCTCATATTTTTTTCCTATTCCATATACATCCATCTCTTCTGCAAGTTTAAGTGCACGGTTCAACTTGTATGCTTTTTCAGCGTATATTTCAAAGAGAATATCACCTTTTTTAACTTTGTCACCTATCTTTTTGTGTATTACAATACCAGCACCTTTATCTTTGGGTGCGCCGGCAGTTCTTGCCAGTTTAATTATATCACTGTTGTTTATCCATAAGACAAATCCACCTCTAGCTGAATGTATTTTAACTTTTTTATCGCCAACCGGGATGTCCTCTGGTTTTACCTTTCTGTTACCGCCCTGGGCCTCTATAATTTCTCTAAATTTCTTTTCGGCCTTTCCCGACTTTATTATTTGAAACGCTTTCTTTTCAGGCTCTTTTATCCCACGAAATCTAAACAAGTTGCCTACAAGATCACAGACTTTATCTAAAAGGTCCTTAGGGTTCTTTTTATTCATTAATGTTTCTAGCGCTTCTCTAGCTTCCAATGCAGGGCCTATATTATGACCTATAGGTTGTTCACCATAGGTTGACAAACATGACACCTTAATATCGAGTCTTTTCCCAAGCTCTATAAATTTCGATGCAAGTTTTTCAGCTTCTTGAACACTTTTTATTTTAGCATTCTTACCAGTTGGTATATCTATTACCAGATATTTACATCCAACAGCTTTTTTCTTTGACATCACTGACGGAAGTAATAAAGGATCAATTGATAATGGATGTTCAATTTCTATAAACATGTCGTCAGCTGGCGCTAAATTTACAGCACCGCCCCAAACAAGACAACCGTTCGTTTTTTTAACTACTTTTTTTATTTCTTCAACACTAAGGTCAACAGGAGACAAACACTCCATTTTATCCGCAGTGCCAGCAGGCGATGTTATACTTCTACTCGATGTTTTAGGTATTGTGAGACCTGCTGCAGCAACCGTTGGAACAAGTATCATACTCGTTTTATCACCAGGACAACCACCTATAGAATGTTTATCATATATTTCCTCTTTACCTAAATCTAGTATATCACCAGTAAACGCCATTGCTTCTGAAAGAGAAGCAACCTCATCCATGGTCATTCCATGATTATGCAAGCTGACAACAAATGTTGTAAGTTCTACATCAGAAAGTTTTTTGCTCACAACATCCTTTATTATCTGATTTATCTCTTTTCCTGTAAGTTGGGAGCCGTTAAGTTTTTTCTTTATAAATTCGATAGATGTTGGCGGTTCCGTTCTTGATACTTTCACTCTGTCACCTGTTTTCAGTCTCATTTGCTTCGATATGGTTTCATATAGACCTATATAACCAGGCTTGACAAATTTTTTCGCTATATTTACAGTGCCCACCAACTTTTTATTTTTGAAAACTATTTCAACTCTATCCAAAGGCCTCACATCAAGCTCTTCTGCGTCTGATTTGTTGAGTATTACTATTGGTTTCTCTGCCTCAAGATGAAGCTCAAGTGCTTTAAGGAACATATTATTTATTTCCCTGTTTGGCTATATATTTGTAAATCGCAATATATTAAACCGAAAGCTTTATAAATAAGGCCGCTATAAATCAAATATAAAGGTGAAATAAATGGCAAGAAAAAAAGCCAAAGCTAAAAAGTACTACGTTTTGAAAAGAGGAAACAAAATTTCGATCTTCACTGGAAGATCGCCAAGACAGGCTGCACTAAAAGCGGCAACTAGGGGAATAAAAGACATCAGATTGAGAGAAAGAGGAAGAAGAAACAAAGATGGAACATACACAATACACATCTTCAAAGGATCTACAAAAGTGGTTAGTGCGCCTGCTAACAGACCTTCTTGGCTTCCAGCGAAGGTCAAAAAACCAATTGTAAAGAAAGTTGGCGTTGAGAGAGTAAAGAAGATTTAAGGCCAGCTTTCAATTTTTTATTTTTTCTTTTTTATTTTAAGACAAATAGAGTATACTATAAAAACAAAACACCATAAAACAAGGTTACTAATAGTGTTATTAAGAATACTGGTGCGAATCTCACACCCTCCTTTATCCAGATGTGGCCACCCCTTTCTTTTAGCTTCGTAACTTCTTCCTTCGAGAGCACTTTCCACCTGTTATCGACAGGGACATCCCCTTCTCTAAGTTTACTCACATGTATTTTCTTTCTGAAAACTGCTTTTTCTAAAAACTTACCATAGTAAACAAACAGACTTAGAGACATAAGCAACAGCGGTGAAATTATAATTGGATAAACTTTTAATGGTTCTATTCCTATTTTGAAAATTAAATAAAGTGAAATAAATCCAGTTATAACCGATAAAACAATAAGAATTTTTACAAAGGACTTCAGTTCTCCTCTAAATTCCCTTATAAATTTTCTTCCCACTTTCTCTTTAAATCCCAAAACAACGGAATAAATTGCCAAATAAAAAAATGATATAAAGAAAAAATTAAGGAGAAGTCCTAAATAGAAAGGAATAGGCGAGCTGTATGTAAAGCCTGATGCATCTGGAAACAAAAAACCAAGAGCACCCAAAAGCCAGGCGTCACCATCTCCCCATTGTTTTAATAAATACAGAACCATACCAAAACCTAAAAAAAGCAAACCAATTATTATAGAGTTTAGGAGCGGAGTATAGCTATTTGTTAGAACAGAAAACAAAGCTCTCACAGCAACGGCGGATGCTATTATAGAATAAGGTAGTAAATCAGAGAACTCTGTTGTTTTTAGATCCGAATATGCAGCGTATCCAAATCCAACAATTCCTATGAAAAGCAAGACCCAACCCAGCATATTTAATATTGGAGACAATCCAAATATAAAACATGTCTTTTTTTAAAAGAAAAAAGCGCCCAAAAGATGTCAGGCCCAAAAGAAGGGTTTTCATACCACCTGGTCAAATGAGATACCTGACTTCTAGAGAGTACAAGATATTTAGAAGAAGAGAAATGAGAAAGCTTAGTTGGTATGAAAAACTGACGAGATTCTCTGGTAAAATATTGAAAGTAAGCCCACCAGAGGATATGAAAAAGGAAATAGAAAGCGCTGTTAAATTTACCGAGTTAAGAGTCAAACCAGAAGATGTCATGTCTTTATTTATTTTAACAATAACTTTCTTTGTTTCTTTAGCCATTGCATTATTTTTATCTGGAGCTATCCCAGCTGTTGGGGCGTTGGTTATGGCATCACTGGGCCTTCCCGTTGGTTATTTTTTCTATAGGTACCCCGCAAATCTGCTCAAAGAAATGAGAATAAAGGCAAGCTCTGAAGTTATACTCGCTATTCTGTATATGGTCGTTTCTATGAGAATAAGTCAGAACTTGGAAAGGGCTTTGCGTTTTGCAGCTGCTAATATTTCAGGACCACTTGCATGGGACATGAGGAGATTAATATGGGATATGGAAATGGGAAAATACTACTCAGCATGGGACGCTATAGATGACTATATATCAAAATGGAAATCTGAAAATGAAGAGTTTGCTGAGGCGCTGCGCCTTATAAGGGATTCAACCACACAGACACCTGACAAGACCAATGTGATACTGGATGAAGCTTTAAATGTGGTTCTGGACGGCTCGAAAACAAGGATGAAACATTATGTTCAAGATTTGAAATTGCCAATAATGATTATACACATGATGGGTATTGTTTTACCTATCCTCGGTTCTATAATGGCACCGTTAGTAGCAATTTTCATGGCAGACATAGCAAGACCTGAGCATTTCATAATAGGTTATGATATTGTTTTACCTGTCCTGATACTGTGGCTGATAAATAACACACTAAGAAAGAGGCCGATAACGTTTTCAGAAACAAAATTAACCGGGCATCCAGGCCTTCCGAAGAAAAACCATGTTCTTATAAAAGGCAAATCAGTTCCAGCTGTATTTTTTGCATTGATAGTCTTAATTGCATTGACTTCATACCCTTTCATATTTTTCCTCGAAAACCCAGAGATGCTGATGGCAGGAATGGTTGGAAGGAAAATTGAGATATTCCCACTGGCCATGGCAGGACTTATAATTTTAGGTATTGGTTTGTCTTTGGCAACGTATTTCTATCTTTCAACCTTCCAAAGAAAAAGGATACAAGATGAAATAAGGAGTATAGAAAGTGATTTTGAACTTGCATTGTTCCAACTAGGTAACAGAATGTCCTCTGGAGTTCCGCCTGAGGTTGCCATTGAGAAATGTATAGATGATGTAAAAGACCTGAAGATAGCAAATTTGTTTAGAATGACGTTAAGAAATATGAAATCACTTGGAATGACATTCGAAGCAGCGTTTTTTGACAGAAAATATGGTGCTCTGAATTACTTCAGATCAGAACTAATAAAAAATATAATGCATGCAATTGTAGACACAGCACGGAAAGGGGTTGGATACGCCTCAGAAACTATGTTTAGGATTGCAAGATATCTCAAAAACATAAAAGAGACCCAGGAATACATGAGAGATTTGCTTGAAGATACCCTTTCTACAATGAAATTCCAGGCGTATCTTTTGACACCAATGGTGACGGGTCTTGTTGTTTCTATGGCTGACATAATAATAGTCGTTTTGTCTAAACTAGGTGAATATGTAGATGCTCTGGGGATTGATGAATTTGGTTTGGGAAACTTCTCGTTGGCCTTCGGCAGCGTGGAATCTTGCATGTCTCCGGAACTCTTCCAGTTAATTATAGGAGTTTATCTCATAGAAGTGCTTATAATACTTGCCATATTCACAACAAAGATAAGTGAGGGTGAGAGTAAAACCAGTCAATGGTATTTAGCAAGTAAGATGTTGTTTGTTGGTCTTGTTTTACATTTCATGATAGTTGTTACAGCAAGTGCAATTTTTTCAGATTTCATAAAAGAAGCCCTAAGTAGCCTTGGGTTTATTGAATTGTAATCAATCACAGTTAGAAACTATTTATGCGCAAACGCCACCACTATCTTATTTTTCTCCTTTTTGTCAATTCTACCGAATCCTATTCGATTCATTTGTATAATATCCCCAACCTTCAAATTTTTCATTGAAGGTTCCCCAAGACCATGCAATACACCATCTGGTTTCAGGATTTCTACTTTGATATTTGGTTTACTAACAAACTGTATTTTCTGTATATCATGTTTAAGCTCATCACCAAGGAATTCACACTCCTCATTTAAAACAACGTTACCAATCCCTATGATCCTTATTTTTTTATTTTTGAACTTTTCAAAATCATCTTTAGAGACGTATATTTCTTTGAAATCTATTGGAATTGTTCTCTCACCCCTTTCTGGGAAATCAGGATGGAGTTGTAGTTTAATTTCCTTTTTATCAAGATTGCCTATAGTAATTTTTACAGGATTTACAACCACCATGTACCTGTTTGCAATAGGATCTATTATTTTTCTATTTATCCCATAAAGGTTTTCCCAGTCCAAATGGATGTCTGTTTTTGATAGACCACACTTTTTTGCCATTTCTTCAAATGTTTTTGGATGAAAGCCACGCCTAAGAAATGCCCTCACTGTCGGAAGTCTGACATCATCCCATCCAGAGTAAATGCCTTTTTTGATACCTTCCTTTATGTCTCGTGTGTGTAACTTTTCACCGGGGAAGTAAACCATTCCGAAATTTATAAAGACGGGTTCTTCCCATCCGAATACTTCATATATTTTTTTCTGAACAGCTGTGTTGTGTTCATGTTCTTTTGCCCTGAAGACATGTGTTATTCCTATGAAATGATCTTCTAATGCGCAGGCATAGTTGTAGAGCGGCCAAACATTGTATTTTCTTCCCTGGAGTGGATGTGGTTCCTTACATATCCTGAAAAGTGGGGGATCCCTTAAGACAGGATTTTTTTCTTTCATGCTTGTTTTAAGTCGTAAGACAGCATCGCCTTCGTTGTATTTACCATCAATCATATCCTTCCATTCTTTCATGTTCCTTTCGACGCTGTTTTTTCTGCATGGGCAATCTTTCTTCTGTTTTTTATACTCTCTAAATACTTCTGATGGACAAAAACAGACATAAGCGTTACCATTTTTTATTAATCTTTTAGCATATTCATAATATTTCTGCATGTTATTTGATTCTATGACAAGCTTATCGTATTTGATCCCCACTGCTTCTAAATCCTCTTTTATATAATCATAAAATTCTTTCTTCACTTTTTTAGGGTCGCTGTCTTCGAGTCTGAGAACAAATTTACCCTTATATTTTTTTGCATACAAATAACTTAGAAATGCAGCTCTCATCAAATGGAATATAGTTAATGGTCCACTTGGGGCAGGTGCAAATCTGGTTACCACTTTTCCTGGAACAGCACCTTCCAGCTCAGGTAAATCTTCCTTCTTACTTTTTTTCTCCAGTAAAGTAGGATCCATTTCCTGAAGCATTTTTCTCTGTTCGTCAATATTCATTGAATTAACCCTACTATTTACAACGTGTTCTATTTTTTTCTTTATCGATAATACATCCTTTCTTAGTTCGGGTTTTTCCGACATTATTTTACCCAATACAGCGTTTGCATTAGCTTTGCCATTATGTAAAACAGCATTTTGCAAGCAATACTTTAAAATCAAATCCTCAAGACTCTCTTTTTTGTTTGCCATAATTTAATAATTAAGATAATAACAATAAAAACAAAATAAAAGAGAAGAAGGAAATGTTTTGTTAAGTTATGCATTTAGAAAAACACATAACTCACATTTCCTTTATTTTCTTAGCAATAGCTTCTTTAATTTCCTTGTCTATTGGTATTGCAATAGATCTCTTGAATCTCTTTGTTCCATCAGGTAAGTAAAACCCTCTGGATATAGAAATAAATTCGTTTTCGCCTTCGTCGGTTATTGCTTTTTTTCTTGCTATTTCAAGGAAATTGTTTTTTCCAAATTTTATTTCCTCGGCTTTCAGTATTTTGAATTCTACCATTTTTAACCCTCCGTTGTTTTTGTTGTTATTGGATAATTGTGTTGCAAGTATTTAAAGGTTTGGGTATGCTTATTGTGTTTACTAGTGAAATAAAGAAATATTTATTGAAATTATTCAAGTTGATAATTATGAGCAAAATCAAAATCAATTATTTTGTAGACATGTTGATGTTTATATTTTTTATAGTAACAAGCGTGACTGGTCTTATATCCTTCCTTTCACCTCGTGGTAGAAGCCTTTATCTAGGAATTCCAAGAGGAGATTTGGTATTTATACACAGTTGGGCAGGTTTAATACTAATTGTTTTAGTGGGTTTGCATCTTATTCTTCATTGGGGCTGGATCAAAAACATGACAAAACATCTATTCAAAAAATAATTGTGTGGTTGTTTTGCAGTTGAAAAAATAAATTAATATATTTTACCCTTCTCAATAACATTTATGTCAAATGAATTGTTGTTGGTTGCTTTAGCCACAATGATGCCTATAAGTGAGCTAAGAGGGGCCATACCTCTTGGTGCAAGTCTTGGGATAGATTTAACAGTCCTCATACCTCTTGTTTTCATCATAAATTGCTTAATATTTTTTCCAATATATTTTGGGTTGAATTTGTTTTATGAGAAAATATTTTCAAAATGGGAGATTACTCACAGGATTTTCGGACGAATTCGTAGAAAAGGATCGAAATACATTGAAAAATACGAAATTCTGGGTCTCGCCGTGTTTGTGGGAATACCGTTGCCTGTCACAGGGGTTTGGTCCGGAACGGTTTTAGCATGGATGTTGGGTTTGGACTGGAAAAAATCTTTCATTTCCATATCCCTTGGCGTTGTTTTGGCAACAACAATAGTATCACTTTTCACGTTAGGTTTTTTAAACGGATTAGGAATTATTTAAACCATGTTACCAATTAACTTAGTGATGATGTTATGGTAGACATGAAAGAACAGAGAATTGTGAAGGATATAAAGATAGAAAAGGGCAGCAGTGTAGACAAAGTGATGAGAAATCTTTTTGAAAGTGGTGGATTCTCGGCCAAAAAATTGGCTTTAGGTGTCAATATTTTGGAGAAAATGATTGAAGATAAGAAATGCTTCAATTTTTTAAGTTTTCCTGCGTGCATAATGGCCACGGGAACACGTGGTGTTATTGTTGAAATGATTAAAAGAAAACTCTTCGATGCTGTAATAACAACATGCGGAACACTGGATCATGATCTTGCAAGATTATGGAAACCATATTACCATGGTTCATTTATAATGGATGATAAAAAACTTCATAAACAAGGAGTAAACAGGCTTGGGAATGTCTTGGTTCCTAATGAAAGTTATGGTATAATACTTGAGAGAAAACTCCAACCAATTTTTGAAAGTATCTACAACGAAGGTAAAAGAAGATTGTCAACGTACGAATTAGTTTGGGAGGTGGGAAAGCGTTTAGATGTTTCCAACAAAGAGGAAAGCATGGTTTATTGGGTTTATAAAAACAAAATACCTGTTTTTATTCCCGGAATAACCGATGGCGCATTTGGTTATCAATTATGGATGTTTGCTAACGATAAAAAGGATTTTATAGTGGACATACTCAAAGACGAAACAAAACTAAGTGACATTGCATTCACAGAAAAGAAGACAGGTGCATTGATGATAGGCGGCGGTATAAGCAAACATCATACAATATGGTGGAACCAGTTTAAAGATGGATTGGATTATGCCGTCTTCATAACTACAGCAGTGGAATGGGATGGTTCCCTAAGCGGAGCAAGGCTGAGAGAGGCTGTTTCTTGGGGGAAAATTAACGAAAATGCAAGATATGTTACAATAGAAGGAGACGCAACAATTCTTTTGCCTTTTATGTTTGCTTCTCTTTTGGAGAGGATTTGAGTTCTTCTGTTACTTAGAAAGTTCATTTTTTATTTTTTCAAGGAGCAGTTCGAACTTGGTATACCCAGCTTTTTCATTGAAATGTCCTGCATTCTTAACAAGGATAACACTAACATCAAGATTTTTTGCGAGTTCTTGCGCTTTTTTTAAAGGAACGTAAGGGTCATTGTCAGAATGAAAAACGTAAAATTTCTTGCAGTTCTGCTTGATTCTTTTCCAATTAAAGCTTTTGTCAACAAAGGTTTTATTGATTTTGTCAAAACCAGGGTTTCCTAATAAACCAGCAAACCCAGAAACAAAAAAAGCTGCTTTAACTGGTTTATTTAATTTTTCGAGAACATTCAATAAAAACGCAGGACCTAGGCTGTGGCCAATAAGAATAGAATTTTCATTCAGGTATTGCTTGTATTTTTCAAAAATTTTAAGCCATTTCTCAAGAGTTTGGTTTTTCGGAGTAGGAAATTTCGGAACAAAAACCCTACAACCTAATTTTTCAAGTTTTGACTTCAGCCATGGAAACCAATTTTCTTGCGGGTGGCCATAGGCTCCGTGAATAATGAAAATATTGTTCATTTTTATTATTTGAAGCTGTGAAATAAGTATTAATTTCATTTTTCTCATTCTTAAACATGCCAAAAATAATTGGCATAGATTTAGCTGGAAAGGAAACAAATCCAACAGGCTTTTGTGTTTTAACAGAGGATGCATCAGGCATAAAAACAGATGTAAAAGTTTTCTATTACGACAAGGATATAATAGAGGAAGTGAAAAAAGAAGATCCAGACCTTATAGCTATAGATGCACCTTTTGGTTTTCCAAAAGAAGGATATTTCAGAGAAAGCGACAAGCTTTTGATGGAAATGGGATTTAAACCACTTTCACCCAAATTCCCAAACATGGGTATACTTGTCAACAGAGCTAGAAATCTGATAAAATCCCTTGAAGGGTATATAATAATTGAAGTTTTTCCACAGGCCACAAAGAAGATATTAGGTATAGAAAAGGAAAGAGGTGTTAGCAAAGATAAATTTGATGCGATGCTCTGCGCTCTGACTGGAAAGTATTATTTAGAAGGTAAATACGAAGCGGTTGGTCCTGAAAAGATAATAATACCAAAATTGTAGCTTACGAATCCCTATTGCTTATGCACGTCATGTCCAATAAAGAAATATTTAAAAAAATAGAAATATAATTCACATAATGAATATCGCAAAAAATCTCAAAATAAAAATTGGCAAGGAGTTCAAGCCTGCACCACAATTTAAAAGACTTTATTACGTATATTTGGTGTTAGGAGTAATCTTCTGTGTTTTAACATGGTATACTCCTGTACTACTTTTTGCTCCACCTATCGTTACTCTCATTATTTCAATACCAATTTTAGTTTCATTGATTTTCATAATATATTGGATTCCAAAATACTATGACACAATATCATACAAACTCACTGATAACGAAATAGTGTGGAGGAGAGGAGTGTGGTTCAAAAACACAGGAGTCGTGCCTTATAACAGAATAACTAACATTGACATTGGTCAGGGTCCTATTTCAAGAATGCTTGGAATTGCTGCTCTCAAAATTCAAACTGCTGGTTATTCTGGACAACAAGCCAGAAGTGAAATAAAAATAGAAGGAGTAGAACAATTCGAAGAATTAAGAGAATTAATAATGAAATTTGTTAGAGGTAAAAGACCGGTAGCAGTAGAGTCTTACGAAGAAGATGATGTTAACCTGAAGATCCTTAATGAATTGGTTAAAATCAGAAAATTACTACAAAGCCGCAAAAATTAACATATAGACTTACGGTTCTTCGCCCAACAATTCATTTACAAATTTTTTGGGATCGAAAAATTCAATATCATCATAATTTTGGCCTGTGCCTAAGAAAAGAACAGGTTTTTTCACAGCATTGCACACAGAAAGTATAGAGCCACCCTTTTCATTTACATCCACTTTGGTGAACACAACACAATCTATCCCAACACCCTCATTAAACTTAACTGCCTGCTCCACAGCATCATTCCCTGTTAATGAATCTATAACCAAAACCTTCAAGACAGGTTTGTTAACTCTAATGATTTTTGAAAGCTCGTCCATCAGGTTTTTATCCGAGTGAACCCTTCCGGCTGTATCAGCAAGAACAACATCTATATTATGGGCATCGGCGTATTTTATGGCATCGAAAACAACCGCAGCAGGATCTGCTCCATAATCGTGTTTTATTGTTTTTATACCAAGCTTATCTCCGTGATGAGTTAATTGTTCTATGGACGCTGCGCGGAATGAGTCCGCTGCAGCAAAAACAACAGTGAATTTTTTATTAAGTAAATATTTAGCGAGCTTTGCCATTGAGGTTGTCTTTCCACTCCCGTTAAACCCTAAAAATACAATGCATGGTGTTTTTTCATGTTTAGCGTCCTTTATAATTTTTTCTATATCGATTTTACCCAAATCAACTATGTCTAATAGTGTTTTCTTAAATGCATCCAAAATCATTTCTTTGGCCTTCGTTCTCTTTATTTCTTGGCCAAGAAGCTTTTTCTTTAAGTTTTCTTTAATAGCCTCTACTGTTTTGAATGCAACGTTTGCCTGTAAAAGATATAGTTCGTATTCATTGAAAAAATTTTCTATATCACCTTCAGATATCTTCTTTTCGATAACCTTCTTTGCCAAAGCATCCACAGATTTCGAAAAATGTTTTTTAAGAATATTGAACATGCTTATCCCTCAAAGATTTATACCAATCTATCATTTTTTTAAGTTCTTTGTCCATATCAGCTTTTGGTTTATATCCTAATTCTTTTTGAGCTTTTTTTATACTGTAATTTCTATTCATAGTCAAGACATCTATATATTTTTTCTTCCCCATAAATACGGATATCAGATAAACGAGCCAAAGCGGGAGCTTCTTTGGTTTTTTACCTAAAAGTTTTACTATTTTTTCAGCTAATCTAACGAATGGTATGGGTTTTTTATCAGCTATGTTATAAATGCCTTCACCCCTTTTTATACTCAAAATAAACGCATTCACAACATCTGATATGTGCACGATATGTGTTAAGCTCTTTGTGTTTGGTATAGGAAATCCACTATCAAGCATTTTCAAATTTTTCAGCCAATAAGGACTTCCTGCTCCATATACTGGTGCTATTCTCAAAATCACATGCTTAATCCCAGAGTCATGAATTAACTTTTCAGCTTCAAGTTTGGACTTTCCATAGTAGCTCATTGGTTTACAGGGATAATTTTCATCTGCAACGCCTTTTATGGGACCAAAAACAGAAACACTCGATGAAAAAATAAATTTATCGACGTTTTTAGACACATCAAGCAAATTTTTTGTGCCATCTACGTTAATCCTGTATAGCACCTCTTCTGGTTTTGTATACGAAACAAGACCTGCAAGATGTACTACAACATCTACATCTTTTACGGCATTTTTTAAAGTTTCTTTCCTGGTTATATCACCCTTTACAGATTCCACATCTTTAATTTTTATTTTCCGAGGATCACGTGTAAGAATCTTTACATCATAACCTCTTTTGATAAGAGAGTGAACAAGCTTTGAACCTATAAAACCACTACCTCCCGTAACAAGAATCATATATATAAATACTTATTATAAATTAAAAACTATGTTTTGAGGTGTGCTATGAAAATAGGTGCTGTGGAAAAAAGACTGTATGAAATAATAGAAAAGGACGGAGTCGCATTTTTTGGGTTGATAGACCCTGCTGATAAAATAGAAAACTCATTAAAGTTTGCAAAGGCGTTTTATGAAGGCGGGGCCGACTTTATTTTAATAGGTGGTTCATTGGGTATAGATCAAGACTTGCTTAATGAAACAGCAAAAAGGATAAAAGAAGAAGTTTCAATACCCATAGTGCTTTTTCCTGGAAATGTTGATGGTTTGACAAAATATGCAGATGCGCTTTATTTCATGTGTTTGATGAACTCACGAAACCCCTATTGGATAACAGGTGCTCACGCTTTGTCAGCCTTTGCTATAAAAAGAATGGGAATAGAGGCAATGCCAACTTCACTTATTATTGTAGAGCCTGGAGAAACTGTAGGTTGGGTAGGAGATGCGAAGCCTGTACTCCTTCACAAACCAGAAATAGCAGCTGCTTACGCACTTGCAGGTAAAATGATGGGACATAGAATAACGATATTGGAAAGGGGTTCTGGTGCACCGGGACCAGCACCACCGGAAATGTTTAAATTGGTTAAAAAAACTGTTGAACATCCTGTCATTTGTGCAGGTTCTTCTAAAAATTTGAATGATATAGAAAGAACAATAAAAGCAGGTGCAGATGGAATTCATATAGCATCTCTTGTCCAGAAAGCAGAAGATCCATTTAAGGAAGCAAAGAAACTAATAAGTTTCACAAAAAAGGTTGGGCGGGAAAAAATTAATCGCTGATTCTATTGTAAAATTTGAGCATTTCAAACAGAATTATATTTAAATAGATAATAAAAATAGAAGAATATAATGCCCCAGTAACTCAGTTGGATAGGTTGGCTACTACACTAGAATTGTTAAATCACTTAGTAGCCAAGTTTAAAGTGCCAGAGCACTTGCGGTGAACCTTCTAATCAACTAGAAGATTTGAACCGTCACAAACGGTTATGAAAGAGCAGAAAGCTGGAAGTCGAGGGTTCGAAGCACAGCTCTTTACAGGAGTTAACAACTTCCACAAAGAGCTGTGGAGCAGAAATGTAAAAATACGCTTCAATGCGTATTTTTGCTCTACGGCTTTTTGTGCAAGCGGAAGCTACCATAAAAAGCCGTACGGAAATCCCTCCTGGGGCATTATGTTTTAATTTCTTTTGAGAATTGGAATTCTCCGCCTATTTTTTTATTAACTTCTGCCCTGTACATAGAACTCCAATAACATCCAGGACACCTTGCCCTTTCAGGGTCTTTGTACCATGCCTCCTCAATTTCACTTAAGTATTGATCATTCTCACCAATTTCAAGAATATTAAACCTACCCATCTCACCTCTCAGGTCGGGACATAATAAAAGAGAACCATCTGCATCTACTCTTAATTGACTAAACTCTCCACATTTCCAATTTAAACCAATACCATACTCAGGAAAACCATCCAAATAAGAATCTGGACAAGCGAGCATGTAACCTGCATGTTTCATTTCCTTTAGTTTTTCCATAATTTCTTTCACTAATTGAGTATCTTTTGGTCTCAACGCCAATTCAGAATACTCAGATCTAAATATCCAATTTATATCTTCATTTCCATAATGCATAGCACATATATTCATCCATATCCCCATCCCTGTTAGAAATTCCAATATTATAGGAAGATTTCTTAAATTTCCTCTATGAATAACAGTATTAGCACCCAGCAGCTTAACACCTCTTCGTTTCAGAAAATCTAAAACATCAATTGCCAGATGTGATTTTCTTGTTGAATAACTGTCCACACTCTTAAGACCATCAATGTTATCCACACTAGCGAAATAACCTTTGAGGCCAACTTCTACCAATCTTTCCAATTTTTCACGTGGGATAATTGAATTAGAAAGAATAGCGTAATCTATGTCTGTTTCCTCATTTAAAAATCTCAGAATTTCTGGAAGATCCTCAAGAACAGTGGGTTCACCGCCCAAAATTTTGAGCGTTTTAATTCCAATATTATCCATGATAGTAAAAGTCCTTTTCCACTCCTCTGTTGTTAACTCCCTTTCCGGTAAATTTTTTTGTGTGAGAGCACAATATTTACACCTATTGTTACACTTTCTGGTTATGAATATCTGAGCTTCTGTAATCATAACAGACTTTCCCTGTTTTGAGGGAAAACCGTTGAGGCTCTTATGTCATCTATTCCAAGTACAAACTGGGTAACTCTATTCAGTCCAATACCGCATCCGGAGTGTGGTACGTTACCATGTTCTTTCAAGAAATCAAGATACCACTTAAAATCTTCAATTGACCCCCCTCTGTTTTCAAGTTGTTTCAGCATGTACGAATTCTTAAGTCTTTCCAGAACTTCCTCATATTCATATTCTCTTTCTGCAGCCCCTACCGCTTCACCGGAAAACGGAAGAAGAAGATCCGCACTATTGACTATTTTCGGATTTTCTGGATTTCTCTTCATGTTGAAAAACTTTATTTCTATGGGAAAATGTGTTAAGAACAACGGTTTCCCACCAAAGTGTTCAACTAGCTTCTTCTCATGGTGACTCTTTAGGTCATCCCCCCACGCAACACCGTCTTCAGAAAGCATTTCAACTGCTTCTGTATATGTCACTTTTTTGAAGGGAGGTCTCACTTCTTCAAGACGTTTTAAATCAACACCTAAAAATTCAAGATCCTTTTTGCACTTACTTAACACATTTCTTATCATGGAATGTATGATGTTTTCTATGTGGCCAAGTAACATATCAAAATCACCAGGAAATTCCATCTCAACTAGTGTAAATTCAGTTAAATGCCTATTATCTACATCTGGCTCTGCCCTAAAACTGGGACCTATACAATAAACATTTCCTAACGTTGGTATCAATGATTCTAGATAGAGTTGTCCTGTTTGCCTGAGATATCCTGTTCTTCCGAAAAAGCTTGTTTCGAAAAGAGTATCAATATTTTCACACGATCCAGTAGCTTTCGTTATTGATGGAACAATAACCTCGTGGAAGTTGTTATACTCGAAATATTTTCTAGCTCCCTTCAGGAGCGCAGCTTCTATCCTTGCAACAGCGCGAATCTCGGGTGTCTTTAAAAGAAGATGTCTGTTTTTTGTTGATTTAAGCGATATCATAACCCGTCGCCATATTTAATGCCGTGCTACTTAATCTGAAATTGTCCGATCTGTATTCTTCTATGCATTTCTGACAGAGATATGTGTCTAAACCAACATATTCGAGTGTTTCTCTTCCTTTTTCATCAATTACTGGACGATATACAGGTAAGTTTTCCACAAGAACGACGTCTTGTGAGTTTTTTCCACATCTGTCACAAACTCTACACACCAAAGATATCACCCGAAATGTAATTATAGTTTTACTTTTTATCCATATTAAAGGAAAAAAATTGTCCATATAGTTTTACATTTAAATATCTCAAATACCAAAAATTCAACGATGTTAGACAATAAAACCATTAAAAAAATAAACGATTTTGTTTATATAAAACCCAGAACGATAGAAGAAATTGCCAGACTTATCAAGAAGAGTTGGAAAACGGCTGATAGATATGTGGAAAAAATCATGCGTGAAAACGGCACAATTTCTGTAAGAACATTTAGAAAGGGAACGAGAGGAGCTCTGAAAATTGTTTATTGGAGAAATATAGAGAAAATACACTCGACTGAATTTCAGGAAAGACTCCTTAAAAAGATAGAAACGGCGAAGAAAATGGATTTTTCGCCATTTGATATATACCAATACGTAGATGCCGAGAAGAGAAACGCTGTGATAGTTAATGCAGAAAAAGAGCGTATACACGATAAAATTAAAGATCATCTTAAGCGTGCCCAGAACCAAGTTTTAAGTTTCTCTGGTAACCTTTCATGGATAAATGTTAGGGAAAGAGGAGAAAAAATCATTGATATAATTGAAGATTTAGCAAGAAATAACGTATCAATAAGAGTTTTAACGAGGGTTACCATAGATAGCATGAGAAATGTAAAAAAATTACTTCAAATCAATGAAATCGTTGGAAAGAACATGATAGAAATAAGACATAGAGAACAGCCTCTAAGAGGATTTGTTATTGATGATAAAGTAGCACGGTTTAGAGAGATGTTAAACCCACTGGATTATCAGAAAGGCGAATTGGATGAAAGGATACTTCTATTCTATGAAATATACGATGAGGACTGGATAGAGTGGTGCCAAAAGGTGTTTTGGTACCTCTTCAGAACAGCCATGCCTGCTGAAAAAAGAATGGAAAATATAAACAGTATAAGAAATATTTACCGATATGCTTGAGTTTTTTATTTTTAAAAGGATTAAATATTTTATAGTCTGGGCCCGTGGTGTAGCTTGAGGCAAGGTTTCCTAATAAAGAAATGGAGACCTTGCTTCCTAAAATGGTCTAGCATTTCAGCTTGGGGTGCTGGCGACCCGAGTTCAAAGGCTTTCTCTACAGATTCATTGTTGCAAAGAAACTCCAGAAATAGTTTCAAAGAAGGCTGGAAATCTCGGCGGGCCCATTTATTTTTTCAGTGTTTTAACAGGTTCTTTTAACAGAAGAGAATTCGGTATTGTCACAACACCATCTTTTGTGTTCAAAACCACATTCAAGGGGTATATTTTTTGTATGATACCTGAATATTGACCGATCTTTATTTTCTGGCCTACTTTATATTGGTTCTTTATGTGAAAACCTGCAGAATAATTCGGAAGCAAATCTCTCAACCCTATGATAAGTAAAGATATCATGGTTATTAACACAGCAGAGAACATCACTGTTAATGAAGTTGCGTCCAATCCTATCAAAGACAAAGACATTATAATAGATATAATAGCTATTGAATACTTTATCATTCCACCTGATATTCTGGACAAAATATCGTCTTGAGAAAACTTTCTCACAGCTTCTTCAAATACTTTACCAAAGAAATCTGCTATTATAAAACCAACAACAATAGTAACAATGGCGCCTATAAATCTTGGCATAAAAGCTGCGACTTGATTAAACAAACCAGCTATCCCAGGTAAACCAACTGTCTCTATTATAAGGGAAAGAAAAACAATATAAACAAGCCACTTAACAAGATCTGCAATTAATTCAACAACATTACCTCTGTAACCAGTAAATTTAATTACACTCTCAGTCCATGTTCTTGTTGTTATTCTTTTGAGACCGAGAGATTTCAATATTTTTATTGTTATAGTTTTGAGTGCTCTACCTATGATAAAAGCCAGAAACATCAATATTAGAACTTGTATTATGAGCTGCAAATTTGGAAGTATATATTCCGGTATGAGTTTTTGTAAAAACATCAGAACCTTCGCACCAAATGCTTCTAAAAATTCCTTTGGACTCATATAAACTCCTTTATAATTAATTTAACGAAAATTATAAAATAGTTATATCATTATCTGCTTACCTTTCAATACATCCTTCATAACGGATTTTGCATCCTCAAAAAATTTAATGAGAACAGGTTTTTCTTTATGCGCCTTGTAGTTTTCATATACATTTTTTATGAGTTTTTCTACAATATTCTTTCCCATCACCTTACTAGGTGTTATAAGATTTGGATTTAGCTCTACATTAACAACCTTCGGTATATCAGATGTTGTTATATCTACCCTTGCTATTTGTGCTTCTATTGATTTAGCCGCATCCAATGCAAGTTGTTCTATTTCTGGCTTCAATTTAAATGATTTTATTTTTCCTTTGGAGAAAACAATATCTTTCTCTTCTGACCTCTTTTTGACAGCTCCTATAACCTCAGGTTCAACCACATAGACACTTACCATATCCTTTATAACATCTTCTATGAGTATGGGTTGTTTCAATGCTGTAAAAGCATCTATTATTGTTTTAGCTTCTGTTTCATTAGCGACGAATACTCCTGTTTTTTTGTTGGGAGTTCTTATTATTAGTGGAAAACCGTTTTCTTCAAGTACTCTTAACGCAGCGTTTTTTGTGTGCGTAAGTCGGAGATTTATTGTTTCTATGTTTCTTTTTCTTAGCACTGTGAGGAGGAAAAACCTCTCACATGCCAAAAGAAATGATATTGGTTTAATAGCCATGAACGTATCTTCGGGAAAAAGGGAAAGAAGTTGATATGCATACGAACTGAAATAACGGGGGATTCTTGGAAGAATCGCGTCGAATTTCAATAAATCCGTTGTCCTGTAAGTGATACTAAACCTATCCGTTAGACCTATATGGATTCCTGATATAGGAACAAAAAATACAGAGTCAAAGCGCTTTTTGGCCTCTTCTATTAATTTAATATTACTCTCACTTTTCTCTCCACCTATTATACAGAGTCTCCCCTCACCCATACCAATGCATAAACAAATTAATTTAAAAACTTATCGATTTTTGAAATACTATTTTCAAAAAAATAAAATATATATTATTTTACAATACAATTAATTCATTTCATAGAAATTATATTATTTTTTTTGAAATTTATTGCGCTTATATAAAAATAAAGTTTATAAATTCATCAACCATTTTATTAAATATGAAAGTGATAGTTCAACAAAATGAAGATGCTGTAAAAACTTTCAGACTGCTATCAAACCTAACAATAAAAAATATACTCGATTATTTGAAAGAAAAAGGACCGACACCACCGAGTAAAATCGCCCGAGAATTAAATATTTCACCGTCGACTGTTTCCAGATGTTTAAATGAATTGAGAAAATATAATATAGTCAAAGCGAAGTGGAAGGCAATATCTATAGATGAGCGGCCTATAAAGATCTATAGACTTGTTCCGAATGTTTTGAGATTTGAATTTGTAATAAACGAGCCAAAAATAGATTTTAAAGGAAAACAAATCATATTCAGGGGATCGCTTGTTTCGGATTTTAAAGAAAAGGACAGAAAAGGAGTTTACGTTTCACTTGATGAAGTACCGTTTAAATTTGAAGGTATAACAGCAGAAATAATAAAGGAACTATCTAGAAATGACTATACATTTGAAGAATTGAAAGACAAATTCAAAGATGAAAAAAAGGATTTTCTTTTAGCAATGAAAAATTTACTGATGTTTGGTATTATAGAGCTCAAGTCAACAGAGTAAATGTGTAAAGGGCGGTTGCAGTTATCATAGGAATCGTCCAGTTATCGTCCAGAATGCCAGTTTCTTTAATTCTCTTGAAATTTTTAAACTCAGGGAGAATCTCAGAAAAAGTCGCGACAGTCGATGCAAAAAATGCCTTTGTGAAGGGTAAAAAGATTAAAGAAAGAAAACCAGAAAAGAAGAAAACAATAATACCCTCTAATGTCTTGTTTCCGAGTACTTTGTGTTTACCAAACTTTATACCAACAATTGTTGATAGACTATCTGAAACAGCGAGTATAAGAACAGCAGCTGATGCTATATTTAAAGGAAACAATAAAAACACTAATGCTGAAGAAAAATAAAACCAAAACGCCCCCACAAACGGTCGTTGGATATTTTCTCTTTCAAGACCAATTGCTATCTTTCTTATTTTCCCTTCCATTTTATCCAAGAGTCTATGTATTCTTTTCTCTTCCGATTTTACATACTGTGAATAAAATAAAAAAACAACAGATATCAAAAGAAAATAAGAAGATAAAAGCAACGTATCTATAAACTGAGCCGCAACTACAAAAAGCAAACCAGATAAATGCACCAATTGCCTCGAAATTTCCCTTTCCATATTAAAACTTTAACAGGTTTAACTAGACCGGCAACAGTCCAGCCTTGGCTAGGAAAACAAACACGGCTATGGCTATGGTTGCCATTATTATTGAGTGTTTTGCACCTGCCAGTATTGAGTTTTCACCCAGTTGGCCAACAATCAGACCAACAAAGATACTTAAAATTATGACAACACTAAAAAACAACGCTGTATAATACATGGATATACCTTCAGGAATACCCAAAAATGCACCAACCATGCTGAAGTAGTTACATGGAAACCCTGTGTGCGATTGACAAGGATTAACGAATTGAAAAGCGAGGTCTTGTGTCATTGTTTCAGGCTGCGATTTTATAACAGGAACCATGACAAATATAGTGGTCAATGCTATGCCCATGAACATAAAAAAGATGCCATACATTATCATCACATGTTGTCTTACGAGAGATTCTCTTTCCGCTTCAACTTCTTTGAACATTACTATATTTCTCGCTATCGAATCGAGCGTGTCCGCAACGTTACCGCCTGACTTAAAAGACTCTTTTATGATTGCTATTGACTCTCTTATAAGTTTGGATTCTTCGACACGTTCGGCAAATATATCCATTACTCTTAAAAAATCTACGCCCCACTGTAATCTGTTACTCATACCCTTGATTTCATCCGTGAGCTTTCCATATCGAGATTTAGATGCAATTTTTATGGCTTCTTTGAATGACATGCCTGATCTTATAGAATCAGCCACACCTCTTATGAAATTAGGAAATTCCTGTTCGATATCCTTTATCCACACATATCTTGCATATCTATGCAAAAATTGTGGTATTATAAAAGCAAACATTGCAAGTACAAAAAGATTTCCAAAAACTCCGGGATCTCCTGATATAACACCCATTATTATAAGCCAAACACTGACAACCGAAGATATTATTGTTACCTTCTTTTTTTGGGATAGTTCTATACCCATACTATTCACCCGGATATATATTTTTTAGTAGTACTATAAAGCCAATTGATACAAGAGGAACGAAGAAAAATACCAGAAATGTCTGTAAGAATAAAACACCCAGTCCTGTCAGAGGAGAAATTATAGCTGTGAGAACAACGAAAAAGAGACTACCAACAATTACCAATGTTACATATATTTCCATATATATTGTTATTTGTTTTGCATATTCATTCAAAACTCTTCTGTATTTATTCATCAACGTTTCTGTTTTACTTTTCAAATACCCCTCTAGATCACCACCAGCGGTTATTACAGACACCATACCCCACAATAAATCGGCAAAATCTGCTGATGGTGTCGTTGTCGCGGTTTTTGCTAAGACATCTACAAGATTTAAGCCAAGTGTTTTAACATTTGTATATATTTTTTTTGCTTCTTCTCCAACTACACCACCTCTTAGAGAGAGCACTTTAAATATTTCAACTGGATTTACACCCGAAGACGCGGTAGTGGTCATATAGAATGCAACAAATGGTAGTGAAAAATCAATTTTTTTTCTATATTCCGACGCCTTTAATGAAGGATAAAAGTATAGTAAAAAAACAGTGAGAGCGCTGGTCCCTAGTGCTATTATTATACCGAGTGTATATGTATAAGCCACGTGAGGTATAAAATATGTTATATAAACTGTCCCAAGAATGAATGAAAACATGAAAACGAGAAGCGTGATAAAACACATCAACGACACGTACTCTTCTATTGTCATCTGAAATCCGGCTCTTTTGAGATTTATTTTAAGCGTATCGAAATACTCTATGTATTGTTTTACAATACTACCAAAAATACGGAAAGCAAATTTAGTAAACATATATAATTAAAATTGTTGTTGCAGATTAATTAAATTTATTTGAAAAGATTCAATTTCAATAACCGTCTAAATAGATTTATACGCTCGTAATATAGTCCATAAGCCTTTCAGGATCTGTATAATACGTATGAATTATTTTTGCTACTTGACGATAATCGTATATGTTATGCTCCAACATCCATTCTATGATTTTTTTTCTTCTAAACAATTCCCCTATTACTTCATCTTCTTTCAGACCTGCCAATTCCGCTATCTTTTTGAGAACAACTGAAGGCTCTCTTTTTTCAAATTTATCCGTTGAAGGATTCCATTCAAAGATAGTTCTTGTGATCGGTTTTTCATTTTCAATACCAACAACTTCCAATATTTTAGACGCTCTTCTTACGACTTCACCTCTTATCCGGGTACGTGAGAGAAATATAATTATATCTATATTTTCAAGTAATCTAGGAGGCAATGATATGGGAGGTGTTATCAACCTATCTATCAACTGAGGTACTGTTGCTGCGTGTATTGTTGCAAGTGATGGGTGCCCTGTAGCCATTTGCTGGAACAAGACAAACGCTTCTTTACCCCTAACCTCACCAACAATTATGTAATCTGGTCTTTGCCTTAAACTTGCTTTAAGAAGGTCAAACAGCGTTACTTCACCGGTCTTACCTTTAATTGATAGTGGTGATCTGGCAACATGAGGTATCCAGTGCTCCAATGGTAGCTGTATTTCGGACGTATCTTCTATACTAACAACTTTAAGATTTGGACGTATAAATAATGAAAGCACATTTAATAAAGTAGTTTTACCTGTAGCTGTACCGCCCGATATCAAAATCGATTTTCCATGCTCTACAGCAAGCCATAAATAAGCCAACTGCAGAGAATTTAATGTATTAAACTTTAACATATGCGTTGGAGTTAGCGGATTTTTAGTAAATTTTCGTATGGTAAAATTACTACCTCTTCTAGCGATATCACTACCCAACGTTGCTTGGACTCTGCTACCATCTGGTAACGTCCCATCCAACAAGGGCTCTGCTATTGATACGGTTTTATTACATTTCTGTGCCAGCTTTACTATAAAAGAATCAAGTTCATCCTGGGTGTCAAATTTTATATTGGTTTTAACAGAACCTATCCTTGGGTCTCTGTAATATACATATATATAGATACCAACACCGTCACAGCTTATATCTTCTATGTTTGGATCTCTCATTAATGCTTCTATTTTTCCAAGGCCCATCGCGTCTCTCTTTATATAATATATTATTGTCCGTTTTTTCGATTCACTTATTTCAACACCAATGTTTCGGAGAGAGTTTTCTATTTCTTCTATTAATATTTCTTCTGTTTCAACAGCGCCCAGTTTTGTTATGTCTATATCCAGTCTTTCCTCCAAATCCCTTTTTATATCCTCGATAAGATTAATATCCCCTCTTGTTAAAGGCGGCTCTATCAAGTAGTATACTAAATTTTTTGTTTTCTCATCATATCTTATGTTAGCGTAAGCATAGATTTGCTCCCCTCTTTTAGGTTTTTCCGGAATTAGCGGGTATTTTATGTTTATGTTTACTATATCCGTTTCCACATCTCTCTTTCTTTTATATCTAAAGAATCTACCTTCAGTGGTTATGTCTATACCCTCTATTTTTTTAGGTTCTTCTTTTTTTTCTTTCTCCTTAAATGCTCCGGGTGGGTACGGGAACGCTACTGGTATTGCTATACCTTTGGTCACTAAACTCTCTTCCTTTTCCCTTGTTTTTGAAACAATTGCCCTTCTAAATCTTCTTATTATCCTTTGTACACTTATTGGACGAGGAACAAGTTCTGACATAGGCTATATTATTATAATTTTGTTTCCTCTCTTATATATTGTAACTTTGCCCTTGATGCTTGTCGTTTTTCCTGAAATATACAAAGAATTGTCTAATATATAAAGAGAAGAGAAAACGTAGGAATCTGATGTACTTACATTTACACCCTCATTTGATAGTTTTATCTTGTATATTTGACCACCTATCTTTCTAGGTATTCTTATTATGATTGAAGAATTTGCAGTTTCTTTCTCTTCCAAAAAGAGCACATTCGATGTAATAATGTTTTTTATTCTATTCATCTGGTCGATATTTCCTACACCAGAAAAATACAGTTGGTACGAAGTGAAAACAGCATAACATAGAACAAATATAGCAACACCTATTCCAAATAACAGAACATTTTCAAAAACCAGTGTCTGTGCCTTAATTTTTTTCATCATTTAATAATTACAACAGCTAATAATAAAATTTATAAATTTACTGCGCATGTCTAAAAATTTCCGCCTTGCGCAGTTTTAATTTCTTGAAAAATTCACTTTTTGTTAACAAATGAAAAAATTAATTTCGCAAACTACTGTTTTTTATGGATTTACCATTTTAAATTATAAAACATTCTCGGTACGCTTAAATTCACTTTTTAAGAGAGTTTCACCGTGACTCTATACAACCTCTATATTTATATGTGTTAGTATCAAATCACCACCGTTTTTAGCCTGACCCTCTAAAACTTCTCTCTTACCATAAGAGATTGTTACTTTGTTATTACCCGTCTTCTTGATACTATCCAAAACTATTTTATATCCTTTTCTGGGATCTGAAGAGTCCAGCTCTCTGTACTGTATTTTAATTTTAATTTTAAATTCATCCCCAAAGGGCTCGGATTCCATGGATAATACACTTGGCGAGGATATTCCGAACACACCCACCTCGCTTGTTACATCTTCAAATGTTGCTTCCTCGAGATACACTATACTAGAATTTAGAACAAGCGGCTGACTAACTTCGAATTCAAAAAGTATATAATTGCTTTCCTCACCTGGACTGTATGGAACCACTTTAATAGCACCAAATGGTATATCTAATGTTTTATGTCCAGAATCTGAATTTGCTATATCGATTATTTTTTCGTTGAGTTTTTTTGCGAATGTTTCTGCAGTTGTAAACTTAGTTATGGTAGACCTCTTTTCTATCAGTGGGAGGCCCCAGAAATAAGCAGTGCCCACTAAACCCACAACTATGCCTGTCACCAAAATTATAGATATAGCATTTGTTTGTCCTTTCATGGGCAATATACTTTTGGATGTACTATGTTCGCTTGGGTTCCCAGATTTATTGTGTGGTATTCTTTACACGTTCCGCCGCAATCATACTCAATTATTGTTGCGGCTTTTCCTGGCTCGAGAGGAAGATTTTGCAAAGGAACCTCAGTACCATCTACATCGTGTACTATAAAATCGTCTTCTGTGAGACTGCCCTGACCAGTATTTTGTATTATAACTTTTATAACACCGCCATCACAATAAATACCGTTTGTTGGTATATCAAAACTTTTTGATATCCTTCCCAAAAGAAATCCCTGCAAATAATTCCATGCAGATCCAAGCAAAGCAACTGTTATAAACAATAAAATTATTATTGATACGACAGGTGTTATACCTTTTCTTTTCATACTATTTACCTCCTACCGCGTATTCAATTTTTCTTAAGCTGGCAAACATTGCTAACAATGTTATTTCTATTATTATTAAAAGCGATTCTGTTAAAAAATTTTGCCCCGCCGATATATTAATTGCAAGCAAAACAAATGTCGCTGCAAGTACTATTATAACAGTTACTATCACTGCCTGTAAGCTTATATCCTTTTTTACTTTTTTCATATTTATTATTTTTATTGAGGTTTATTTATATTACATTCTTTTTCTGTATATCCCCGCCATTTCCAAAGAAAGTCTTTTGATCCTTTTATCTAATGTTTCCATACTTTCTAAAAGTGATTGTGTAATTTCTAAGTTCGTTTTGTTCTGTTTAACGAGCTCATCAAGCTTTTCTACAACAGGTTTCATAACATCCTTTGAAATTTCATCCACAGTCTCCTCCGCAGCGCCTGCTTTCAACAGCTCCATGAATTCGTTCATTGTATCTATCAACTTGTCTATTTTGTTTGGCACCTTAGATATTTCATTTCTTAACTCTGCGTCAGATTTTATTATATCATCAATGACCCTCTGGTTGGTTTTTATAAGTTCTATTATTTGTTCGATAAGATTTCTAATTTCAGAAGAAGAACTGCTGGATTCTATTCTTTCTATTCGCTTTTCCAATCTCCTTAATGGAGACGCCGGAATAATCTCATACTCTTCGTCTTCCATGAATATTATTATACTCTTCGTTATATAAAAAGTTTACAAACGTAATGCCCAACAAATAAAAGAAGAAAATAAAAGAAAGAGAAAACAACATCTAATATTCGTCCATTCCTGGACCACCTCTCGACGGTCCTGGTCCTGATTTCTCACTCTTTGCTGCTGATATCATATCATCTATTCTCAGTATCATCTCTGCTGCCTCACTTGCTGATTTCACTGCCTGCAATTTAATTTTTAAAGGCTCTACAACACCTGTTTTTACCATGTCCTGAGATTTTCCTGTAAAAACGTCAATCCCGTGATGTACATTACCTTTGTCATGCTCTGCTCTCAAACTAACGAGCACATCAATGGGGTCAAGTCCTGAGTTTTCTGCTAAACTTCTTGGTATTACTTCTACCGCATCTGCAAATGCCTTTACTGCAAGCTGTTCGCGTCCTTTGAGCGTCTCTGCGTATTTTCTAAGCTCTTTTGCAACTTCTATTTCACACGCTCCACCACCTGCTACTATTTTTCCAAGCTCTAGAGCAGCTGCTAAACCTTTTACTGCGTCTTCAACGCCTCTTTCAACCTCATCAACTATATGCTCTGTACCGCCTCTTACAAGGATCGTCACAGCTTTTGGTTTCTTACACTCCTCAACAAATATCATCTCTTCATCTGATATTTTCTTTTCTTTAACAGAACCTGCAGATCCAAGATCGTTCTTATTTAAGTCATTTAAATTACTGACTATTTTTGCTCCTGTTGCCTTTGCAAGTTTCTCCATATCACTTTTTTTAACCCTCCTTGCTGCTAGTATACCGTTTTTAGCCAGGTAATACTGCGCAACATCGTCTATACCTTTCTGACAAAACACTACATTAGCACCTGTCTTAACTATTTTGTCTACCATGTCCTTTAATGATTTTTCCTGACTCTCGAGAAATGCCTGCATTTTTTCCGGTGTGTCTATATTTATCTTTGCATCACCTTCAAGTTCTTTGATCTCCAACGCACAATCAAGTAAAACTATTTTGGCGTTTTTCACAGTTTTTGGCATATCTGAGTGAACGACCTCCTTGTCAATCACTATACCATTTACTAGTTCTGTATCATTCATTGACCCACCCTCTTTTTTCTCTATTTTTATGTCATCTACATCCACGCTCACGCTATTCCCATCAACTCTTGCAACTTTTTTAATTGCTTCTACGGCAATATTTGCAAGTTCCTCACTGGCCTTTTCCGCTGATTTGCCAGTCATTGCTGTTTGAGCTATTTTTTTCAAGACATCTTCGTTAGTTATTTCAACATTTATTGCTATTTTATCAAGCACTTCTAATGCTTTCTTCTTCGCTATCCTGTAACCTTTTGTAATGACTGTTGGATGTATTTCCTGTTCAAGCAAATCTTCTGCTCTTTTGAGTAATTCACCTGCAAGAACTGTTGCTGTTGTTGTACCATCACCGACCATTTTATCCTGAGTTTTTGCAACTTCAACCATCATTTTTGCTGCTGGATTCTCTATTTGCATTTCCTCTAAAATAGTTGCTCCATCATTTGTTATGGTAATGTCACCTAAGCTGTCTACTAACATCTTATCCATGCCTTTTGGACCCAGTGTTGTCTTGACAGCATCGGCAACAGCCTTTGCAGCGGCAATGTTGGCTCTAAGCACATCTTTACCCCTCATCCTTATAGCGCCTTCTGGCAATATCAGTACAGGCTGTCCGCCTAACTGTCCATTTGTCATTCTTATCACCTCTTAATTTTACGATAAAAATTCCATAGAACTCAAGGAATTATATAGTTTATATATAATCCTTATTTTTAAATTTTACGAGTTTATTAATTCAATGTTAAAATGTTTATTAAAGGTTATCTTAACATAAAAATATGGGCTCGTAGCTCAGCTTGGTTAGATCCGCTCCATTGGAGTGGTAGACTACAGCGTCGGTCTTATAAGGCCGCCAAGCTAAGGCGTAAAAGCCGAAGGTCAGGGGTTCAACACGTTTTTATGTGAAAATCCCCTCGAGCCCATTTCATTATTTTAAGAATCGATAATAATTTTTTATCCATTTCCACACAATTTTTGACCAGCTCTCGAAATTATTTGAAAAATTATCAATCTTTTTAAATTCTACTAACTTTCCTCTAATTTTTTCTGTTTCTCTCACTCTAATGTCGGGACTTGTACCTTCAACTAAGAATACAACACCAAAGTGGTCCATACCAACCGGATCAGAATCATCATTAATGTACCCTATTTTTTTGAATTCATAGTCATGTGGGTATACCACTTCTTCTTTGAACTCCCTTTTCATAGCATTAACTACGACTTCAAATTCGTTTCCTTTCATATCTTTGGTATCAAGTGGGTTTATATGTCCCCCTATACCAATAGAGTAAAGAAAATGTAGCCTTTTGTCCGATCCCTTCGAAGTGCGTCTGTAAACGAAAAAGCGATTTTTGTGTTTAAAAACAATGTAAGGGACAATTTGCTTGAAATAATGATTATTTTCTGCTTCATTTCTTGGCACAAAGTAATGGCATTTTGAAATTATACTTTCAATTTTATCGTTTTTCCCATGCCAAAAACCTTGAAAAAGTCTTTCATTTCTAACACCAAAAAGTACAGCTCTCGGAACGACCAGTACCTTCTCCATGATTATGAAAAATACGGCCTAACCTGCAATGATTTTTCTATCCTGGGGTATTAATAAGAGTTCGCTTAATTTTTTTATTGCCATTGGTTCAGCCATGCAAATATCAGTAGTTGTAACTATACCTATGAGCTTGTTCCCCGCAACAACAGGAAGTTTTTTTATTTTTTTACTTTTCATTATTTCCAATGCATAATCTAGATCTTCGTTGGGGTCTATCATTATAACCTTCCTTGTCATTATTTCTTTAACTCTTACTTTACTTGGGTTTTTGTTTTCTGCAACTACTTTTTTCAGTATATCATCTTCTGTGACTATTCCAACAAGTCTCGTTTCTTTCACAACAATTAAGCTCCCTACACGATTCTTTACCATTTCTTTTGCCGCCTCTTGCACACTGCTTTCTTGCTCTATTGTTTTTACGTCTGTTACCATCACATCTTTAACAAGCATATTAACCTGATATTATATTGGATACTTTTTATATATACTTTGTTTTGACATTCCCTTTTCAAATTTAGGTACAAAAACTCTATACTTGTCTTTATCTTCCAACTCCAGTAGTATTCTTTTCACAACCATCTTCTCAGGGTTGGGTATGAGAGGCACTCTTTTTTTAATATCATCAAATGATTCGAATGGCTTGACCTTTCGTTCTTCTAATATAGCCCATAAATGTTTTTTTCCTATTCCTGGTAATAACTCCAGCTGATGCATCCTGTTCGTTATCTGAGACGAATTATTGAAAAAATCAACAAATGCTTTTGGATTTTTTTCAACTATTTTTTCTACTGCATTCGGGAGCTCTTCTTTGGCAGCGGCTGTTAGGTTCTCCATTTTTATTCTCTCCCTTATATATTTCACATGCTCTCTTTTTTTATCACCTATGTAAACCCTATCTCCAGCATGAAGTGTTACACCATCTCTGACTATGACTTCGAGTAAAGAGAAATATTTTTCACCTAGTACTTGGGCAACAGGCTGTGGCCTATCCATTCCATAGTGACCATGGGCTAAGAAATCCAAAACTACTGCCCATTCATCTTTTTTAATATCTTTTTTCGCAATCATAGTTATAGAATTAAAGTTTATATTAAAAAAAATTTACAGAATTCTGTTACGTAACATATTTTTTCACTATGTCCAATATTTTCTTTTTCTCCTCTTCTGATAAGCTTATTATCTCATTCGCGAAAAGCACTCTTAAGTCATCTTTATCCGCTGGTAAAAGATCTATGATACTTACTATATGCTTTTCTTTCAGTTTTTGTATTTGTTTAAGTTCTTCAAACATCTGTTTCGCATCCTTTAATTTTAACTTTGAGAATTTATTGAGAAATTCCAAGGCATTTTTTTGCTCATAACCAAGCTCTTTTGTTTTTTCCTTTTCTTTGAGCAATTGTTTAGCTTCTGCCATTGTTACGTATTTTTCATTCTTTATTTCCATATACAACACTTGTTTTATTTATTAATATCTTTTACCTATCAAATAGGTTTTATGTGCTCGGGCCTTGCTATAACCTGTTTCACTTTGTCCCCGTCCTTTATTTTAATTATGTAGGCGTCTCCTCTTTTTCCTACGATTTCGCCGACCTTTCCCTTAAACCTCGGGAACGGCATGCCTTTCTGTGAAGCAGGATCAGGATCAATAACAACCCTATCTTTAAGGGAAAACTTTCTTATGTAATTTTCAGGTTTAAATTTCTCTCTGATATTTTTTTTCAGTTTTCTTCTCGTTCCTGATCTGAATCCTTTGGACTTCACACTATCACCATACTAACAAAATAGAAAGACAAGTTTAAATGTTTTATTGCAATTAGATGTTTATTCTTTACTCAAAATGCTAGATCAGATAATATTTTGAAAGTTTTTATGTTTTATTCAATGTTAGCTATGAAGTTGCGTAAAAAATTAGTAAGAGAACTGAAAATAATCGAAGGTTATCCAGTCACGTATCTTTATGAGACTGAAAAACCCTGAGATAATATATGATGTATTAGTCGAAAATGGTGACAAGGTCATATTCAAAGCAAAAAATACCGTTTATCAATCCTTAATATATTCTTGGAAATTATAAACACTAGGGATTTTACCAATCTAGAATTTCTGAGAAGATCCGCTTTAATAGGCCCTCGCAAAATAATATTGAAGGATGAGATAGTTTAAGAACCACATAGAGCACAAATTTATTATCACTGCCATATCCTTATAACATCAAGCTCTTTTACATTTGCAGGGTTATTTAAAAGTTCAGAAGCTGATGGTTTTGTTCTTCCGTTATCTCCTGTTATCAACTCCTTTATATATAACCCCGACTCCGCCCTTATTTCAAGCTCCAGCGTTCTGTCATCAATTTTTTTCCATTTTATAGATTTCACTTTTCTCTTTCTTATTAGATCTGCTCTTCTGTGTAGAACACGTGTTGGAGTTTTTTGGTTTATTTCACCTTCAAGCTTTTTTAACAGTTCTAAATTTTTCAGTGGTTTTTCAAAAACAGCAACAACACGGTAAGTTTTATCAAGTTTTAAGTTTTTTACTTTCCTTACCTCTTCTTTATTGGAAAATCTTAAAAAACCTATCTGAATTTTTTTACTTTTATTTACCTCTTTCTCGATTTTTTTCAGGTTAATGTTTCTTTTTAGCGGTTCTTTCACCTCGAAAACAAAAGGTCTCCAGTCAAGACATCTAGCATCTATATCCTCTCTTCCTGCCCCATGGAATGCGTGTGATTTACCTTTAGTGAGCTTCATTACAGACTCGGCTATTATATCTTCTACAGTCTCATCATACATATCCCACTTTGTTTGGGGTATACCTCTAACCAACTTCTTGTACTTTCCAAATATAAACAGCGAATTTATTTTAACTTCTACTTTGTTTTTCTCTAAATTTAAAATAATGTTTACATCAGGATTTTTTTCATTCACTTCTTTTTTGAACAATTTTTGCAAAATTTTCCCAAATTCTCTGTTAATTTCTGCCTTTATGGGTTCACAATATAGTATGCCTATTTCTTCCCACAAACTCTCCTCCTTCTCAATAAGATCATGAGAAAGCTTTGTTCCAACTAGAAACGTTTCAAACTCCACATCCTTTAGTTTTTTTTCAACTTCTGATTTAAAACCATCCAGTTTCTCAAAAACATCATTACATATACAGCATTTTTTCTTTTTAACAACCTTAAGTTTCTGATTTCTGAACTTAAAACTGCAAAAATTACTCAGATCGGCATCGAACGGTTTAACTTCATAGTTCATTGCAAGAAATAATCTTATGATTCTACCCCTCTCTTCATTTGTAAGACCACTTAATAACTGAGCGAACTGTCTGCCCAAACAATGATCACACACATAACCTATCTTTAATATCTTTTTTGCTATTTCTATTATCTCTGCATTTTCGGCCATAGAAAAATTTAAGTGAAACTGTATTTAATAGTTTCATCATTTTACTCTATCACAACGGGAATTGAGAGTTTTACAGATTTTATTTGCCTTTCAATGGCGTTTATTTTTTCTTTCAAGTCTTCGATTTCATCCCTCAACCCACTGATTTCATTTATAAGACTATTTCTTACACTTACCACCGATTTTTGTTCAACCGATTTTATTTCTTTTTCAACACTCCTTTTCAGTTCCCTTTCGATTCTATTTATTTTTCCCATCAATGATTTTTCTTTAATTTTTTCCAACTCTTCTTTGAAGTTCTCCATGTCTTTTTTCAGTTCTACATATTTTTTATTTTCAGTATCCGATGTTATTTTGTTAAATTCCCTTTTCATCAAATCGAGCTCGGTGAAAAAATTCTTTTCCATCTCATGCATTTCTTTATCTATTGCATTAATCTTACTCTCTAAACCTTCGAGTTGGTTTCTGACATCATCAAATGACTTGTTCACTTTGGATATTTTTTCTACTTCATTTTTCAGTTCATCTAACAACTCCTCTTTTGCTTTAATAAGTTCACTTTCGCGAGAAATTTCCTTTTTTATTTTTTTAAGCGATTCGTTCTCATTCTTCAATTTAATTATGTCATCTTCCATTGATTCCAGTTTTTCAGCGATTTCATCTATTCTTTTAGCAGTCTCTGCGACTTCTTTCAATTGCTTGAGTCCACTTCTCTGGAGATTTTTTTCCAATGTGGCTATTTTAAGCTTCTTTAAAGACTCTTGAAATGTCAGCATGTCTTTTACACTGTTTTCCAGAACCTTTATATCGCTTTTAATATCTTTTATCATCTCTTTGTTTTCTTTCAAAGCAATCGAGATTTCCTTCTTAAACTTTTCCATTTCCTCTTTCTGAATTTGTTTGACAAGTCTTTCTATACCCTCTCTCAAGGAGATTATTTTTTCAGGTTTATTCTTTTGTATGCCTATCATCCAACCAACACCCTTGCTATTTGAGCCTGAATTTTTTCAACTATTTTATCTTCCATATATTTAATTTCCTTCTTTAAATTAGAAATTTCTTGAGAGAGGTTTTTCATATTGTTGTCGTACTTGTTTAGATGTTTTTTTATGGTATCGATTTCTTTAATAACATTTTTATATTCATCGTGTTTTATCTCATTTTTTAGGATGTTTCTCACTCCTTTTTTAACAATAACATTATAATCTTCAATCTTTTTATTAATCTCTTTTACC
>CAYYWW010000001.1:0-12510 GCA_964475515.1 uncultured archaeon | reverse complement strand
TGCCATGCTTCTTTGTATTTGGAATTTTCTAAATTCTTCTCTTATTTTCTGGATTTGCTTCTCTACAACATCAATTTCCTTTTCTTCCCCTTTAACTCTTTTCTCGAGATTCAGTTTTTCAATTTTTTTCTTCAATTTTTCCAACTCATTAACTTTTTTATCCAATGTTTTCAGTTTTTTATCCCACTGCTCTATGATTTCATCTTTTATCGTTTTTAACAACACTTCCCTATTATTTTTGATTTCTTTTCTGATTATCTTTATTACCTTTTTCATCTCTCCTGTATCACCATTTATGTTCAAACTCTTCAATTTTTCTGCAAGTTTGGATATGCTCTCTGTATTTGCGTCTATTTTCTCAGTTAGCTCTTTTTTAATTTCAATTTGGATTTTAGACATCTCTTTTCTATATTCAGAGAGAAGCTCTCTTGTTTTTTGGAAGATTTCACCTATATCTTTATCCAGTCGCTCTTTCTTGATATTAAGAGAATAAATATCATTCTTTGTTTTTTCAATATCAGATTTTATAAGCTCTATTTTTCTCAAAACATCCTTTTTTATTTTGTTGAAAATGCGCTCTTCAAGTGCAGCTAACTCACCCTCATCAACTGGTTTTTTATTGGACACCTTCTCTATTTCACGTCTCAAGGAATTTATATTGTCTTTGTTTTTCTTTATTTCATTAATGGCTTCTGATAACGTCTCAAGTAATTCATCATATCCAGATTCCTTAACAAGTTCTGCTCCACAGTGTATACAAAAGTTCTTTGTGTCTTCATACTCTATTTTACAATTGGGACACACCTTCATTTTACCTTCTCACCGCAGTTTGGACAGAATTTTGCTCCTTCTGGAACAGGATAACCACATTTGCTGCACACGCTCGGTTTTTTTCCGCTAGTGATAGAACCTTCTATTTTTTGTACTTTGTTTTCCAATTCACTCAGCCGGATGATTATTTCATCAAATGAGAAGTCAGATTTTACACCTTTGATTAATTTTACTTGTTCGATTTCATTTTTTAAATTTATAATATCAAGTTTGTTTACGAGCTCCAAATCTTTTATCTGAGAAACATTCGCTTCGATAACATTTATCCTATCTTCTATTTTGTTTAGATAATCAATTATATTTGAAAGAAGTTTTTTCTCAGCAGCATCCATATAATTTAATTTGTACCTTTTTGTTAATTAAAGGTTACACACGTAGTTAGTATGTAATTATTATTTTTTTAAAACTCTTGCGTTACATATACATCGGGGCAAACATCATTGAGAACTCTAACTTCGGATAAACTATCTTCCAAATCCTCTAAGATTACTGCCTTTAAGATAGCACTGTGTCCAGGTTTTAGCGGGTTAGATTTTGTTTTTTGTGTGGTTTGATTGATATCAAGATTTTTTATAGTTTGACTCTCCCCAGATCCTAATTTTATTTCCAAAGAAAAATCATACAGATTTATTGTTCCTGTATTTTCTATTTTAACACTTAGTGTATCGTTTACCCCAGAAAAATTCCATAAAACACCATAATTACCATAGTTTGTATCAAAATCGTAGGCAGCGTTTCTACACTGTATATCAGATAGTGCGCTTGATCCTGTCTGTGTCGTAAGATTTTTTGCTAAATTATATGTCCATGGAGTCACTATCGTGGCTATGAAAAAAACTAATGCTATGAGAATAACAAAAGAAATTATGGGAGAAATGCCCTTTAAAGTGATGCTCATCTTCATCATCACTCCACAAGCCCTCCCCTTATCTCCAAGAAATCAGCACCAGACTCTAGCGTGAAATTTACAAAATAGGTTTTATATGTTGAATTCATATATGCAACAGCTGTTGCATACGCTAAAAAATTACCAGTTTTTTCTAAGGCAGTGTAACCTGTGCCTGATTTAGAAGATTGTTCATTGTCTATTGACACCTCAAAAAATCCATCGTTATTTAACCACTTATCCAAATCTTTTTGGTAGATACCAAGTAATATCTGAGACGTGTTGTATGTTTCATAATTACTTGGTGAGCCTATTTTTCTCACATATACTTTCAAATGTTCGTTTTCTAAAACGTATGCCGGAATTTCTGGACTTGTTAGTGTATAATTTGCCTCGTATGCTCTCACATTTAAGTTAGAACCTATTATGATATCACCATAAGTCTGCATAGTTCTTGGAGATATCACAGGAGTATCTGTTTCATATTCCCAATATATAACATCATTGGTTTCATCAACTACAATCTTACCTGCATCTATTTTTATATCAACAGATCTTCTACTACCTTCTCCTTCAGAAGCAACTTTTTTTATTATTTTATTCAGTTCAACAAAAGTATCTTTCATCTGCTCCACGATAGCAGCTGATTTCATTTTTTTAATTACCGGAGTCGCACTTTGATAAACAATAAACGCGGCAGATATTGTAAGAGCCAGGAATATAACACCTGAAACCAAACTAACACATTTCTTCATAATTTAAGTTTTGTTTTTTATAATAAAAAATAAACAAGTATTCATGTGTAAATATTTAAATATTTGGAATGTAGTTAAACATTTAAATATTAATCTAACAATAAAACATAGAGTTTATAAAAACATAGAGGTGTGTTTATATGGCAGAAAAACCACACATCAACATAATAACAGCAGGTCACGTAGACCATGGTAAGTCAACATTAATCGGAAGACTGCTTTACGATTCCGGTTCAATTCCAGACCAGGAACTTAGAAAATTGAAAGAGAAGGCCAAGGAATTGAAAAAAGAGACATTCGAGTTCGCTTTCGTAATGGATCAGTTGAAGGAAGAAAGGGCAAGAGGTTTGACAATAGACCTTATGTACAAGGGTTTTGAAACAGATAAATACTTTTTTACAATCATAGACTGCCCAGGTCACAGGGATTTCATTAAAAACATGATTACTGGAGCGAGTCAGGCGGATGCTGCTATACTTGTAGTTTCTGCTAAAGATAGTGTGCAGGAGCAAACAAAAGAGCATTTGTATCTTTCAAAGGTTCTTGGGATAAATCAGATAGTTGTAGCAATAAACAAAATGGACGCAGTAAATTATGACGAGGCCAGATTCAATCAGGTAAAATCAGATGTAAGCAAGTTGCTTCAGACGCTCGGTTACAAAGTTGATCAGATACCTTTTGTACCAGTTTCTGCTTACATGGGAGACAACGTGGTTAAAAAATCAGACAAAATGCCTTGGTACAAAGGCAACACTCTTGTTAAAACATTGGATGAGACGATAAAACCACCAGAAAAGCAAATAGACAAACCATTGAGGATACCAGTTCAAGATGTTTACTCAATTACAGGAGTAGGAACAGTACCTGTCGGTAGAGTTGAATCAGGAGTTTTGAAACCTGGTGATAAAGTAATTTTCGAGCCATCAGGAAAAGTTGGTGAAGTAAAATCTATAGAAATGCACCACAAACCAATTGATAAGGCAGAACCTGGAGATAACATCGGATTTAATGTCAGAGGTGTCAGTGCTAATGAAATAAGAAAAGGAGATGTTGTTGGGCACGTAGACAACCCACCAACTGTTGCAAAAGAGTTTACAGCTCAGATTATAGTGTTGCAACATCCAACAGTCATAACAAAGGGTTATACACCAGTTTTCCACATACACACAAGTCACGTGGCAGGTAAGATTATAGAAATAGAAAAGAAAATAGATCCTAAAACAGGTGCAGTTCTTCAAGAAAAACCAGATATGTTGAAATCAGGTGATGCTGCAATAATAAAAGTACAACCAATGCAGCCGGTAGCGATTGAAACTCAGAAGGACTTCCCAGCACTTGCTAAGTTTGCTATAAGAGACATGGGTAAGACAGTTGCAGCTGGAATTTGTATCGATGTCGTAAAAGCAAAATAAAATCTAAATTTTCTTTTTCTTCTTATTTTTTGTTATATCAGTTAGATGTATCTTTTTTACGTACTTGTTATGTTCTATCTACTTTTTGGTTTTGTATTGAAATGTTTTTTTATTTTTTCTTAAACACCTCTCATGGTTGAATGTCACCCACCGTGTAATTTATATGGTGACGGTAGGAGTTCAACTCACACATTACGCCGGGACTGGGATTCGAACCCAGAAGTCCGTAAAGGACACTGGCTTTAAGGTTTATTCCATTTTCGTTGTTTTGAAAATGCATAAAACTCCAAGCCAGCGCGTTAGCCGTTCCGCCATCCCGGCATTGTTATATTTATTATTCAAAACATATTTAATATTACTTGGTGATTTTGTGATTATCAAAGGTCTTTGTGTTTATTGTAATAAACCCGGCATCATGCATACATGCAAGTTGTGTGGAGCAAATGTTTGTGATGAGCACTATGACGTATCTACCGGTCTTTGCTACAAATGTGCATCCAAGGTGAAATAATGGATATTACAATACTTACCCATGCAGATGGAGATGGTATATGCGCAGCTGCGTTAATAAAAACAATTTTTCCTGAGGCACATGTGTTTTTCACGAAGCCCGTTTCTCTTTATAGTGATTTGAAGGAAACGAAGTCTAAGAAGATATTCATCTGTGATATAGCATTAACAAAGAAAGATGCAAAGGATGTCGCAAGCTTGATGAATAAAAAGAGAGCCGAAATTCTCTACTTTGATCACCACACAATACCAGATGATGTCAAACCGTTGTTAGATAAAATTAAAAAATTAAACTTCATTCATGACAAAAAGAAAAGTACATCTGAAATCGTTTATAGGTACTATGAAAAGAAACTTCCGAAAGAAAGAATATGGGTCGCAATATATGGTGCTGTTGCTGATTATTCAGATGATACAGAATTTATAATAGAAAGGCTGAAAAGCTGGGATAAACGTGCTTTATATTTTGAAGTTTCTACCCTAGTTCTTGGTATAAAAACAGACGGATTTGGCACATATGATGCCAAGAGAGAAATTGTTGCAAAATTATCTGAAGGTAAAAACCCATCTGATATAGAAGGTCTTGTTCAAAGTGCGAAAGAAGCAGTAAACAGAGAATTTGAACTATATGAGATGGTTAAGAGAAAAGCAGAAACATTCGGTAGAATCGGTTTTGTGAAAGATATAGAGCCGTTTGGTTTTCGTGGCCCCATGGCACTGTTTGCAGCAACTGTTACTGGGAAAAGTGTTGGTTTAGCTATACACCAACGAAAAAAATACTTCGACATCACTATGCGAACAAGGGACTATAATGTTAAGCTAAATAAAATAGCAGAAGAAGCAGCCGAGTATGTTGGAGGTTCTGGTGGTGGGCATCCACACGCATCTGGAGCAAGAATACCGGTGACATGTTTGAAAAAGTTCTTAGAAAAGGTGGACGAACTCATTGGAAAGAGTTGATTGATTATGATAACAAACCACAAATTAAAGCAATTTACGTGGCTGTCAGGAATATGGATAGAGCAAAAAATTCTACGAAGAAATATTAAAAGTTAAAATATCTTCAAAGGATGAAAGAATGAGCTCATTTCAATTGGATAACATTACTTTTCTTCTTTTCAACCCCAATGTAGATGGTGAAAAAGTTTCTACTGGAGACAATGTCATCCCTTGTATTGAAGTTGAAAATATCAATGAAATGTTGAAACTAATCAAAAGAAAAGGCTGCGAAGTTGTTATGCCGATAAAAAAGATAGAAAATTATGTGTTGTTTCAAGCAAAGGATACAGAGGGCAATACTATAGAATTTTATCAAACAGAAAAATAATTTCTAAAACATTGTATAAATCACATCCTGAGAAGAATTTCTCTTTTGCGTGGTGGTTTTCCTAACACCGGTTGGTAATACTTATATGAATCTTCAGTTGGCACCAATTTTTCATAGTCTATAAAACCCAGGTCCTTAAGAAATCTCTGTCTAGAGACCTTTTCCAACGGAGCAGAGTTTGTTGAAACAGTAAAACCTTCTAGTTCAAAAATTGCACATTGGCCGAAATTACCTTCTTCTATCAACTCAACGCATTTTTCACCAGCTTCAAATGCAAAAACTCTATCGTTTTCAACCGGAGGGAAGTTCCTCATGGCATAAGTAACACTTTCAACTGAAACTGGATAACCACTTCCTAAAACTTCCTTGAACATTCTTTTCAATAGGATGGCTAATTTATGTGGATCGAGTTTTGGGTTACCATGTGGATCATATTCTTCAGGTTCTATGTAATCTTTCATTTCCCTCACTTTCAACCCTTCCGAAACAACAACAACGGCATCTCGATGTTTATCGTAAATTTTTGCAACTTTTTCAGCTAAATATTCAATATCATACTCATGCTCACCAGGAAAAACTAAATCAGATCTTCCCCACCTTGCTGCTGCCCAGGGAACCCAGTCTGTGTTTCTTCCAAAAACAGTAATTAAATGTATTCGTCTGCTGGTCTGTGCATCAGCGTACGCATTTCTAACGATGCTTGAAGCAATGGAAGCTGCTGTGGGAAACCCTGAACAAAAATAAGTTTCTGAAAGATCATTGTCCATGGTTTTTGGCCATCCTACTACAGGTATACCCTCTTTATAAAGTTTTGCTGCTTCCCCAAGATGGTCATTACCTCCCATAACTATAAGGGCATCAACATTAAGTTTTTTCATGGTGTCTTTAACTCTTTCAGGATCTGCATGGCTACGACTCGTACGTATGATAGAGCCAGCCTTATGCTCTTCAATATCACCAAAGTCTAAATGTCTATATTCACCTGTTTCCAAACCTTTATATCCATCATAGAAACCGATAACATCATATCCCAATTCTTCGGCTCTATCGAGGATTCCTAACATTCCTGCATGGAATGTACTGACATGACCTCCTCCGCAGAGTATACCTATTCGTTTCATAACGATAAAAATTTGAATATTAAAATTTTTAAGTATTTCGCGTTTACATGTAATTTAATTAAATAGCAATTTTCTTAACTCTAGGTGTTTGTTTTTCATTTTTGTTAAGAAATACTAACCATACTCTACAATTTCACCAGTTCCGTATGGTATTGCTTTCTGAAACTCATCTGGTGGTATCTCTTTTATGATATCTTTGTGCTCTGGAATAGCTTTTATAAGAAGCTTGTTTTTTATTTCATTTACGAGCTCGGAAGCTTTCTTAAACCCAGGTTTTATTGTTATGAAATAATCACAATTCTTTCTCATTGCCATAACAGGACCGTAAAGAACTCTTGCTGTTTCCTCTCCCTTATATTCCTCTATTTTAACACCAATGGATATCTTGAGCTCTACATTGTGAAACCATTCTCTAGGACCTGTTATATAGAATGAACCCTTTGGTAAGTATTGACCTGATGGCGCTGATTTTGAAATCTGGTCTGGTTTAACGCAATAAACATCAACATCTGAAAGATTGTTGGACCATGCCTTGCAGTGTGCAGCAGCAAATTCTGATGCCTCTTTTTTTGTCTCATCACTTATTTCTTCTTTATCACCAGCTTTGGCAACAACTAAGCTTGCTCCGTGAACATCTGCATGGAAAACAAGATCATTAGGCTCAATATATTTGCTAAATATCATTTCATTTTGTTTGGCATCTTTTCCCCCTATAACAAGAAAACCATCTGAAGATATGAACCAGTGAAACTTTTCATACCACTTCTTCCTTCTTTTCACAGGTTTTTTCTTTACAACAGGCTTTTCAACAACTTCCTTTATTTCTTTAACTTTTTCCACTACCTCTTCTTTTGCCTTTTCTACGCCAGATAGTTTTTTCTTGGCCCATTTCATATCCATATAATACATCTCGGCGTTTTCTTCAACTGATTTTCTAAAGTCTATTTCGATATCTCTACCACCCAATGTAAGAACGACAATACCTTCATGTTCTCTTATCTCTTTTATTGCATCGGCTTCTGGGGATTCCTCTTTTTCTATTCGCTCCTTTAACTCAGACCATGACATTCCTTGCTCTCTTGCTTTTTTAATTGCGGATATAACAGCTTCAACAGTCCCATAATAATTATATATAGTCTCTGCTATCTCTTTTGATTCCTCTGTTGCTTTCTTCCATTTCTCTTCAGCTTTTTTTTGTTGCTCGATTATCCTTTCTACCTTTTCTTTTTCTTTCTCTATAATTTTTTCTTGCTCTTCCACTACCCTTTCCTCGTATTGTTTCAGAAAGAATTCATCCAAGGCTTTGGAAAATGTTTCAAAATATCTTGGCTCCTCCTCAAAAATCCTTAGTGAGATAGGCGAAACAAAAACATCATTGTATATACAAGGTCTTGGTTTTTCTTGTGCCAGTAAAGATATGGTTTCATAGAGTTTTAAAAGAGAGTCATTATCAAGAGCATTTGCGGCTTGGTTTTCATCTATTCCTGCTCTTTTGCAAATTTCCTTAGCATAAACTGCTCCAAAACCCATACCAGCAAGAAATACTATTATTTTTTTATCACTTGCATTTGCATATCTTTTAAAATATGCGAAGTCCAGTTCAAACGGATTTGTGGGCCTTGGTGGATATTTATAAGGGTTTTTGGGTTTTATTTCTCTGTCCTTATACTTCTGAATTTCCAAAGGCATTATAACATTTCTTAAACTATCGGTCAAGATAACGTTTCCTGGTTTGAGCAATTCAAATATAAGAACATTACCCTTTGTGTAAATTTCAACTATTCTATCAAAACCAACCTGTTTCACATCGGTTATCCTTTGTCCTAAAAGATATTTTCTTAGAAACATGCAGAAACTCGAAGGCTCCTTTGGGACTTCTCTTTTATATTCTGTGATAAATATCTTGTTTCTGTCAACATAAAACCATATGTCTCCCTTTCCAGGATTAAAAACTTGGAAGAGAAACTCCTTGTTTTCATAATGGTATATTTTCCTGAAAACACTGTTTATGAGATTCTCCTTGAGCTCATTTATCACAAATCTGATATCAAAAGCTGTCATCTCACTCTTTTTTTCCATAATTAAATTTTATGCTATTAGAGATAAAAATTGCTATTTACAACCTCGAAACCCGTGTTGGTTCATTTAATTCTTTTTTTCTTTCTAGTTTGTAGACATTTTCCAGACCCTCTGATATTCTCTCTTCATGTGTTATTATGAAAACCTGTTCTGCAAATTTGGTTATTTTTTCTGAAAGTAAAGCTGAGAAATTCTCTATTGCATTGATGTCCAGATTGTGTGTTGGCTCGTCAAGTATAAGCCACCTCAGATTTGGTATAAATGCGAGAGAGAATGCAATTCTCAAAGCCAGACAGGCCATGCTCCTCTCACCACCAGAAACAATACCATCAACAGAAAGCCATGTCCCCCCTCTTTTCATTTGTAACAAATAATCATCTTCTACGGTGAGTCTTATTTCGTCAAAGTCACCGTACGGATATAAATCACTCCATATACTGTTCATTAGCAAATTCACTGTTTTAACAAACTCCTCTCTCAATTGCTGTTGTGTTATTTTCAAAACACTAACAAAATTATCAAGGTCTTTAAGAAGTTTTTCATTTGTTTCAACTTCTTTTTTATATTTTTCAAGTGTTTCTTTTCTTGTTCTCAAATCCAAAAGAACTTCTGTTTTATCCCTTATTTTTTCTATTAACGCATTCAGCTTTGCGGATATTTCTCTTGATTCTGCTGTTTTTTCTCTTAATTCCTTTCTCAGCCCCAAAATATCAACCTCTTCTAGTGATGCGGAAATTTCTTCTTTTCTTTTCTTCAGATCCCTTAACCTTTCCTCATACTTAACTTTCTTTGATTTCATTTCATGTATCAGTGTCATATCCTCTATTATAGAGGAAAATCTTTCCTTTTCCAATCTTCTGTTTTCAAGCATCTCTTCAGTTTCTTTAATACCTGTTGTAACAACTTCCAACTCTTTAACAATTTTATTGATATTCTTGGTAATTACATCAACCTCTTTTTCTATTTCTTCTAAACGTTTTCTGTTTTTATCATATTCTTTGGTTTTTTCCTCGAGTAATGCAATTTTTTGTATGCTTTGTTTGGTTTCTTCCAAATCATCTTGCATTTTTTTCAAATCCGCGCTCATTTTTGGTATTTTATTTTCAATCAGTTCGATTTCTTTCCTCTTCTTCTCAATTAGTTTTAGTCTTTTTTCTTCTGTTAGCGGACTTTCACATGTTGGGCATACATCCATTTTCAAATCTTCTATTTGCTTAGTCAATTCATCCTTTTTAGACTGTATGCGGTAGAATTCAGATTTTTTATTTTCAAGAGCCTTTGTTTTTTTATCGATAATCATTTCAGGATCTGGTATTTTTTCCCTGAGTTCCAACAACTCTTTTTTGTACGCAGCTGTTTCGTTTATTTTTTTCTCGAGTTCTTGCATTTCCACTTCCCGCATATGTTTAAGTCTGGTGCTTTCCGAAGCCAGTTCTGATCTTAGTTTATTTTCCCTTTCCTTCATTTTTTCAAGTTCTTTTTTGCGTTTCTCGATCTCCTTAGAAAGATTCTGAACTTCCTCGTTAATTTTTGACAAATCAACATCTTCTAATTTTTTCGTTTTCTGTTCCAACGCACTTTCAACTTCCTTTAATCCTGTCTTTATTGAATCCATTTCTCTTGTTATTTCTATCAATTCTTTATCTCTTGCTTCAAAAAATTCTAATTTTTTTTCGAGCGATTCCACTTCCCCTTTCATTCTGGCATCTATGTCTTTTAATCGCATTTCTTCTTCTCTCAGGGTTTCTATTTCTTTTTTAATTTCATTGAGTTTCTCTTCTATCTTTTCCCTTTCTATATCAGAAATAACTTTCATTAGTTGCGATGTTTCGTTTTTTATTTTGTTTCTCATCGAAACCGCATTTTCTCTTGCTTTTTCGTATAAATCTAGTTTAAGCATCCTGTCTATATGTTTCATTCTGTGTCCCTTTGGAATTCTCAAAAAATAATCTATTCCGTTCTGCTCAGAATAAACAGCTTTGGAGAAAAGATCATAATCCATTTGAAGTACACGCTCAACAATTTCTGTGACATTTTTTGGGTTTACATCAATTAACTCTCCGTTTTTTCTTATTTCTGCACTCTTTGTTCCCTTACCCTTTTCGATCTCTCTCTTTATAGTATAGACATCACCATCAACTTCAAACTCAAGCTCAACTGAACATGTTTTCTTTTTTTCAGGCTCTGTCATTATGAGATCATCTAAGACCACCCTTTTTGATTGCAGTGCAGGGAAAGTGCCAAATAGAGCGAAGGATATAGCCTCTATTACGCTTGTTTTACCACTGCCCATTATGCCTATAAGAACGTTGGGTCCTGGATTGAAAATGAACTCTGAGTTTAAATGGGATTTCCAATTCTTTAAAATAACCTTCTTAATCATAATAAAAGAGTTGAAAGGAAGTTTTAAATTTTATGTTGAATTTATAGCGGCAGTATGAAGAATGTTTATATTTTCTTTATTTTTCCAGGTGATGGTTCGTAACAAACGCCTTCAGAAAGAAGCTCATCTATAATCTCTTCTATTTTATCTTCACTTGCTTTCACCATCTTTACTATGTCATCAAAGACTGCTCCATCTTTTTTTGATTCGATGGCCTTTAAAACAGCTACTCTCAGATCTTCCCTTTCCTTTGAAATATCAGGTGTTACATCTTTAGTTTTTTCTATTCCACTAGAAACAGATTTTTTGAGAAGTTCCGCTCTCCTTAAGATTTCAATATTGGGATCAGTGATTTTATTTATAATTTCCGGAATTATGTATATTTCATCATCAAATTCTCTAATCTTACCTATAACATCTACTAAATCCCCAATATTAACATGTTCTATTGGTTTCATTGTTTTGAATACCTTAACTCTTATGGTTTCAGTAGTATCATCCAATGTTATAGAGCCGAATTTATTGTCTTCTGAAATGAATTTTTGCACAACTGTTCCCAAAATTCTAGCTCTTGATATTTTTTCACCAGCAATAGTTTCAATATAGCTTGGTTGCATCCCCTCTCCTTTAACCCACCTTCCTTTTAGAAGATCCGATATGTAAACTTTTTTGGCGGGCTGTCTTTCTATTGCCATTCTATACACTTGGATAATGTCTTTAAAAAATTTTTTAATAGGCATTTAAGAACATTGACGTAAAAATAATGAAAATTAACTATGTCCAGAACTTGCGTAATCTGTAAAGACACGGTCGACGATAGATACGTTGTAGAAATCAGAGATACAAAGATAAACAATTGTTTAAAGTCATACGTGTGTAGATACTGTTACAACAAATTCATTGAAAGCCACTACAATAGAGGTTTCTTTAAGATATCAAGATTTTTGGCATGGGTAAAAGATAAAAAAGATAGATTTAGAGTTTTCTAATTTTTAACTGAATTAATCACACTCACTCTTTCTTTTTATTATTTTTCCTATTGGTTATTTGTCTTCTTCTCTTCTTTCTTAGGCTCTTGTTTTTCTTCTTTTGCTTCAGGTTTATTTTTATCTTGTTCTTCCTTTTTTATTTCACTCGCCTCTTTATCTGATTTAGCTTCTTCTACCTCTTGTTTTACTTCTTCACTTTTCGTTTCTTCTTTCTCAG